>JBDSOZ010000012.1:0-37093 GCA_039914555.1 Luteimonas sp.
GCGCCCAGGTGCCAGTGGCAGCGATGCGTGTGGATTGTTCCATGGCTGCGACCGTACGTTGCGGCGGTGTCGACGGAAAGCGGTGGCCCACACTCTACACTGGGTGCAGCACGCCACGAAGGACACCTGATGCCCGACTCCTCGACCCGCGAACACCACGACCTGCCTGCGTTGCAAGCGCCGGTCCTGGATCAGTTGTTCCGCCAGGCCCGTACCTACAACGCCTTCACCGGCGACGTCGGCGACGCGCTGTTGCGTCAACTCTATGACCTGGTGAAATTCGGTCCGACCCAATCCAACACGTGTCCGGCACGGTTCGTGTTCGTGAAATCCGCGGACGCCAAGGCCAAGCTCGGAGCGACCCTGGACAAGGGCAACTACGCCAAGACCATGTCCGCGCCATGCACCGTGATCGTGGCCTACGACATGGCGTTCTTCGACAAGCTACCGGTGCTGGTACCGCACACCGTTGCGCGCGGCTGGTTCTCCGATTCGCCGGAGGCCGACCTCTATCGCGCTGCCCTGCGCAGCAGCAGCTTGCAGGGTGCCTACCTGATCCTGGCCGCGCGCGCGCTTGGCCTGGACTGCGGCCCCATGTCAGGTTTCGATGCCGCCAAGCTCGATGCGGCGTTCTTCGCAGGCACCGCCATCCGCTCCAACTTCCTGGTCAACCTGGGGCTTGGCGAGGAATCGAGCCTGCGTCCGCGTGCACCGCGACTGGATTTCGACGAGGCCTGCCGAATCCTGTAACCCATCCAGCTGTCACCCACCCAAAGCCACGGAGCATCCCCCATGTCGTTCAATCGCATCGTCCTTGCCAGTTTGCTGGCCGCCGCAACCTTTGGTGCCAGTGCTGCCGGCGTCACCTACAGGATCGACCCGGACCATACCGTGGTGCTGGCCACCTGGAACCATTTCGGCTATTCCAACCCCAGCGCGAATTTTGCCGGCACCACCGGCACCATCGTCTATGACCCAGATGCGCCCGCGCAGTCCTCGGTCGAGGTCACATTGCCGATGTCGGCAATTGACAGCTTCGTGCCCAAGCTCGACGAGCACCTGAAAAGCGCGGATTTCTTCGATGTGCAGCACTATCCGGTGGCGACCTTCAAGAGTACCTCGGTCCGCGTCCTCGGCGAGGGCCGGCTGGAAGTCACCGGCAACCTCGACCTGCACGGCGTGGTCAAGCCGGTGCTGCTCAACGTGACACTCAACAAGGCCGCTCCGCATCCGATGGGCAAGGCATCGTCGATCGGCTTTGACGCCAGTGCCACCATCTCGCGTTCGGCGTTCGGGATCACCAAATACGTGCCGATGGTCAGCGACCAGATTGCGTTGCGCATCACCACCGAGGCCACCGCGGAAATGCCGAAGGAGTGAGCCCGCAATGATCATTGAACGACCAGGTAGCGCGCGTGGGGTGGTCGATGCCGGCTGGCTCCAGAGCCGCCATACCTTCTCGTTTGGCCACTACCACGATCCGCAATGGATGGGCTTCGGCCCGTTGCGGGTCATCAACGAGGACCGGGTCGCGCCAGCTGCGGGGTTCCCGCAGCACCACCACGCCAACATGGAGATCCTCAGCTACGTGCTGTCTGGCGCGCTGGAACATCGCGACAATGCCGGTGGTGGAGGGGTCCTGCATCCGGGCGAGCTGCAGTGGATGAGTGCGGGTCACGGCATCGACCACAGCGAGTTCAATGCGTCGGCGACCGAACCCGTGCACTTCCTGCAGGTCTGGATCCAGCCAGACCGGGTCAACGCGCCACCGGCCTATGCCCAGCGCACATTTGATCCCGCGCTACGACGCGGACGCTGGGCGACCCTGGCGTCACCAGACGGCAGCCAGGGCAGCCTGGCGATCCGCCAACAGGCATGGCTGCGCGGGGTGCTGCTGGATGCAGGCGATGAGGTGGACTTCTCGCCAGATCCGGAGCGACGCTACTGGCTGCACGTGGCAAAGGGCGAGATCACCATCGGCGACCGCAGCCTGGCGGCCGGCGACGCCATCGGTTTCGTCGCTGAATCCACCCCCCGGCACATCACCGGCCTTGGCGCCGACCTGCTGCTCTTCGACCTTGTCGAAGATTCGTAGCTAAAATGGGGTCTCCGCAGACTTCGACGAAACGCCATGGTCCAGCATGCTCCCACGATGGCTTCCGCACCCGCCAACGCCCAGCAGCGCTACGAAGTGCATCGCACTGACTTGCCATTGAGTTGTCCGTTGCCGTCGATGGCACTGTGGAATTCGCATCCGCGCGTGTACATGGCAATCGCCGATGAAGGCGGTGAAAGCCAGTGCCCTTACTGTGGCGCTCACTTCGTGCTGGTCGACTGATCCGGTCGCGCCGCCGCGCGCCACGCCACCGATGCGCCCACTGACCGTCGTGCAACTGCTGCCGGCGCTGGAATCCGGCGGCGTCGAACGTTCTACGCTCGAGATCGCGGACGCATTGGTCAAGGCCGGCCATCGTGCCCTGGTCGTGTCCGCCGGCGGGCGCCTGGTGCCAGCGCTGGGAGCCACCGGTGCACGACACCTTGAACTCGACATCGGCCGCAAGTCGCTGTTGTCGCTGCGCCATGTCGCCACCCTGCGCCGCCTGTTTGCGCGTGAGCGCGTTGACATCGTGCATGCGCGCTCACGCCTGCCTGCCTGGCTGGCCCGGCTGGCCCTGCGCGCAGGTGCTGGTCCGCACTTCGTGACCACCGTGCACGGACTCAACACACCCTCGCGCTACAGCGCAGTCATGACCACCGGCGAGCGCGTGGTTTGCGTGTCTGACACGGTGCGGGAGTTCGTGCTGCGAAATTATCCGGACGTCGAGCCGGCGCGACTGCAGGTGATCGAACGTGGCATTGACCCTGCGGATTTCCCGCGCGCGCCGCTGCCGGATCCGGCGGCACGCGCTGAGGTCGCCGCGCTGCATCCACAGCTGGGAGGCGATGGCCCGCTGCTGCTGCTGCCCGGTCGCGGGACCCGATTGAAGGGACACGCCGATGCGTTGCACCTGCTGGCGACGTTGCGCGCCGACGGCTGCGATGCGCGCTTGTGGATGCCTGGCGCGCGCGACCCGGGACGGCTGGCTTATGTGGCCGAGCTGCTGGCGCAAGCCGCGCAAGCGGGTTTGGCGGATGTCGTTGCCATCACCGCGCCCACCAGCGCGATTGCCCTTGCCTATGCCGCCAGTGACCTGGTCTTGCAGCTGTCGCACAAACCCGAGGCATTTGGACGCACGGTGATCGAAGCCTTGTCCGTGGGCAGGCCGGTGCTCGGCTGGAACCAGGGTGGCGTCGGCGAGCTGCTTGGCCGCTGGTGGCCGCAAGGGGCGGTGGAACCGTTCGATGCAGCGGAGCTCGCTGCCGCCGTCCGCCGCACCCTTGCCCAAGTCGTGGCACCGGAGGTTAGGATGCCGGACACGTTGCGTGCCATGCAGGAGGCGACCCTGTCGCTTTATGACGAACTTGCCCAGAACCGCTGACGAACGCCTGCATGGCGCACACCTGCAAACCGGTCCCATGGCGGTGGGCTGGCGCTGGGCGCCCGCCTGGGTCCTGGCCTTCGTCGCGCTCTGGCCGGCCCCCGGGTATGCCGAAGGGGTGATGGTGCTTGGCGCGTTGGCGGCGATTGGGCGCCTGTTGCTGGTCCGATTCCGCGATGGCAGTCGACTGCTCACTGGCCCGACGTGGGCATTGACCAGCGTGTTGTTCTGTTCCTACTGGTTGCCGGAACTGTTGTCGTCGTTTGATGCCGTCGACCATGGCCGCGCGATCCGGGAAGCAGTGGTGGACCTTCGCTACCTGCCGTTCCTGTGGCTGGTGGCCGCGTCGGTAGCCGATTCGCGCAGTCGTCGGATCACGTTTGGTGGACTCGGCGTCATCATCGGGATATGGACCCTGGATGCCTTGATACAGGCCATGGCCGGGACCAGTCCGCTGTTTTGGGGGATCGATGTCGCCAAGCATGCGATCAGTGGCCACGGCATGTGCGCGGTGAGCGCAACCGCGCAGGTCGATCGCCTCAGCGGGGTGCTCGGCCCGTGCAACCTCAAGCTGGGCGTGGTGATTGCGAGCTTGTCGCCGTTCGCGTTGTATGCAGCGACAAAGCGTTTCGGCAGCGCGGGCTGGCTGGTGGCGGCCGCTGCCGTCGGCATCGTCGTCCTGCTCGCTGGCGCACGTGCGGCCTGGTTGACGTTCGGCCTGGTGCTGGTGTTCTCTGGCTGGCAATTGCTGGGCTGGAAGCGGCTGCTGGGCGTGTTTGCATTCGGCGCGATCGCACTGGTCGTATTGACCGCGACGTCGCCGCAGGTGCGCGAGCGCATGCAGCGCACCGGACACGCACTGGCTGCCGACCCGAACGGGGTCGACATCGCGCTGTCCGGACGCACCCGGATCTGGGGCGCCGCAGTGTGCATGGCGCGTGCGCACCCGGTGAACGGAGTTGGCGCACGTGGCTTCCGTGATGCGTTCCCGGGATGCGACCAGCATCCTGGCGAAGTGCCTGCCTGGGGCGAGGGGCCGGCGCTGCACGCGCACCAGATCGTGCTGGAAATCCTCAGCGAGACCGGCGTGCTTGGCTTGTTGTGCTGGTTGGCCGGCATGGCGCTGGCATTGCGCGCGTGGAATTATGCAAGCCTGCGCGCGCGCGTTGCCGCGCGCCCTGCAATGTTGGCACTGGCTGTGACCGTGTTCCCGCTCAATACCCATCTGGCGTTCTACTCCACTTTCTGGGGCGGATTGACCCTGCTGTTGGCGGCGTTGTATGCCGGCAGCCTGCTGGCACGCGACTCCGCGCCAGCCGCGTGAGCACGGCGCGGATGCGTCATTGCGCCTGGTTCGCGCCGGCAAACTGGTTGGCCGGCGGGATTTCCAGGTTGCCGCAGCAGTGGTTGTTGTGCCTGGGCGCAATCGCGACCTGGGTGTTGTGGCCGGCGTTGGTGCGCCGGCGCAGGATCGCCGCCAGGAATATCGCGCTTTGTTTCCCGGACCTGGACGCCGAAGCCCGGCGGCGGCTGCTGCATGCCACCATGCGCGCGACCATGACCGGCGTGTTCGAATCGCTGCGTGCATGGTTCGCGCCATCCGCCGCATTGCGAGGGCTGTTCGACGTCGACGGCCTTGAACACCTGCAACGCGCGCACGCGCAGGGCCGGGGCGTGCTGTTGGTGACCGGGCACATGCCGGCATTCGAACTTGCCGGCCGCCTGGTCGGGGAGGCGAGTGGTTACCCGATCACCCTGCATGCCCGGCGCAACAACGACGCTTGCCTGGACCAGTGGCTGGATGCTGCACGCCAGCAAGCCTTCGCCGCGACCATCGCCAAGAAAGACAAGATTGCATTGCTTGCTGAATTGCGCGGAGGTGGCACGGTGCTGTACCTGGGCGACCAGGATTTCAGCTATCGCAACGCCTTCGTGCCGTTCTTTGGCATTGCGGCGGCGACCCTGACCGCGCTGCCGGACTTGCTGCAAGAGACCGGTGCGGTGGCATTGCCCACCTGGCTGCAACGTGGCAGTGATGGCCGCTATCAACTGCAGATCCGGCCGCAGTGGCCCGATTGGCCCACGGGTGACCCGGTGGTCGACGCGGCCCGCTACATGGCCGAACTCGAAACCGTGGTGCGTCGCCACCCCGAGCAATACCTGTGGGTGCACCGCCGTTTCAAGACCCGACCGCCTGGCGAACCGCCGCTGTACTGAAGCCTGCGGCCGGCGCGCCGACCGACCCGGATCACGCGTAGGGATCGTCGCCGTGGGGTTGGCGCTTGAAGCGGCGGTGGATCCACAAGTATTGGGTTGGCGCCACCCGCACCATCGCCTCGATCGCGGCCATCACCCGTGCGGTGTCGGCGATGGGATCAGTCGTGGGAAAGTCGTCAAAGGCCGGGGTCAGGCGCAGGCAATAGCTGCCGTCGCCACGGCGTTCATGGGCGAATGCGAGTACTGCAGCACCAGACAGTCGCGCCAATTGGTGGGTCGAGGTCAAGCTCGAGGCCGGCCGGCCGAAGAACGGCACGAATACGCTGTCACCGCGTCGCGTGTCCTGGTCCGGCGCGAACCAGAGCACGCCGCCCGACTTGAGGTGCCGGATCGCGGGTCGCAATTCTTCGCGTCCAAACATCGCCACCGCGTAACGCAGGCGCCCACGCTTGACCGCCCATTCCAGCACGGGCTGCGCGTGTTCTCGGTACATGCCCGCCAGCGGCACCCGGTCGCAAAGCAAGCGACCGCAGATTTCCAGGGTAGTGAAATGGCCGGACACCAGGATCACGCCGCGCCCCGCGGCGCGTGCCGCGTCCAGGTGTTCCAGACCTTGCAACTGCAACCCGCGGCGTGAGGCGGCAATCGAACCCCACCACGCCCGCGCGAATTCGAACAGTCCGATCCCCAATGCGGCGAAGTTGCGCCGAAGCAGCCGTGTGCGCGTCGCTGGATCCAATTCCGGAAAACACAGCTCCAGGTTGCGGGCCGCGATCTGGCGGCGCGTACCCATCGTCCAGCGCAATAGCGAACCCAAGGCACGACCGAGCCCACGCTGCAGCGGCCAGGGCAGGCGGGCCAGCGTCGCCATCGCTGCCACCAGCACCCACATTGGCCAGTGGCGTGGCGCGAGCGGCATGGGTCCGGGGTGGGTGGGCGTGGCGGAAGCAGTCATGGTGCGGATTCTAGCCTTGGCCTTCGCTTATCCTGTCGCGATGCGGGCAGATCCCATCGAACGAGTGCTGCGCGGCCTGTATTCGGCCGCGTTGTACCTGTTGTTGCCGATCACGCTATACCACCTGATCTGGCGCAGCTTCCGCCAAGGTGAATACCTGCTGCGTTGGAGCGAGCGCTATGCCTTGTATGGCAGCCCGCCGAGGCACGCGGCCACGATCTGGGTACATGCGGTGTCGGTAGGAGAGGTCAACGCGGCAGCGCCGCTGGTCAATGCCTTGCGCGAACAAAGGCCTGACCTGCGCCTGCTGGTGACCAGCATCACCCCAACTGGCTCGGCACGTATCCGCGCCCTGTGGGGTGACACGGTCGAGCACGTTTACTTGCCCTACGATCTGCCTGGCGCGGTTGCGCGCTTCCTGCGGCATTACCGGCCGCAGGCCGCGCTGGTGCTGGAAACCGAGTTATGGCCCAACCTGATGTTCGGCTGTCGCGAGCATGGCGTACCCGCGTGGATCGTCAACGCGCGACTATCGGAGCGTTCGCTGCGCGGCTACCGGATCCTGCGACCCTTGCTGTCGCGCGCATTGCGCACGTTGCGCGGGGTGTTGGCGCAATCGGCGGAGGATGCTGCACGCTTCGTGCGCCTGGGTGCTGATCCGGCCACCACTCGCGATGTCGGCAACCTCAAGTACGACATCCCCTTGCCTGACAGCATGGGCGCCGATGAAGGCGTCGGCTTCACCCGGGACTTTCGCGTGCGCGCCGGCGACAGGCCAGCATGGATCGCCGCCAGCACCCATGCCGACGAGGAAGCGGCGGTGATCGCCATCCATCGCCAGTTGCGTGGTCGCTGGCCGGACCTCCTGTTGCTGTGGGCGCCGCGTCATCCCGAACGATTCCGGGCGGTGGCGCAACAATGCGTCGAGGCAGGCTGGCGCGTGGCCACCCGCCGGTTCACGCATTGGCCCGATCGGGACGATGCGGTCTTCGTGATCGATACCCTGGGCGAACTGGTGCCGTTCTATGGCTGCGCGCAGGTCGCCTTCGTCGGCGGAAGCCTGCAGGACATTGGCGGACACAACCTGTTGGAACCTGCGGCCGTGGGGACCGCGATCGTGACCGGCCCGCACCTGCACAATTTCAGCGATATCGCCGCGCGGATGCGCGCTGCCGGTGCGTTGCGGATTGTTGCGGACGCTTCCGGGGTGGCCAACGAAGTCACGGTGCTGTTGGCAGACCCCGATGCGCGCGCGGCAATGGTGGTTGCGGGGCGGGCGCTGGTCGAGGAAGGGCGCGGTGCGCTGCACCGAACCCTCGATGTGGTGGCGGCAGGCATGCCGCCACCCTGAGGCAACTACTGCTGGGTTGACGCGCGATCACTCGTCGACAGTTGCGCGTCGGCGTCGACGGTCAGCAGCCGGTTGATGTCCTGCACATCGGCGATGTCCAGGGTGCCGGCGGCTTGTTCCAGCAGCAGGCGGTTCTGCAGGAAGTTGTACTTGGCCAGCGCGTATTGGCGTTGCGCGTTGAACAGGTTCTGCTGGTTGATCAGCACGTCGATCACCGTGCGCGTTCCAACTTCAAGACCGACCTGCGAGGCGCCGTACGCACTCTTGGCCGAAACCAGGGCCAGTCGACGCGCCTCGACCTCGCTGATGCCCGCGACCAGTGTCTGGTAGGCGTTGCGGGTGCTGCGGACCAATCCGCGCTTCTGCTGCTCGAGCTGGTCCTTGGCGATGTCGCGCTGCGCCAGCGCCTGGCGCACGCGCGATTGGGTGGCGCCACCGGCGAAGATCGGTACGTTCAAGGTGACCCCGTACGACGGGCCGCGGCTCTGGCCGCCAGTCGGGTAGGTACTGGAGAACGGAGGATTGGTGCTGGTGAAGGTGCTATCGCCCCAGGACGCGTTCTTGCCGTAACTACCGCCGAAGCTCAGGCTCGGCAGATGGCCTGCGCGCGCGGCATTGACATCCGAATCACTGGCTTCAACCTGCAGTTCCTGGGCCTTGAGCGCCGGATTGTTGTCGATCGCGGCGGCCACCCAGCCATCGGCGTCGCGCTCGAGCGGCAACTGCGGCTGGAAATCATCCGGAAGGCCCTTGAGGTCGCGTACCGGCTGGCCGGTGATTTCGGCCAAGGCCTGGTAAGCATCCTCCAGCGCGTTGCGCACCACGATCGTGTTTGCGCGGGCACTGTCGTAGGTGGCGCGCGCTTCGTGCACGTCGGTAATTGGCGCCAGGCCGACTTCCAGGCGCTTGCTGGCAAAGTCGAATTGCTTCTTCAGCGCGGTTTCCTGGGCTTCGGCCGCAGCGAGGGTTTCGATTGCAACGAGCACGTCGAAGTAGGCCTTTGAAGTGCGCGTGACCAGCGAGTCGCCGGCCGATGCCAAGGTGAATTCGGCTGCGCGGCTGCGCGCCTTCTGGCTGCCCACGCGACTGAACGCACCAAAGTCGAACAGCACCTGGTCGACATTGAGGCCAACGCGGCGGCTGTTGTTGTGCTTTCCGAATCACCGCTGAAGCGCACCGGCTGCCCGGTCACCGGGTCGAACTGGGTGGTGCTTGACGGGCCGGTGCTGTTGGAGCGGTTGAAACTGGCCGAACCATTGATCTGCGGCAACAGCGCCGCGCGCGCCTGCACCGCGCCTTCGCGGCTGATCAGGCGGTTGGATTCAGCAGCGGCGAGCTGTGGATCGCCGGCGCGGGCGAGTTGGTAGGTCTGCAGCAGGTCTTCGGCGTGGGCGCCGGCAACCGGGAGCAGGGCGATGGCGAGGGCCAGGGCGAGGGCGAGGGGGCGATGGATCATGGGAATCCTTGGTGGCGGGGTTACCAATGGAACTGCGGCACCGGCGCTGCGCCGGTGAGGTAAGGAATGTCGGTTTCAAACAACGATTCAGTACGCGTGGCGTTGACCGCCGGGCCTTGGCGATGCAGGAGCGCTGCCTCCATTGCCGGAGCCTGCCCGTGCACCACGAACAGGCGACCGCCAGGACGCAGCCAGTGCACGAAGCGCTCGGGAATCGAACTCACTGCCCCGGTGACACAAATCGCGTCGAAGCGGCGCGTGGTCTCGTAGTGCAGCGCATCGGCCACTTCGACGACCACGTTGTTGCCCAAGCCGTTGGCATCCAGCCGCTCGCGCGCGGCATTTGCAAGCTCGGCACGCAACTCAAGGCTCAGGACTTCGCCTGCGAGCTGGCCCAGGCAGGCACTGATCCAGCCGCTGCCGGTGCCGATTTCCAGTACCTCGTCGCCTGGGAGCAAGGCCAGGGATTGCAACATGCGGCCTTCGACCACCGGTTTGAACATCAACTCGCCATGGCCGATCGGCAACGGCACGTCGGCATACGCGAGGACGCGGTAGCCTTCTGCAACAAACGCATCGCGTGGCAACAACGACAGCACTTCAAGCACGCGTGTATCCAGCACGTCCCAAGGCCGCACCTGGTGCTCGACCATGGCTTCGCGGGCGCGGACAAAGTCGTACCCGGCCAGGCCAGGCGCGGCTTCAGGCGTGCTCATGGACAGCGAATTCATCGGTTCTCTCGTAGCCAGGTCGACAGGCGGGCGATTTTACCCGCACGGGGATCAAAAGTCGGGAACAGCATGGCTGTGCTACCACACCCGCACTGAGTGCCAGAAGTCACCGAGACCGAAGTCACCGAAGCCGAGGTCACCGAGACCGGAGCAGACCGCCGCGGCTCAGCGCGGCGCATAGGCCCTCAGGAACAGGTCGACGGTTGCGGCCAGGTGCTGCTCGGCGTCCTGGCGCTGCATCGTGCAGCAGCCGAAGACCATCCGCGCATGTGGTTCGCCCTTGAGCAAGGTGAAGAACTGCGCTGCAGCGCGTGGAACGTCGTCAATCGCGAGTTCGCCGGCCAGCGTGCGACGCTCCAGCAAGTTTGCGAATGCCTCTTGCACGCGCTGGGGGCCAGCTTCCCAGAACAATCGCGGCAGCGACGAATCCACCATCCTTGGCGAGCACAGGATGCGATGGCCGGCGACCGCCTCCGGCGCGCTGACCATGGTGAAAAATGCCCTGGCGATCCGCAGCAGGCGTTCGCGCAGCGGTACCCCCGGCAGCACCTGGAACAACGAATCAGGCAGTCGCTGCTCGCAATACGACTTCACCACCTCGGCAAACAAGGCTTCCTTGTCGCCGAAATGGCTGTATACGGTGAGCTTGGAGACGCTGGCCTCGGCCGCGATCTGGTCCATGCTGACACCGTCGAAGCCCTGGCTGGCGAACAGCCGACGTGCCGCCTCAAGGATTGCGCTGCGTTTTCCCATGTCCTTGGGTCGGCCGGGTGCGGCAGGCTTGGGGGCGATTGCGGGTTTGCGCGACATGGATTAATACTAGACTATTCGGTTCGTTATTTATACCATACCCATTGGTTCATTAATCTTTCAGCCGATCGGCACCGGGATGCACATGCAAACCAAGCACGGGGAATGGTGGGTGCAGGCCGTTTTGGTACTGGCGTTGTCGGCATGCGGCAACGCGGCGCAAGTGGCTGCGCCGCCGCGACCGGTATTGGTGGTTCATCCAGCCCCCGCAACCCAAGCCACTGCACTGGCCTATGCCGGCGAAATCCGCGCCCGCGAAGAAGCCTCATTGTCTTTCCGCGTTGGCGGCAACCTGGTGCGGCGCCTGGTCGACGTCGGCGACCAGGTGAGCCGCGGTCAACTGCTGGCCGAACTGGATCCCACCGACCTGCAGTTGCAGGTGCAGGCCGCGCAGGCGCGACTGGCGGCCGCGGACGGCGAACGCTCGCGTGCTGCGGCTGATCGCGCGCGATACGCCAGCTTGGCGCAACAGCAGCTGGTCAGTCGTTCCGCGTTGGATGCCCAGCAGGCCGCCTACGCCGCCGCCGCGGGCCAGGCGAAAGCCGCGCGGGCACAGCTCGATGTCGCAAGAAACCAGGCTGGCTACGCCCAGTTGCGCGCGCCACGCGATGGCGTGATCGCCCTGCGCGAGGTCGAGGCCGGACAGGTCGTGGCCGCCGGACAAACGGCGTTCGGCCTTGCCGCGCGCAGCGGGCGCGATGTCGTCATCGCATTGCCGGAAACCCGTATCCGCCAGTTCACGGTCGGACAGCGGGCGCTGGTGGAATTATGGAATGCACCGGCGCAACGCCTGCCTGCACACATCCGCGAAATCTCGCCAGTGGCAGATGCGCAGACGCGCACCTATGCCACCCGGGTTGCCCTGGACGGCGAAGGTGCTGCTGCAGTCGAGCTCGGGCAGAGCGCGCGGGTCTACTTCGAAGCTGGCGCCGACGCTTCCGCGCGACTGTCGGTTCCACTGGCGGCGGTGCAGCGCGACGACAAGGTTGGCGCCGGCGTCTGGGTGGTCAACCCGGCGACCCGCAAATTGCACCTGGCGCGGGTCGAGCTTGGCGCCTACGGCGAAGACCAGGTGCCGGTGCTGCGCGGGGTGAAGGCGACTGACTGGATCGTCGCTGCCGGCGGACACCTGCTGCGCGAAGGCGAGATGGTGGCACCGGTCGACCGCCAGAATCGTCCGCTCACCACCCCAATCGCGCCAGCACCCTGACCGCCATGGCGCGCTTCAATCTGTCCGAGTGGGCGCTGCGCAACCGCGCCCTGGTGGTTTACGCGATGCTGGTCATGGCGCTGCTCGGTGGCTGGTCCTATCGCCACCTTGGCCAATCCGAGGATCCGCCGTTCACCTTCAAGGCGATGGTGGTGCGCACGTTGTGGCCGGGGGCGACCGCACGGGAAGTCTCCGAGCAGGTCACCGAGCGGATTGAAAACGCGCTGATGGCGACTGGCGAGTATGAATTCATGCGTGCGTATTCGCGCGCCGGTGAGTCACAGGTAATTTTCATGGCTCGTGATTCGCTACCGTCCAAGGACGTGCCAGCGCTGTGGTACCAGGTGCGCAAGAAGGTCGGCGATATCCGCCCGAGCCTGCCCGATGGCACCATCGGTCCGTTTTTCAATGACGAGTTCGGCGACACCTTCGGCAACATCTATGCGATCACCGGGCCTGGCTTTGACTACTCGGTGCTGAAGGACTACGCCGAGCGGATCGAGCTCGAGCTGCAGCGGGTGCCGGATGTCGGCAAGGTCGAGCTGGTCGGGTTGCAGGACGAGAAGCTCTGGATCGAGGTCGACAATACCAAGTTGGCCACCCTCGGGATTCCGCTGGCGGCGGTGCAACAGGCGCTGGACCAGCAGAATGCGGTGGTGCCAGCCGGCTTCTTCGAGGGCAGGGGCGCGCGCGTGCAATTGCGGGTCAGCGGCGCGTTCGCATCGGTGCAATCGCTGCGCGACTTCCCGGTGCGTGCCGGTGGACGCACCGTGCGCCTGGGCGACATTGCCACGATCGAGCGTGGTTTCAGTGATCCCGCTGCACCCAAGATGCGATTCATGGGCCGCGACGCGATCGGGATTGCAGTGGCGATGAAGGAAGGCGGCAACATCCTGGCACTTGGCGACACCCTGGAACACGAATTCGAGCGCCTGCAGCAATCGTTGCCGGCCGGCATGACCCTGGACAAGGTCAGCGACCAGCCGCAAGCGGTGCGCGAATCCGTCGGCGAGTTCATGCGCGTGCTTGCCGAGGCCGTCGCGATCGTACTGTTGGTGAGTTTCTTTTCGCTGGGGCTGCGCACCGGCCTGGTCGTGGCCGTCAGCATCCCGCTGGTGTTGGCGATGACCTTCGCGGTCATGTACTACTTTGGCATCGGCCTGAACAAGATTTCGCTCGGCGCGCTGGTGTTGGCGTTGGGCTTGATGGTGGATGACGCCATCATCGCGGTGGAGATAATGGCGATCAAGATGGAGCAGGGATATTCGCGCCTGAAGGCGGCGAGCTTTGCCTGGGAATCCACCGCGTTCCCGATGCTCACCGGAACCCTGGTCACGGCGGCCGGTTTCCTGCCGATTGCAACCGCGGCTTCCAGCACCGGCGAATACACCCGCTCGTTGTTCCAGGTGGTGACGATCGCCTTGGTTGTGTCGTGGATCGTCGCGGTGCTGTTCATTCCATGGCTGGGCGACCGCATGTTGCCGGACCTGGCCAGCAAGCATGCCCGGGTTGCCCGCAATCACGCTGCTGGCGTTGGCGTTGGCGTTGGCGTTGCTGTCGGCGCCGGTGTGGATGATCCGTACCAGCGTCCGTTCTACCGCCGCTTCCGGGCACTGGTGGACTGGTGCCTGTCGCAGCGCTGGCTTGTGATCGGCGCGACCGTCGCCCTGTTCGTGCTGTCGCTGTTGCTGTTCCGGTTCGTGCCACAGCAGTTCTTCCCGGAGTCGACCCGCCCGGAACTGATGGTCGACATGGAGTTGGCGGAGGGGTCGTCGTTGCGTGCGACCGCCACGGCCGCGCACCGGTTGGAGAAAATGTTGCAAGGTCGCGAGGGTGTCGACAACTTCGTTGCTTACGTCGGTACCGGTTCGCCGCGTTTCTACCTGCCCCTGGACCAACAATTGCCTGCGGCCAATTTCGCCCAATTCGTGGTCCGGGCCAATGACATCGATGCGCGCGAATCACTGCGCAATTGGTTCATTCGCGACGTGGTGCCGCGTTTCCCGGAACTGCAGCTGCGCATCACCCGGCTCGAAAACGGGCCGCCAGTCGGCTACCCGATCCAGTTCCGGGTTTCTGGCGAGCACATCGACCGCGTCCGCGCGCTGGCTCGCCAGGTCGAGGCCAAGGTGCGGGAGAACCCGCACGTTGCCAACGTCAACCTGGACTGGGACGAGCCGGGCAAGGTGGTGCGCGTGGTACTTGACCAGGAGCGTGCACGCGCGCTGGGCGTGACCACGCAACAGCTTTCGGCGTTCCTTTCCGGATCGCTATCGGGGTTGCACGTCAGCACTTATCGTGAAGGCAACGAACTGATCGAGGTGCTGATGCGCGGCAGCGACGACACCCGTACCCGGTTGGACATGCTCGGCAGCCTCGCGGTGCCGACCGTGAGTGGCAAATCGGTGCCGCTGTCGCAAGTGGCCAAGCTTGAATACGGGTTCGAGGACGGCATCATCTGGCACCGGAACCGCTTGCCGACGATCACGGTGCGCGCGGATATCCGCGACGCGGCGCAGCCGGCAACGGTTGCGGCGCAGATCCTGCCAAGCTTGGACAGGGTGCGCGCGCATTTGCCGGAAGGTTACCTGTTGGCAACCGGAGGTTCGGTCGAGGACGCGGCCCGTGGCCAGGATTCAATCGTGGCCGGGGTTCCGTTGTTCCTGCTGGTGGTCGTTACGCTGCTGATGCTGCAGTTGCGCAGTCTGTCGCGCACGCTGCTGGTGATGTTGACGGCGCCGTTGGGAATGATCGGGGTGACCTTGTTCCTGCTGGTGTTCCGGGTGCCGTTCGGATTCGTGGCAATGCTGGGCACGATCGCGTTGGCGGGCATGATCATGCGCAATTCGGTGATCCTGGTTGACCAGATCGAGCAGGACATCGCCGCCGGGCATGATCGCTGGACGGCAGTGGTCGACGCCACCGTGCGCCGTTTCCGTCCCATCGTCCTGACGGCACTCGCGGCGATCCTGGCGATGATCCCGCTGTCGCGCAGTGCATTCTTCGGGCCAATGGCGGTGGCGATCATGGGTGGGCTGACCGTGGCCACGGTCCTGACCCTGCTGTTCCTCCCCGCCCTGTATGCCGCGTGGTTCCGCATTAAACGCTGGCCGTAGGAGCGCGCCTTGCGCGCGAACCACGTCGGGGTTGCTCGGCTGGGCGAGGATCGGGATAGACTCGGCGGGCGACGGCCGGTGCGTCCGGCTCGAAGGCGGGAGATGGATGGGTGGAGCCGACTGATATCCGCAACCCGGACGTGTTCCACAAAGTCGTGGACTGCCAATGGGCGTGTCCTGCGCACACCCCCGTGCCCGAATACATCCGCCTGATCGCAGCCGGCCGCTACAGCGACGCCTACATGGTGAACTGGGAGAGCAACGTCTTTCCCGGGATCCTCGGCCGTACGTGTGATCGCCCCTGTGAACCAGCCTGCCGCCGCGGGCGGGTGGAAGAGAGCAACACCGGCAAGCCGGAGCCGGTTGCAATTTGCCGACTCAAGCGCGTCGCTGCCGATTTCAAGGGCGATGTGCGATCACGCATGCCTGCACCGGCGGCAACCAGGAACGGTTTGCGCATCGCCTGCGTCGGCGCCGGTCCGTCCGCGCTCACCGTGGCCCGGGACCTGGCCCCACTGGGCTACGACATCACTATTTTCGACGCCGATCCGCGTGCCGGTGGTTTCATGCGCACCCAGGTGCCGCGTTTCCGCCTGCCCGAAGAAGTCATCGACGAAGAGACCGGTTACATCCTCGACCTGGGTGTTGAATTCATCGGCAACCGCCGGATCGATTCAATGCGCGCCTTGCTCGACCAAGGGTATGACGCCGTCTACGTCGGCAGTGGTGCGCCGCGCGGCCGCGACCTGGACCTTCCGGGTCGCCAGGATGCCGGCGCCAACATCCACGTCGGCCTGGATTGGCTGGCGAGCGTGCACTTTGGCCACGTCACCGAGATCGGCAAGCGCGTACTCGTGCTGGGTGGTGGCAATACCGCCATGGATTGTTGCCGCAGCGCGCGCCGGCTCGGGGGCGAGGATGTCAAGGTCGTGGTGCGTTCGGGCTACGACCAGATGAAGGCCAGCCCCTGGGAAAAAGAAGACGCGATCCATGAAGGCATCCCGATCCTCGATTGCCGCGTGCCGGTTGCCTTCCTCCAGGAAGGCGGCCGCCTGGTCGGCATGCAGTTCCAGAAAGTGCGGGCGGAATACGACGCCAACGGCCGGCGCAAACTGGTGCCAACTGGCGAGCCTGACGAAATCCTCGAGTGCGATGACGTGCTGGTTGCGGTGGGCCAGGAGAATTCGTTTCCCTGGATCGAACGCGACTGCGGCATCGATTTCGACGAATGGGGCATGCCCGTGGTGGACCCGTCCACCCATCAATCGACCGTGGCCAACGTGTTGTTTGGCGGTGATGCCGCGTTCGGGCCCAAGAACATCATCTGGGCCGTGGCCCACGGCCATGCCGCCGCAATTTCGATCGATCGGCTGCTGCATGGCGAGGATCCGCGCGAGCGGCCGGCGCCGCGGGTGCGGATGTCGCCGCAGAAGATGGGCATCCACGAGTGGAGTTATGACAACTCGGTGTCGCCGGACTTGCGCAACGTCGTGCCGTGGTCGGACGCCGCGCGGCGGCTGGACAGCATTTCCGCGGAAGTCGAGCTTGGATTCGATCCAGTCGCGGCATTTGCAGAGGCACAACGCTGCCTCAATTGCGATGTGCAGACGGTGTTCGATCGCGACAAGTGTATCGAGTGCGATGCCTGCGTTGATATCTGCCCGACCGACTGCATTACCTTCACCGCCAATGCCGACGAGCCGGAGCTGCGCCTGCAGTTGAGTGCGCCGGCAGTGAACGTCGACCAGGCACTGTACGTGTCAGGGGCATTGAAGACCTTGCGGGTGATGGTCAAGGATGAGGACGTGTGCCTGCATTGCAGCCTGTGTGCCGAGCGTTGCCCGACGGGGGCCTGGGACATGCAGAAATTCCTGCTGCAGGAGACCCACGCCGGCTCGGGATGTCGCATGCCCGCCGAAGAGACGCGCGCATGAACGGTCCCGCGATCCTGCCAATGGATGGATCGCCGGCCCGGGTCCTGGCTTCCACCAACGATTTCGTGGTCAAGTTTGCCAACGTCAATGGATCCGGTTCGGCTTCGGCCAACGAGCTGTTTGCCAAGGCGATCCTGCGCATGGGCGTGCCGGTCAGCCCGCGCAACATCTTCCCCTCCAATATCCAGGGCCTGCCGACCTGGTACGAGGTCCGGGTCAGCGAACGTGGCTGGCTTGGGCGCCGCGGTGGCGTCGATCTCATGGTGGCGATGAACCCGCAGACCTGGGACGACGACATCGCCGAGATCGAGCCCGGTGGTTATCTGGTTTACGACAACAGCAAGCCGATCCCGCGGTCGCGCTTCCGCAACGACATCAACATCATCGGGGTGCCGCTGACCGAGATGTGCAATGCGGCCTGGCAGGATCCGCGCCAACGCCAACTGTTCAAGAACATCATGTATGTGGGGGCATTGTCTGCGTTGCTGGACATGGACCTGGCGGTGATCGAAGCGCTGGTGGGCGAACAGTACAAGGGCAAGGAAAAGCTGCTCGCGCCCAACATCCAGGCCCTGCACCTGGGCCGTGATTGGGTCCGCGAGCACCTGCCGCAGCCGATTGGCCTGCGGGTCCAACGCGCCGATGCGGTTGGCGACCGCATCTTCGTCGAAGGCAACGCCGCGGCAGCGCTGGGTTGCGTGTATGGCGGCGCGACGGTGTGCGCGTGGTATCCGATCACCCCGTCCTCGTCATTAGCCGAAGCGTTCGCGAAATATTGCGGCAAGTTCCGGGTCGATACGGACGGCGGCAATCGCTACGCAATCGTCCAGGCCGAAGACGAGATCGCGTCGATCGGGATGGTGGTGGGGGCCGGCTGGAATGGTGCACGCGCCTTCACCGCCACGTCCGGCCCGGGCATTTCGCTGATGGCCGAGTTCATCGGACTGGCCTACTTTGCCGAGATCCCGGTGACGATCATCGATGTGCAGCGCGGCGGCCCGTCCACGGGCATGCCCACCCGCACCCAGCAATCCGACCTCCTCGCCTGCGCGTTTGCATCGCACGGCGACACCCGCCATGTCCTGTTGTTCCCCGAGGATCCGCACGAGTGCTTCAGTTTTTCCGCGCAGGCATTCGACCTTGCCGACCGCTTGCAGACACCGGTGTTCTTGATGAGCGACCTCGATATCGGCATGAACCAGCGCCTGTGCGAGCCGTTTGAATGGAGTGACGCGCACGCCTATGACCGCGGCAAGGTGATGACCGCGGCTGACCTCGATGCCGGCCGTGAGTTCGCCCGCTACAAGGACGTCGATGGCGATGGCATTCCGTGGCGGACCTGGCCGGGGACCCATCCCGACAAGGGCGCCTACTTCACCCGCGGCACCTCGCGCGATCCACAGGCGAAATACTCGGAACGCGGCGCAGACTACACCTACAACATGCAGCGACTGCAACGGAAGTTCGATACCGCCAGGACACTATTGCCGCAACCGGTCGAATTGCGTTCTCCGGTTGCCACTGGCCATGGCGTGATTTACTTTGGCTCCACCAGCCCCGCCATGCTTGAGGCAATCGAGCGCCTGCGCGCCGCCGGCATCGCCATTGATGCGCTGCGCGTGCGAGGCTATCCGTTTGCCGAATCGGTGCGCGAGTTCATCGATGCGCATGAGCGGGTGTTCGTGGTCGAACAGAACCGCGACGCCCAGCTACGCACCTTGCTGATCGACCAGTTCCAGGTGGCGCCGGCGCAGCTGCCGTCGGTGCTGCACTACGACGGCACCCCGATCACCGCGCGCTTCATTGCCAACGCGATCGCAGGAGCGGCGGAAGCTGCGAAAAACACCCCATGACCTACCTGGCCAAACCCAAGCTCCACCACCCCGCATTGACCCGCAACGCCCTCGGCTTCACCCGTCGCGACTACGAAGGCGCGGTCTCGACCTTGTGCGCAGGCTGCGGGCACGACTCGATATCGGCCGCGATCATCCAGGCCTGCTGGGAACTCGACCTTCCGCCACACCGGATCGCCAAGCTTTCCGGCATCGGCTGCAGCTCCAAGACCCCGACCTATTTCCTCGGCCAGTCACACGGCTTCAATACCGTGCATGGGCGCATGCCTTCGGTATTGACCGGCGCCAACCTGGCCAATCGCGACCTGACTTACCTGGGCGTGTCTGGCGATGGTGATTCGGCTTCGATCGGCATTGGCCAGTTCGTGCATGCACTCCGGCGCGGCGTCGACATGGTCTACATCGTCGAGAACAACGGCGTGTATGGCCTGACCAAGGGTCAGTTCTCGGCCACCGCTGACCAGGGGTCGGTGTCGAAGAAAGGTGCGGTCAACAGCGACAGTCCGCTCGACCTGGTGGCGATGGCCTTGCAGCTGGGGGCCACCTACGTGGCGCGTAGCTTTTCCGGCGACAAGGCCCAATTGGTGCCGCTGATCAAGGGGGCGTTGTCGCATCGCGGGGCCGCCTTCATCGACGTCGTCAGCCCGTGCGTGGCATTCAACAACCACCCCGGTAGTACCCGGAGCTACGAGTACGTGCGCGAGCACAACGAAGCCCTGAACCGACTCGACGTCATCGTGCCGCGAGATCGGATCGAGGTGGATTATGCGGAAGGCGAGACCGTTGAAGTCATGCAGCACGATGGTTCGCTGCTGCGATTGCACAAGCTCGACGGTAGCCATGATCCGCGCGATCGGATGGCGGCGGCCAATGTGTTGCAGCAACGCCAGGCGCGGGGCGAAGTGGTCACCGGGCTGTTATATGTTGATCCGGCGCCGGTGGACCTGCACGCGCACCTGGGCACGGTGCCGGTGGCGTTGAACACGCTTGGAACATGCGAGCTGGATCCCGGGGTAGCGGCGCTCGCGAAGATCAACGCATCACTGCGTTGAGGGCTGTTGCGCCAGCGACCTGCCAATCCAGCAGTCGCTGGCGCAATGCGGCTGGATCAACCGGTAAGGGCTCGGCCGAGGCCGGGCGCGCCAGTGTTGCGGCAAGTTCGGGTGGTGGCTCAATCGCATGGCCCAGCAGCGGTTCAACGATGTGTTCGAATTTGGCGGGGTGTGCGGTCGCCACCACGGTCCACGGGCGGGTGTCGCCGCTTTCGCGCAGGCGCTCGAGCAACTGCAGTCCAGTCGCGGTGTGCGGGCAGGGCACGACACCGTGCCGTTGCGGCGCGGCGGCCAAGGTAGCGCGGATACTGTCGTCGTCAACCGCGCTGGCGACAAATGCTGCGCGTAGCGATTCGTCGTCCTGGTACCAATAACGCAAACGCTCAAAATTGCTTGGCGCGCCCACGTCCATCGCGTTGGCCAGGGTGGCGCGGCTGGGGCGCGGTCGATAGGCCTCGCCGGCAAAGAAGCGCGGCAACACGTCGTTGGCATTGGTGGCCAGGCGGATCTCGCCGATCGGCAGCCCCATTCGCCGGGCGACGAATGCAGCGCAGGCATTGCCGAGGTTTCCGGTCGGCACGATGAAGTTCATCGGTGCCTGGTGGGTCGCCTCGAACTGCAACGCCGCGTGCGCGTAATAAGCGGTCTGCGGCAACAACCGGCCCAGGCTGATGCTGTTGGCTGCGCCCAGCGGCAGCTGGCGCCGCAATTCAGTATCGCCCAGCGCATGCTTGACCAGGCCTTGGCAGTCATCGAAGGTGCCGTCGACGCGGAACGCGCGCACGTTGTCGCCCCAGCAGCCCAGTCCATGCGCCTGGCGCGGGGAGACGCCGCCGTCGGGATACAGGATTGCGACCCTGAACCCTGGACGACGATGGAAAGCGGCAGCGACGGCCGCACCGGTGTCTCCCGAAGTGGCAACCAGGATGGTAGTCACTGGCGCCTTGACTTGGCGCAACTGCGACAGCGATTCAGCCAGGAACCTGGCCGCGTAGTCCTTGAAAGCGGCGGTCGGACCAAGGAACAACTCCAGCAGCCAGTCGTTGTCCCCGCGCAAGGCGCGCAGCGGCGCCGGAAATGAAAAAGCGCGTATGCAGATCCCTGCAAGCTGCTCGCGCAAGACCGAGTTTTCGAACCAGGGAGCGAGCATCGCTTGGGCGGTATCGGCGAGGCTTGGATAAGGCGCTGCAATTTGGAGTTGTGGAAACTGGTCCGGCACGAACAGGCCGCCATCGGGTGCGATGCCGGCGCTCAACGCATCGTCAATGCTGGTTGGCGCACCACCGCCACGCGTACTCAGGAAGCTAATCGGCATCGATCACTTCCGCGCGTGGCCCGGCGACTGGTGACACGTAAGCATGCGATTCGAACCCGGCCACCGCGAACGCCGCACGCATTGCCGGTGCCGCCGCTGCGGCGCCGGCCTTGGACGCGAACCACGCGAACACGCTCGGCCCGCCACCGGAAATGCTCGCGCCCAGTGCACCGTGGTCCAGTGCCGCAGACTTGACCTGCGTGAATCCGGGAATCAGCGGCGCGCGGCGCGGCTCGACCAGGAGATCCCGCAATCCGTCCTGGATCAATCCCGCATCTTCGCGTTGCAGGCCGGTCAGGAACAGGCCCAGGTGTGCGCTTTGTTCGACCACAAGTGAGAGCGGGTACGGTTCGGTCAATACCGCGCGCGCACGCCGCGTCTCCAGGACCTGGTCGGGATGCACGACTACGCAGTGCAGCCAGTCCGGCACGTGCAACGACAGCATCCGCGACCCGGTGGCCATCACCACGCCGCCCAGCAGCATCGGTGCGACGTTGTCGCCGTGGCGGCTTCCACTGGACACCGATTCGCCGTCGAGCGCGAACGGGTACAAGGCCTCGCGCGACAACGGCGCGTCCAGCAGTGAATTGGCCGCGACCAGGGCGGCGACGCACGACGCCGCCGATCCGCCGAGTCCCGAACCCAGCGCGATGCCTTTTTCCAGGGTCAATTCGAAGCCATGTGCCAAGCCGAGCTGCGAGCGCAGGCAGAGCAGGGCCTGGCCGGCAGTATTGCGTTCCGCATCCCGCGGCAGTGATCCAGCACCCTTGGCAGCGCCGACGATGGCAGTGATGCGCACCACTGGTTCATCGATGCGCCGGACGGTTGCGACGTCCTGCGGTCCATTGATGCTGTGGCCCAAGAGATCGAAGCCGACCCCGATATTGCCGACACTGGCCGGTGCGTATGCGCGTGCGCCATTCATTGGCGCGGCTCCAGCAGGTTGGCCTGGGTGGCGAGCGTGTGGGCGATCGCCAGGATGTCGCCGAACACGCCAGCGGCCGTCACTTGCGGACCCGCGCCGGGCCCCTGGATCACCAACGGATTGTCCGCATAGCGTTCGCTCCTGAACTGCACCAGGTTGTCGGTCAGGCGCGTATGTCGGCAGGCGTGACCAACCGGTACGCCAATCACGCCGACGCGGGCACTACCGTCCGGGCCGAGGCGGGCAACATGGCGCAAGGCCAGGTCGCTCGCGTGCGCCGCGGCGAACCGCGCCTGCATTGGCGCATCGAGTTCTTCGAGCCGGATCAGGAACTCCGGGAGGCTCACTTCCTGTAAATCGACCGGCACCAGGCTCTCCACGTCAACGTCCTCGACCGACAGTTCGCGGCCGGCTTCACGCGCCAGTATCACCAGCTTTCGCGCTACGTCGAGTCCGGAGAGGTCATCGCGCGGATCCGGCTCGGTGTAGCCCAAGTCCATCGCCTCGCGGATCAATGCCGAAAATGGCAGGCTGCCATCGAAGCGATTGAACAGCCACGCGAGGGTCCCGGACAGCATGCCATCGATGCCGTGCAAGGTATCACCGGTGTCGAGCAGGTTGCGCAAGGTCCCGATCACCGGCAAACCCGCGCCGACCGTAGCCTCGTAAAGGAATCGCGTCCGTCCGAGCTTCCGTGCTTGCTCGATGGCCGCATAGCGCCCCCAGTCACCACTGCCGGCATGCTTGTTGGGCGTCACCACATGGATCCCGGCAGCCAGCCACTGCGGATACATTGCAGCAACCGCGTCGCTGGCGCTGCAATCGACAATCAGCGCATGGGGCAAGTGCGGGGCGCGCACGTGGGCTGCAAAGCCCTGCAGGTCCGCGGCTTGTACGGCACCGCAGCGCAGCGCAGCGAGCGCCAATTCCGGCGCCAAGCCCGGATCCGAGAGCAGCATCTGCCGACTGTCGCTGATTGCCCGGATGCGCAGGTCCAGGCCTGACTGCAACTGCAGGTGGGGTAGCGCGACCTGGAGTTGCGAAAGCAGGGCACGGCCCACGTGTCCCGGTCCCACGATCCCGACCGAAACGCACTGGGGCGACAACCAGAAGGCCGCGTGTGCAGCGCGTAGCGCACGGGCGGCATCCGTGGCGGTAATTGCTACCGAAATATTGCGCTCGCCTGCCCCTTGCGCGATTGCGCGGACATTGACCCCGGCCTGCGCAAGCCCTCCAAGCAAGCGCGCCGCAACACCCGGTGTCCCGACCATTCCCTCGCCAACGGCAGCCAGTACGCAGATGCCGGTCGTCGTACTCACGGATTTCGCCTGTGGACTGTCCCCGGCGGTTGCGAACGCGGCGGCGACAGCGGCGCGACCCCGCTCCGCTTGGTCGGCGCGGACGATGCAGCAAATTGAATGTTCGGAGGAGCCTTGCGAGATCATCGTTACCGACACACCGGCGCCATGCAAGGCCGCGAACAGGCGTTGGGCCGTTCCAGGCACGCCGGCCATGCCGTTGCCGGCCAGTTCCAGCACTGCCATGTCGTGGACCAGGCTCAAACCCTTGACCGGAAATGCGCTTTTCTCCGGCGATGCAACAATCAGCGTCCCCGGCAGTTCCGGGCGGAAGGTATTGCGGATGCGCATCGGAATGCCAAGCGCCTGCACTGGCGCAAGGGTTTGCGGGTGCAGGACGCTCGCACCGAAATAGGCCAGTTCGTTGGCTTCCGCGTATGACAGGGTGGGCAGGCAGGTTGCATCGACGACAAGGCGAGGGTCGGCAGACAACACGCCATCAACATCGGTCCAGATCGTCAGTGCATCGGCGTCGCTGAGGTTGGCGAAGATGGCGGCGGAAAAATCGCTGCCGTTGCGGCCAAGTGTCGTTGCATGCCCTTGCGCATCGCTTGCCACGTATCCGGTGATGACCACGTGGCGCTGGGGCTCGCCTGATCGCCAGCGCCGGAATCGTGCCCGACTTTCGGTCCAGTCCACTACCACACCGGTTTCGCCCGGAGCCACGACCAGTACCTCGCGTGCATCCAGCCGCCCCCACCCCGCGGGATCGCCGCCCAATGCGTTCTGGACCAGGTGCGAGCACCAGATTTCGCCCAGGCCATGGATGCGGGCAGCGATCCGTGCGGCGTCCGCTGGGTGGCAGGCGAGGGCCTCGAGATCTGTGCGCAGGGCATCGAAATCTTCACCGAGCGTCTGCGAGAGCGACGCGTCGGCCCTACCGTCGAGCGCCAGGGCGACGTCCAGGTGGCGATCGCGCAAGGCTTGCCATGCGGGAGTCCATTCGCCGCCGCTGCTGGCGATCGCAGTCAGGGCGAGCAGGGCGTTGGTCGTGCCCTGCATGGCCGAGACCACGACCAGGCAGTGGCCTGCACCAGGTTCGAATACTTCGCCGATGGCGCGGATATGCCCGGCATCGGCAAGGCTACTACCGCCGAACTTGTGGACTTGGGTGGATGCGGACGGCATTTAGAGCTCCTGTCGGGGCTCCGCGTCTCGAATCGGGTAGGCAGGCAACGCCCGCACCCGGATCGGGTGCGGAGCGGCGTGGTTGGTCAGATAGACACGCGCGTCCGTACCCCTGGATATCGGGTAGTCGTCGTGGTGGTGAGCGTTGTCAAATTAGCGGGTGCGGCCTGCATCGGGTAGCAATAGCGGATATTGATGCACCGCGTCAAGCGATTGCCGGACTGTTCCGTGGCCCGGTCTCGTGATTCAATGACAGCGAAGCGGGGGTACCGCCTTTTGGGCGGTTGAGACAGACCCTTCGAACCTGGGCATTCGTGCCGATACCGGCTCATACCGGCGTAGGGAGCTTCGTGGCCAAGGCACTTCACGCCCCGGTCGCGCCCCGCTTCGCAAGAGTTCGCATGATCGCGTGCGAACCACCCCACCAGCGAACGCGGGAGCGAAACGCCATGAATGCAGTGTCCTCCGACCTGATCCGCCAGACCGAGCAACTCTCGGAAGCGGTGACCCGGCCGATCCCCGGTTCGCGCAAGATCCACGCCCCTGGTTCGCGCCTCGACCTGCGGGTGCCGATGCGCGAGGTCGTGCAGTCGCAGACACCGACTTTGTTCGGGGGCGAGGACAATCCACCGATCACGGTCTATGACACCTCCGGTCCGTACTCGGATCCCAACGCACGGATCGACCTTGCTGCTGGCCTGGCGCCGCTGCGCGCGCGCTGGATCGAAGAGCGCGGTGACAGCGAGGCCCTGGCTGCGCTGTCTTCGGCGTTTGGTCGCGGCCGCGAGGGCAATGCCAGGCTCGACGACGTGCGCTTTCCCAATCGCCCATTGCCGCGACGCGCCCGTGCCGGCGCCAATGTCTCGCAGATGCACTACGCCAAGCGCGGCATCATTACCCCGGAAATGGAATTCGTCGCGATCCGCGAAAACCAGCGCTTCGAAGCGGTGGTGGATGCCGGCCTGCGTGCCCAGCATCCAGGGCAAAGTTTCGGTGCCAACATCCAGCAGGTGATCACCCCCGAGTTTGTCCGCGACGAGATCGCGCGCGGCCGCGCGATCCTGCCCTGCAACATCAACCACCCGGAAAGCGAGCCGATGATCATCGGCCGCAACTTCCTCACCAAGATCAACGCCAACATCGGCAACTCCGCGGTGTCGTCGGGGATTGCCGAGGAAGTCGAGAAGCTGGTGTGGGCAATCCGTTGGGGGGCAGACAACGTCATGGACCTGTCCACCGGCAAGCACATCCACGAAACCCGCGAGTGGATCATCCGCAACTCGCCGGTGCCGATCGGTACCGTGCCGATCTACCAGGCACTGGAGAAGGTCGATGGCCGCGCCGAGGAACTGACCTGGGAGATCTTCCGCGACACCCTGGTCGAGCAGGCCGAGCAGGGCGTGGATTACTTCACCATCCATGCCGGCGTGCTGCTGCGTTACGTGCCGCTGACCGCCAGGCGGGTCACCGGCATCGTCTCGCGTGGCGGTTCGATCATGGCCAAGTGGTGCCTTTCGCACCACAAGGAAAGCTTCCTCTACACGCATTTCGAGGACATCTGCGAAATCATGAAGGCCTACGACGTGGCCTTCTCGCTGGGTGATGGCTTGCGTCCGGGTTGCATTGCCGATGCCAACGATGCCGCCCAGTTTGGGGAGCTGGAAACCTTGGGCGAACTGACCAGGATTGCCTGGAAGCATGACGTGCAGACCATGATCGAAGGCCCCGGCCACGTGCCGATGCAGCTGATCAAGGAAAACATGGACAAGCAGCTGGCCGAGTGCGGCGAAGCACCGTTCTACACCCTGGGCCCGCTGACCACCGACATCGCGCCGGGCTACGACCACATCACCAGCGCGATTGGCGCAGCGATGATCGGCTGGTACGGGACCGCGATGCTCTGCTACGTCACCCCCAAGGAACACCTGGGCCTGCCCAATCGCCAGGACGTGCGCGACGGGATCATGGCCTACAAGATCGCGGCGCATGCCTCCGACCTGGCAAAGGGCCATCCTGGTGCGCAGGTGCGTGACAACGCCTTGAGCAAGGCGCGCTTCGAGTTCCGCTGGGAAGACCAGTTCAACCTTGGCCTGGATCCGGAGAAGGCGCAGGAATTCCACGACGAGACCATGCCCAAGGAAGCACACAAGGTCGCCCACTTCTGCTCGATGTGCGGCCCGCATTTCTGCTCCATGCGCATTACCCAGGACGTGCGTGACTACGCAGCCGAGCATGGTTTCGAGGAAACCAAAGCGCTGGACGCCGGCATGGCTGAAAAAGCGGCCGAGTTCCGCGAAGCCGGCGGCAAGGTCTACCGCGACGCATGACCGTCCTGGCGAAGGCACGCGCGGCATTCTGGTCGCGGCCCTGGGCGATGCTGGCACGCCAGCATCCCTCTGCGTTCCTGCTGGCAGCGCAACTGCTGAGCTTGCTGGTGTATCCGTTCATGGACGAAACGGCGGGCGGCCGCTTGCTGTTTGGCGCAGTGGCACTGGTGGTGGTACCGCTGGCCGTGTGGGTCGTCGACCGCAGCCCCATGGTGCGCTGGATCGCCTGGTTGCTGGCGATTCCGGCGATGCTGCTGACTGCGGTGGGCGTGTTGTTCGCAATCCCTGCATTGCTGCCTTGGTCGGCGTTGCTGGAAGCGGTGTTGTACTTTTACGCCGCCATCAGCCTGATCACCTACATGCTGCACGACCATGACGTCAGCGCGGACGAACTGTTCGCGGCTGGCGCCACGTTTACCTTGCTGGCCTGGGGTTTCGCTTATGCCTTTTTCGTCTGCCAGGCTTGGTTTCCGGGAAGCTTTGTCGCCGCCGTCGAACCGGAGCGGCCGCGGCGCTGGCTGGAACTGTTGTCGTTGAGCTTCGCCAACCTGTCGGCCACCGGCCTGAGCGATATCTATCCGATCACTTCGTCCGCACGGGTACTGGTGATGCTGGAGCAGTTCGCCGGGGTGGGTTACATCGCAACCGTGGTGTCGCGGCTGATCGGGTTGGGCATCATCCGCCACCGGCGTTGACTCAGAACTTCGGCTTGTCCTCGCTGGCGTGATAGCGCGCCATCGCGTCGACCAGGATCGCGCGTGCTTCGGCGGCGTCGCCCCACCCGTCGAGCTTGACCCATTTGCCTTCCTCGAGATCCTTGTAGTGCTCGAAGAAATGGCCGATGCGCTGCAGCCAATGCGAACTCACCTTGGCAATGCCATCGATGTGGCGATAGCCGGCAAACACCTTGTCGATCGGCACCGCCAGGATTTTCTCGTCGCTGCCGGCCTCATCGCTCATCTTCAACACGCCGACCGGGCGGCAGCGGATCACCGAGCCGGGGATCAACGGCAATGGCAGGATCACCATCACGTCGGCCGGGTCGCCATCGCCGCATACCGTGTAAGGCACGTAGCCGTAGTTGCACGGATAGCGCATCGGCGTGGACAGGATCCGGTCGACGAAGATCGCGCCAGAAGCCTTGTCGACCTCGTACTTGACCGGTTCGGCATCTTTCGGGATCTCGATGACGACGTTGATTTCTTCCGGCGGGTTAGCGCCGGTGGGGACGAGGTCCAGGCCCATGGTGTTTCTCGCGGTGCAGGCGCGGCCGCGCCGCGCGTTCTGGGGGCAAAGGATACGGCACCCTGTTGCGATGCAGCAAATTGGCGATGGCCGCTGCCTCGCGACGGTTCAGTCGCAGGTGAACGCGTCCACGCCAGCGGCTGGTAGCGGCCGGCACAGGTCTGGCCAGCCATTCTGCTTCCAGTAGTCGACCATGCCGATGAGTCGCGCAAAACCTTGGAACGCGGGATCCCGGCGTGCCTTGCGCGACCACGATTCGGGTTGCCACAGCCAGTTCAGGAAACCGTCCGAGAGGCCGCTGTGCCCGTGCTGGTAGAGGTCGAACGCGCGACCGGGGTCGCGCAGTTGCAACAGCAGCGTCGGTGCCCAGTCGTCGCCCGCATGCGCGGCGAGAACATCCAGCGCGGCCCGGCGTTGCCCTTCGCTGCCATAGGTCCCGAGGTAGACCGTCTTCAAGTCGGCGAGCGCGATTTTCGAGCCCATGTTGCTCGTGGAGTTGGCGAACTGTCGTGCAGCCTCCTGGGTGTTGCCGTGCGCCGCATCGTAAAACACAAGCACCAGCGAGCCGAATGGGGAATCCGCGGCGCCACCACGATGGATGTAGTCGAGCGCTCCGGCCTCGTCGCCTTCGCGCCAGCGGAGCATGCTCTTGTAGAACAGCAGCAGCGTGTTCGCGGGATCGTTGGCCAGCGCGACGTCGATGTGTGCCTCGGCCGCGCGCGTGCGGCCCATCGCCGCCAGTTCGTTCGCGGCCCAATAGTTCACCGCGGGTTCGGCGGGACCAAGCGCCAGCGCGCGTCGCATCGGTTCGACCATGGCGTCGTAATGCCGTTGCGAGAACTGGTTGTAGCTCAGGGCGGCATAGGCCTGCGCCTGCCCGGGATCGATCGCCAGAGCGCGCTGCGCCGCGGTATCCGACGCCTGCCAGCTGGCGTTCCAGTCGCCCGGCGCGTACTGCGGCAGGACGGCCTGGGCGACCGCGAGCCGGGACCAGGCGCGGGCGAACCCCGGATCCAGGGCCGTCGCCTCGTGCAGCAGTGCGATCGCACGCGGCAGGCTGTCGCCGACGCGCCGGTTGACCAGCGCCTCGGCCTCCAGGAACTTCGAGTACGCCTCGCTGCTCGTCGTCGCCACCGGCACCAGGCGCGCATCCCTGGCGTCGGCCAGCACGACCTGCAACTGGCCTGTGATCGCGCGCGCAATCCGCTCCTGCACGTCGAAGATGTCGTGCATGTCGCCGTCGTAGTTCTGCGACCACACCTCGAAGCCATCGGCAGTTCGGACCAGCTGCACGCTGATGCGTACCGCGTCGCCCTGGCTGCGCACCGACCCCTGCAACACGTTGGCCACGTTGAGGTTCGTGCCGATCGTGCGCAGGTCCGCATTGCGGTTGGCGTAGTAGAACGATGACGCGCGGCCGGCGACCTTCAGGCCCGGGACCTTCGCCAGCGCGTTCAACAACTCCTCGGCCATCCCCGTGGAGAAATAACCACGGTCGTGCGCGGGGCTCAGGTCGTCAAAAGGCAGCACCGCGATCGACTTGGCGGCGATCGGCGATCCGCCGGCCAATCCCGCGCCGCGATGCCAGGCGAACGTATTGGTCAGCAGCAGCACTACCGCCAGCGCAAGCACCGCGATGATCGCGCGATCGAGCTTGCGCCCGGTCGAATGCGCGATCGAATCATCCGCGGCGATTTCACTTTCGCGCTTCAGCCCTTGCGGCGTGACTTCGTAGAACCATGCGAACGCAATCCAGAACGGAAAGCCGATGGTCGCCGCGATCAAAAACCAGCGGGCACTCCATTCGGGCGCCCCGACCACCGGCGTCAGCTGCGCGATGCCCTGCGCCAGCGCCCAAACCGCACCCCCATACAGCAATCCCGCGCGCAACACGTTGCGGCGCTTGAGTTCGGCGAAGATCGACCTGGGTGCACTCATGGCAGATCGGCGGACTCGGGTGTGTAAGGCAGGCCGAGCTGCGCCAGCACGGTCTGGAAGCGCGGATCCTCGCGGACCGGGTCGAACCCCGAGAGCCACAGCAGCGACGTGATCGAGCTGGAGCGACCGTAGTCGCTTGTCTCCAGGACCTGCAGCGCACGGTCGCGCTCGCCAAGCTGCAACAGGTAGAGCGCATGCACGACGGGATCACGGCGCATGTCGGCATTGTCGGCCGAAGTCTCCAGGCTCTGCACCGCGCGTTTGCGCTGGGCTGGATCAGCGATCCCGCGGATCAGCAAGGCTTTGGCTTCGGGATCCCTTGTGCCCGGTAATCCTGCCATCCGGATCTGGGCTTCGGCTTCCGGATAGCGATGCAGGGCGAGGTAGATCAATGTCGACGAGCGGTGCACGAACAGGCTTTCGGGATGCGCGGAGATGAGGGCCTTGATCCGCGCCGCCGCCGTCGCCGGATCGTCGCGACGCAGGTACAAGCGCAATTGCACCCGGATCGCGCCGCTGATCGCGGACAACGGATCGCGTTGCAACGCGCGATCCAACACGACCAGCGCGGCATCCAGCTGCCCGACGCCTTCAAGGAACTGCGCGTACTGGTTCAACACCTCCGCATCGCCAGGCGCGAGCTGCACGGCATGGCGCAAGGCGCGATCCGCATCGGCCCAGCGCATCTGGTTGCTGTAGACCATGCCCAGTGCGACATGGGCACGGGCGACGTCCGGATCCAGCGCGAGCGCATGGCGGGCCGACTGGATGGCATTTGCGTTGGTCACCTGCATCGGTTCCGGACCGTAGGTCGGCAGCAACGCCTGGGCTTCGGCCAGCATCGCCCAGGCCTGGGCGTAACCCGGTTCGATCGCCACGGACTGCTGGAACGCCGCGACCGCCTCGTCGACCGAGCGCGCGGCCAGCAGGGTCAGGCCGCGCAGGTAAAAGTCGTGCGCGCGCGGGTCGATGGACTGCCGGGCGAACAGCGCCTGTCCTCCTGCATCCGCCAGTTGCACCTGAAGCTTGTCGGCGATCGCCCGGGAAATCTCGTCCTCGACCGCGAAGATATTGGTCAGCTTGCGATCGTATGTCTCCGACCACTGATGGTAGCCGCTGCGCGTGTCGATCAGCTGCGCGGTGATGCGTACGTCATCGCCCACGCGCTGCACGCTTCCTTCGAGCACGGTCGCGACACCCAGGACTTGCCCGACCTTGCGCAGATCCTCGGCCTTGCCCTTGAACGCGAAGGCGGAGGTGCGCGCAGCGACCTTGAGCCCGGGCACCTGCGCGAGCGCGTTCAATATCTCCTCGGTGATGCCGTCGCTGAAATATTCGTTGGCCGGATCACCGCTCATGTTGACGAACGGCAGTACCGCGATCGACTTGGCGGGAACCGGGGGAATCCCCGTCGTCGCGCGGACTGCGCGAACCCTTGGCACCTGCGCGGTGCGCGCCGCTTCGTGGCGGGGCGTGAGTACGAACCTGTCGAGGCCGAAATAAGCCAGCGCGATCGCGAGCACCGCGATGATCAGCCGGCCCAGGCGACGCGCGGTTTGCGGTGCGATCGAGGCTTCCGGCGCCACGTCGGCATCGCGCTTCAGGCCTTCGGGTGTCAGCTCGAAGACCCATGCCACGCCCATCGCTGGCACGAAGCCGATGGCCAGCAAGATGACGACGCTGCGGGCGACCCAGCCTGGCGCACCAAACATCGGCAGCACCGTGCCGGCAACCTGCGTCACCAGCCACGCGCCGACCATGTACAGGCCCGCCACGCGGATGACGTTTCGGCGCGCCAGTTCGGCAAGCAGGGTCGCGGATCTCATCGCGTCATCCGCTCCCCGCGGATCGCCCCGGCCGGGGCGGCGGCGGAAGTGTGACCTATTCGGCAGTTCCGTGCGCGGGCGCCGGAAACGGAGAGCCCCGCACGGGGCGGGGCTCTCCGGGCCGTGCTTGGCCGGATGGGTTTACAGCAGCGGAACCATCAGCAGCGCCACGATGTTGATGATCTTGATCAGCGGGTTGATCGCCGGGCCGGCGGTGTCCTTGTAGGGATCACCCACGGTGTCGCCGGTGACTGCCGCCTTGTGGGCTTCGGAGCCCTTGCCACCGAAGTTGCCGTCCTCGATGTACTTCTTGGCGTTGTCCCAGGCGCCGCCGCCGGTGGTCATCGAGATCGCCACGAACAGGCCGGTAACGATGGTGCCGATCAACAAGCCACCCAGCGCCTTCGGTCCCAGCAGCAGGCCCACGACCACTGGAACCGCGACCGGCAGCAGCGACGGCACGATCATTTCCTTGATCGCCGACTTGGTCAGCATGTCGACCGCACGCGAGTAATCCGGCTTGCCGGTACCGGCCATGATCCCCGGGATGTCGCGGAACTGGCGGCGCACTTCCTCCACCACCGCGCCCGCGGCACGGCCCACGGCTTCCATCGCCATCGCGCCGAACAGGTAGGGGATCAGTCCACCGATCAACAGGCCAATGATCACCATGTGGTCGGACAGGTCGAAGGTGAACAACTCGCCCGGGTTGTTGGCCTGCAGGTTGTGGGTGTAGTCAGCAAACAGCACCAGTGCAGCCAGCGCGGCCGAACCGATGGCATAACCCTTGGTCACCGCCTTGGTGGTGTTGCCGACCGCATCCAGCGGATCGGTGATGTTGCGGATCTCCGGCGGCAACTCGGCCATTTCGGCAATGCCGCCGGCGTTGTCGGTGATCGGGCCATAGGCATCGAGCGCCACGATCATTCCGGCCATCGACAGCATCGCGGTTGCGGCGATGGCGATGCCGTACAGGCCGCCAAGCGCATGCGCACCCCAGATCGCGGCGCAGATCACCACCACCGGCAGCGCGGTCGACTTCATCGAGATGCCGAGGCCGGCGATGATGTTGGTGCCGTGGCCGGTAGTCGACGCCTGGGCGATGTGCTGCACCGGCTTGAACTGGGTGCCGGTGTAGTACTCGGTGATCCAGACGATCAGGCCAGTGAGTACCAGGCCGATCAACGCGCATTCGAACAAGGCGACGCTGGTGGTGGTGACGCCGGCGACCGTGGTCAAGCCGTCGGGCAGCAGGTCGGCGGTGACGAACCAGAACGCGATCGCCGACAGCAGCGCCGACACGATCACGCCCTTGTACAGCGCACCCATGATCGAGCCGCCGGCCTTCACCTTGACGAAGAAAGTGGCGATGATCGAGGCGATGATTGAAACCCCACCCAGCACCAACGGATACAGCACGGCATTGGTGTCACTGGCGAAGGTCAGGCCGGCCAGCAGCATCGTTGCGATGATCGTAACCGCGTAGGTTTCGAACAGGTCGGCGGCCATGCCGGCGCAATCGCCGACGTTGTCGCCGACGTTGTCGGCGATCACCGCCGGGTTGCGCGGGTCGTCTTCCGGGATGCCCGCTTCGACCTTGCCCACCAGGTCCGCACCAACGTCGGCTCCCTTGGTGAAGATGCCGCCGCCCAGGCGCGCGAAGATCGAGATCAGCGACGCGCCAAAGGCCAGGCCCACCAGCGCGTGCAGCGCTGCCTCGCCGGTGACGCCCATGTATTGGGTCAGTGCAACGTAATAGCCCGCCACGCCCAGCATGCCCAGGCCGACCACCAGCATGCCGGTGATCGCGCCGCCACGGAATGCAACGTCCATGGCCGGACCGATGCCCCTGCGCGCAGCCTCGGCGGTGCGCACGTTGGCGCGTACCGAGACGTTCATGCCGATATAGCCGGCGGCGCCCGACAGCACCGCGCCGATCAGGAAACCGATCGCGGAATGCCAGTCGAGGAACAAGCCAATGAGGGCGAACAGCGCGACCCCGGCGATTGCGATCGTCGTGTACTGGCGATTGAGGTAGGCGCGTGCGCCTTCCTGGATTGCCGCTGCGATCTCCTGCATGCGAGCGTTGCCGGCTGGCTGGGCATTGATCCAGCGTGCCGAGATGATCCCGTAAAGGACCGCGATGACGGCGCAGGCAAGCGCCAGGATGAGACCGTACTGCTGCAACATGAAATCCTCCCCGGATGAAAAATCCGACCGACTATCGCATAGATGAGGGCGTCGTTCAGCCGTCCCGTGCCAGCCTGCCACCCGTGTTGTCGCTGACCGGAATCTTCATGAGCCGCATTGCTGCCTTCATCCTTGCCCTCCTGTTGGCTGCCCCGGCCTTGGCCTCGGAGCCGACACCCGAGATTGCCCGGGTCGTTGCGCCGCCCCAGAAGACCGGGGTACTGCATGGCTTGCGCACGATTCCGGAAGCCTGCACCCGCTTGCAGGGCGAGTTCACGGGTGATGCGGCAGCGCCGTACCGGTTTGCCGTCGTGCGCACCAGTGCCACCTGCCAGCCGCGGGCACAACTGATGGATGCCGGCAAGGCCAAGGCGTCGGTGGCCAATGGCTGGATCCTCAACGACCGGATTCGTGTCCCCAGTGCCGCTTGTTCCAGCCAACAGGCCGTGGTGACCGTGTGGCGCCGCCCCGCCAACGCCAAGCCGCCCGCGCTCGACGCGCAGGGGCGAGCGCGGATCTACCTCGAGGAGGCCGTGGGCCAGGCCAAGGCGGGCAAACTTGCCGCCATTCCGGCCTACGCCGTGTCGATGGCGGTGCAAGGCGCGGCCTGCCGCTGATTGGGCCCTGTTCGGCAGCCCGACCTCAAACCTCGAATGGCGGCAGTCGCACCGGTGTCGGCGCATTGCGCAGGCTGACGTAGGCCGGGAGTCCGTCGCGGCCATAGGACGGGTAAGCCTCGCCGCGAATCAGCGGTTCCAGGTAGCGGCGCGCGGCGGCCGTAATGCCGTAGCCATCACGACGAATGAAACCCGCCGGCATTTTCTTCTCGCGGTTGGCGATGCGTTCCAGCGGAGCCGCTTCAATCTTCCATCGATAGGGTGCATCCGAGCTGCGCACGATCACCGGCATGCTCGCGTTCCTGCCGGCGAGTGCGAATTCAACAGCCTTGCGTCCAACCGCCTGGGCCTGCTCAAAGTCCGTCTTCGATGCGATGTGGCGGGCCGAGCGTTGCAGGTAATCGGGCAGGGCCCAGTGCACCTTCAGGCCCAGGGCGTCGTGCACACGTCCGGCCAGCCGCGCCGCCACGCCGCCCAGTTGGGTGTGCCCGAACGCGTCCTTGCCCGCACCCGCGTCTGCCACGAAGCGACCCTTGGTATCGCGGATGCCCTCGCTGGCTGCCACCACGCACCAGCCGACCCGGTCGACCACCGACTGCACCCGGGCCAGGAAATCGGCGTCATCGTAGGGCCGCTCGGGAAACAGGATCAGTTGCGGCGCCTCGTCGACCGACTTCCCGGCAAGGCCTGCGGCCGCCGCCAGCCAGCCGGCGTGGCGACCCATGGTCTCGTACACGAATACCTTGGTGGATGTCTCGGCCATTGCCGCAACGTCCAGCGCGGCCTCGCGCACTGACACCGCGGTGTACTTGGCTGCCGATCCGAACCCCGGGCAACAATCGGTCATCGCCAGGTCGTTGTCGACGGTTTTTGGCACCCCGATGCAGGTGAGCGGATAGTCGAACTTCGCCGCCAGCTTCGACAATTTCAGCGCGGTATCAGCCGAATCATTGCCGCCGTTGTAGAGGAACCAGCGCACGTCATGCGCGCGCAGCACCGCGATCAACCGCTCGTACCGGGCGCCGTCTTCGTCCAGCGATTTCAGCTTGAACCGGCACGAACCGAACGCACCACCGGGGGTTTGCGCCAGTGCGCGGATGGCGGCGGCCGATTCGCGGGAGGTATCGATGAGGTCCTCGCGCAGTGCGCCGAGGATGCCGTTGCGCGCGGCCAGGACCTTGACCTTGCGCTTGCGCGCGGCTTCGATGACCGCGGCTGCGGTGGCATTGATGACGGCGGTGACACCGCCGGACTGTGCATATAACAAGGTGCCGGGGCGCATGGGCGTTCCTGTGTGGCGGCCGGGATGGGTTAAGCTGGCGCCCGGCCGCAATGTGGGGGTTGTCGCAGTCTAGCGCTGCGCCCCGCAAGGCGATGACAGCTTCGGGAGTTGCTGATGCGATTGGTTCTATTGGGCGCGCCGGGTTCCGGCAAGGGAACGCAGGCGGCGCGGCTGAAGGAGCACCTTCAGGTGCCACATGTTTCGACCGGCGACCTGCTGCGTGCCGAGGTGGCGGCCGCCAGCAAGCTTGGCCTGGCCGCAAAGGAAGTGATGGCACGCGGTGACCTGGTCTCCGATGACATCCTGCTGGGCATGCTCGAGGACCGATTCTCCCGGCCCGATACCCGTGGTGGCTTCATCCTGGATGGCTATCCACGCAACCTGGCCCAGGCCGCAGCGCTGGACGCGCTGCTGGCGCGGATTGGCCAGCCGATGGATTACGCGGTTCAGCTGGATGTGCCAATGGACCTGCTGGTCGAGCGCATCGCCGGCCGCGCCAAGGCCGAGGGCCGCGCCGACGACAACCCCGAGTCTGTGCGCACCCGCTTGGGCGTCTACGACACCCAGACCGCGCCGGTGGTGGGGTTTTACCGCCAGCACGGCCAGCTCACCGTGGTCGATGGCGTGGGTTCGCTGGACGCGGTGTTCACCCGCATCCTCGAGGCGATCGCGCCGTCCGTCGAGGTTGGCTGAAAAAAGTCGGCAGCCAGGCGATGAAACTGCACATCCTCGGGATCGCCGGCACCTTCATGGGCGGCGTCGCGGCACTGGCCCGCGA
>JBDSOZ010000017.1:0-5654 GCA_039914555.1 Luteimonas sp.
ACCAGCAGCGCACGCGCAGACGTGCCGCCACCCAGGGCCGCCAATGCGGCCCACGCCAGCAAGCCATAACCGGCGCCGGACAAGGTGGTGAACAGGATCACGGAGAGCGCAGGATGCATAAAAGTCCGATCGTCGTAGGAGCGCGCCTTGCGCGCGATTACCGATTGAGAATCCGGTCAAGCCACTTCAGCGACGACGTGGATCCAGCGCTGGCCGCTTCCTGGCTGGTGTCACTTCCACCATCGCCCGCGCGCCGTGGACGTGGCGGCAGGTACTTGTTGGTTGGCTGGTAGCCCAGTTCCGGCATCAGGTCGACCCCGCCACGCGCGGCAACCAGCTTCGACACCGCCGAATCCGGATCGCCGAGATCACCGAAGTGGCGCGCACGACTGGGACAGGCCTGCACGCACGCCGGTTGGCGCTCGCTTTCGTCGAGGTTCTCGTTGTAGATGCGATCCACGCACAAGGTGCACTTCTTCATCACCCCTTCGACCGGGCTGTACTCGCGGGCGCCGTAAGGGCAGGCCCAGCTGCACAGCTTGCAACCGATGCACTTGTCTTCATCAACCAGCACGATCCCGTCTTCAGCGCGCTTGTAGCTGGCACCGGTGGGACACACGGTCACGCAAGCCGGGGTTTCGCAGTGCAGGCAGGAACGCGGGAAGTGCAGGGTCATCGCCGGTTGCGGTGTTTCCCCGGGGGCGCAGCCGGCACTGGTTTCCTGCACCTCGTAACTGTGGACGCGGTTGAACCACACCCCGCTGGGATCCTTGCCATAGGGATCCGAATCGGTCAGGGGACCGGAAATTCCGCCGCTGTTCCATTCCTTGCAGCTCACCGCACAGGCATGGCAGCCGACGCAGGTGTCGAGGTCGATCACCAACCCGAGTTTGATTTTTGATGGTGGTGGCAACGCGGTCACGGCCCTTCCTTCTTGTCGGGTGTTTGCCTTCGCGGTGATTCCGGCGTGGCCTGGCTGCGGTTTTGGGCATTGCGGAAGTTCGCGCCATAGCGCAGCGGACGCTCGTCGGCTTCGGCAAATGCAAGCGCGGGCAATTGTGGCTCGCTGCCGGCACGGGCGTTGTCCTGCACCGGCTTGAGTGACACCCGCAAGTCGAACCAGGCGGCTTGGCCGGTGACCGGGTCGGCGTTGGCGTAGTCGCCCTTCGGGGTCCGGTCCGAGATCAGATGGTTGAGCAGGAAGCTTTCGGTGGACTCCGGTGCGTCCTTGGCCAACCGCCACGCGCGCTTGCGCTTGCCGATCGCGTTCCAGCTCCAGACCGTGTCGGGGTGGGTATTGGCAGCGAATTTCGCCTGCACCCGGATGCTGCCGAGGTGCGAGCTCACCTGGATCCAGTCGTCGTCGCCAATGCCATACCTGGCGCCGGTGTCCGGATGCAGGTACAGGAAATTGCGGGTCGCGATCTGGCGCAGCCATGCGTTCTGCGAACCCCAGGCGTGGTACATGAACATCGGCCGCTGGGTCACGGCGTTGAGCGGATAGGTATCGCGACTGGTCTGGTCGTGTTCGAACGGTTCGTACCACAACGGCAGCGGATCGAAGTACTGCTCGACCCGCGCGCGATCGCGCTCCGGCGGTTGCACCGGGCCGTGGCCTTGCGCGGCAAGCCGGAATTTCTGCAGCGGCTCGGAATACAGCTGCAACACGATGGGCGCGGTCGAGCCGACAAACCCGAACCCGTGGGCCCATTCCAGATAGCCGCGATTGGCCATCTTGAAATAACGCGCATGTTCCGGGATTTCCTCGCGCCAGAAACCATTGTTGGCGATGTAGGCGTCGAGCTGGCCCGGGTTGGGCGCGCCCTTGCCGTGCTCGTTGCCTTCGATGCCGCGCCAGCCGGCCAGCAGGCCCAGGCCGGGCGCACGTTCGTGGCGCACGATGTAGTCGGCGTAATCACGGAACCTGGCCGAACCGTCGGTGTGGACCATGCCGGGCAAGCCGAGCCGCGCGCCCAAATCGAGCAGCACCGACTGGAAGCCGCGCACATCGCGTCCTGGCGCTTGCGATGCCGCGTCCAGCACAGGGTGCCGGATCGCGTCGGCGACGCCATCGGCATCGGAGATCGGCCGGTCGAGCAGGCTGATGGCGTCGAACCGCTCGAGATAAGTGGTGTCCGGCAATACCAGGTCGGCGTAGGCGACCATCTCCGAAGCGTACGCATCGGAATAGATGATGCGCGGGATCCGGTACTCGCCGTCGGCGTCCTTGTCGGTCAGCCACTGCAGCGTCTGGTGGATGTTCATCGCCGAGTTCCAGCTCATGTTGGCCATGAACATCATCAGCGTGTCGATCTTGTAGGGGTCACCCGCCCAGGCATTGCGCAACACCGTGTGCATCATCCCGTGGGCGCTCAGTGGATACGCCCAGGAAAACGCATGGTCGATCCGGCGCGGGTTGCCATCGGCATCCACCAGCAGGTCTTCGGGGCCGTGCACGTAGCCCAGCGGGCCGGCATCCAGGCTGCCGTCGGGCTTGCGGGTCTTGCCCGGCCGGTTCGGCAACGGGATCGGCTTGGGGTAGGGCGGCTGGTAACGGAACGAGCCAGGCGCATCGATCGCACCCAGCAACATCTGCAGCACGTGCAATGCGCGGCAGGTGTGGAAGCCGTTGCTGTGCGCGCTGATGCCGCGCATCGCATGCATCGACACCGGACGGCCAACCATTTCCTTGTGCTCGCGGCCCCAACTGTCGGTCCAGGCGATCGGCAAGACCAGGTTGCTGTCGAAGGCCGCCTGCGCCAGTTCGCGCGCGATCCGGCGGATGGTCGCGGCCGGGACGCCGCAGCGTTCACTGACGGCGTCGGGCGAATACTGCGGATCCAGGTAGCGATCGGCCAACAGCTGGAACACCGGTACCGCACGGCGGCCATCGGCCAGGGTGTATTCGCCGACCACGGCCGGGGAGATGCCGACGGTGTTGGCGTCGACCGGCGCATCGGTGTCGCGGTCCACGCACAGCGGGTGGCCTTCGGCGTCGCGCGCGAACAGTCCATCATCGGCACCTCCCGGATTGCGCACCACCAACCAGTGCGCGTTGGCATAGCGCACCAGGTACTCGAGGTCGATGCGGTCGCTGCGCAGCAACTCGTGGATCAGGGCAAATGCAAACAGGCCATCGGTGCCGGGGCGGATCCCGATCCACTCGTCGGCGATCGCGCCGTAACCGCTGCGCACCGGATTGACCGCGACGATCTTGGCGCCACGCGCTTTGAGTTTCCCCAGTCCGAGCTTGATCGGGTTGGAATCGTGGTCTTCGGCCACGCCCCACAGCATCAGGTACTGGGTGTGTTCCCAGTCGGGCTCGCCGAATTCCCAGAAGCTGCCCCCCAGCGTGTAAAGCCCGCCGGCAGCCATGTTGACCGAGCAGAATCCGCCGTGGGCGGCATAATTGATGGTGCCGAATTGCTGGGCCCACCAGCCGGTCAGTGCCTGTGACTGGTCACGACCGGTGAAGAACGCCAGTTCATCCGGATTGCGTTCGCGGATCGGCGCCAGCCACGACGTCGCGATCTGCATCGCCTCGTCCCACTCGATTTCGCGGAATTCGCCGCTGCCGCGCTCGCCCACGCGCAGCAGCGGCTTCTCCAGCCGTGCCGGCGAGTAGTGCTGCATGATTCCGGCCGAGCCTTTCGCGCACAACACGCCCTGGTTGACCGGGTGCGCGGGATTGCCCTGGATATAGCGAACCTTGCCGTCGGCCAACCACACCTTGATGCCGCAGCGGCAGGCGCACATGTAGCAGGTGGTGGTCTTGACCTCGTCGCCCGGGGAGGGCGAGGTGTTGAGCTGGGGCTCGCGCATCCACGCATTGTGCATGACTCGCGCGCGGAAGCGCTGGGTCGGAGTTCTTGAGGCACATGATTCAAGGCCGGCAAAAGCGCCGCTCGTACTCCACGGCCTCCCGCAACGCCGGCGAATCGCCCGCCGCGAGCAGGTTCGCCAGGTTGCGGCCGTTGCGCGGACACTGGTCGGACTCATAGCCGGGCGGATAGAACAGCAAAGCGCCGATGCCGGCGACGACATCGGCGGGGGTGAGCGCCCTTTGAAAACGGAAGCGCCCGTCGTTGCGCCCCGGCAGGCGCGTCGGACGATCGGCGAGCGGATCGGAGCGAAGCTGCGGCGCGGCCTGGTTGCGGACCGTGTCCAGCGCCTGTGCCAGCAGCGCCCGCGCGTTGGGCAGCGCGGGAACATCTGCGGAGGCGCCGGCCGTGGCGTTGGCAAGGTGTCGGGATGCAGGCACCGGGGCAGCGTGCTGGGGTGACTCGCTGCGGGTCCTGTGCCGTGCCGCCGTCGAGGGCTCGCGCACGGGTGGCGGCGGCAGCGTCACGAACACCACCTGGATGGCCTCGGAGGCCCCATTTTCCCGCAATGGTGGCAAGTGCAGCAGCCACCAGCCCACCAGCGCGTGCCATCCCAGCACGAGGCCCACCGCGATCGTGCGATCGCGCCACTTCCCTGTTTGCATGCCTGCTCCTCGAGGAGAGCGCGGAGTCTGGGGGCAGGCCGGTTAAACCAAAGTTACGCGGCCGCGGGTCACGGTTGCACCGGGGGCGGCCTCGCCGCGCCATAATCCGTGGATGGACCGTTACGAACGCATCATTGGCTTGCACCGCATCCTGCGCGGGGCCCGGTATCCGGTCACCGTGCCGCGGCTGCAGGATGAGCTTGGCTGCTCGCGCGCCACGGTGTACCGCGACCTCGCCTTCCTGCGCGATGCGTTGATGGAGCCAGTGGTCGGTGATGGCGAGGCCGGATTCCGTTACGACCCGGACGAAGTCAACCGCTTCGAGTTGCCAGGCCTGTGGTTGAACTCGGAGGAATTGCACGCGCTGCTGGCGGCACAGCAACTGCTGGCGCGCAGCGGTGGCGGATTGTTGTCGAACGCGCTGGCGCCACTGCAACAGCGGATCGAGAAGCTGCTCGATGAGCACTCGCACGCCCGCGACGGCGTCAGCAAGCGCTGGCCGGTCGAGCGGGTGCGGGTGATCCCGCATCGCACCCGCAACATGGATGAGGCGGCGTTCCGGATCGTGTGTTCGGCAGTACTGGAGCGCAAGCAGGTGGCATTTGAATACCGGGCGCGCTCCACGGGGGAGAAGACCAGGCGCACGATGTCGCCACAGCGCATCACCCATTATCGGGACAACTGGTACCTGGACGCCTGGGACAACGAGCGTGAGGCCTTGCGCAGCTTTTCGGTCGATCGCATCAGCGGCGCGCGCATGCTCGAAGCCGATGCGCGCGACGTTGACGAAACAACACTCAATGACCACCTGTCCGGCAGTTACGGTATTTTTTCTGGCTCGCCAAAAGGATGGGCCACGATCGTTTTCAACGAACGGGCCGCGCGCTGGGTCGCCGACGAGCAGTGGCATTCGCAGCAGCAGGGCCGTTTCCTGGCCGATGGCCGCTATGAACTCAAGGTGCCCTACAGCTCGTCGCGCGAGTTGTTGATGGACGTGCTGCACTACGGCAGCGACGCCGAGATCGTCGACCCGCCGTCGCTGCGTGAGCAGGTGCGCTCACTGCTGCAGCTGGCGTTGGGCAACTACGAGCGCTAGCGCGCTGCAGCCATGGTTACGGATGTCACTGAACACGCGCCCATGATCCGTCGTGGCGAAAAGGTCGCGCTG
>JBDSOZ010000044.1:0-3776 GCA_039914555.1 Luteimonas sp.
GTGACCTCGACGCAATGCCCAGCAACCTGGTGCCGGCGCTGCCTGCAGTCCTGATCAATACCCACCTGGTGCGTGAGGGGTGCAGCACGCTCGGCATCGACAACTATGGTGGCGCCCGTGCGATGACCCGCCACCTGGTCGATGGTGGTCACCTTCGAATCGCCTTCATTGCCGGCCCGCCCGACAATTTCGACGCGCACGAGCGTCTGCGTGGATACCAGGACGCGCTGGCCGAAGCCCTGCCCAAGGCGCGGCCATGGGTGCTGCCGGGCGACTTCGACGAGGCATCCGGGCACCGGGCCGGGCGCGAACTGCTTGCCGCACCGGAGCGCCCGGACGCGGTGTTTGCCGCCAACGACATGATGGCGCTGGGTTGCCTGTTCGCCTTGACCGAGGCCGGGCTGGACGTGCCGGGCGACATTGCGCTGGCCGGTTTCGATGACATTCCGCTGGCGCGTTACGTGCATCCCGCACTGACCACCATGCGCGTCGATATCGCCGCGCTGGGCGGCCGCGCCATGCACGCGTTGCAACAGCGCTTTGCCGGGGAGCCGGCGCGCGCCGCGCCGCTGGCCGTACCCGACCTCATCATCCGCAAATCCACAGCGCCACGAAACCCGCGACAACCGCCGCATCGACCGCCCTTGGGAGGGAGTCAGTCATGAAGCACAAGTCCAATCCGTCGCACCCGACACCGAAGTTGCTGGCCTGCGCACTGGCAGGCTGCCTCGCGGCCATGGCCGCGCCCGGCGCATTCGCACAAAGTACCTCAGCGACCCTGCGCGGCCAGGTCGACGCATCGTCGGCTGCCACAGTCACCGCCACCAACGTCAACACCGGCCTCACCCGCAGCGTCCAGGCCGGGACCGACGGACGCTACACGTTGGCCGGTCTTCCGCCTGGCACCTATCGCATCGATGTCGCAGCCGGCGGAGCCAGCAGTTCCCGCAACGTCACCTTGGCCGTGGGCCAGAACGCGACCCTGGATCTCGGGGTCGCGACAACACCATCTGCCATCACAACCCTGGACGGGGTCCAGGTGGTGGCGCAGGCGATGCCCGAGACCACGACCTCCGAAGTTGCCACTTATGTCTCGCAGAAGCAGATCGAGTCGCTGCCACAGGCCAGCCGCAACTTCCTCGCGTTCGCCGACACCGTGCCCGGCATGATCTTCGACACCGGTTCGGACGACTCCAGCAAACTCCGCAGCGGCGCGCAGAACTCCAACGGCATCAATGTCTTCATCGACGGCGTCGGCCAGAAGAACTATGTGCTCAAGGGTGGCGTCAGCGGCCAGGACTCCAGTCGCGGCAACCCGTTCCCGCAACTGGCGATCGGCGAATACAAGGTCATCACCTCCAACTACAAGGCCGAGTACGACCAGATCAGCAGTGCCGCAGTCACCGCGGTCTCGAAATCCGGCACCAATGATTTCCATGGCGACATTTTCGCCGACCAGACCTCCAAAAGCTGGCGCGCTGCCTCGCCCGCCGAGGAAGCGGCGGGAACCAAGGCCAACAGCAACACGGGCCAGTACGGCGCTTCGGTGAGCGGGCCGATCGTCCGCGACCATCTGTTTTATCTGCTCACCTACGAGGGCAAGTCGATCACCTCGCCGCGCGACGTTTCGCCCGGCGGCAACTTCCCGCTTTCAATGCTGCCGACGGAATTGCGTGCAGCCATTGGCCCGACCAGTTCACCGTTCCACGAAGACCTCTGGTTCGGCAAGCTGACCTGGCAACCCGACGACACCAACCTGGTTGAACTGTCGGTCAAGCAACGCAACGAAGACGAGATCACCAACATCGGCGGCCAGAACCCGACCAGCTACAGCACGACCAAAGGCAACGACAGCACCCGCATCGACCTTCGCTACCAGCTCAACAGCCTCAACTGGCTCAACGATGCGCACCTGACGTATGAAGACGAGGAATTCAGCCCGCGGGCCTCGACCATTGGCCCGGGTTACAACTTCGTCACTCCCGATTTCGCCGGTCGCCAGACCATCCTCAACCTGGGAGGTGGCCGCGATTACCAGGACAAGGGCCAGAAAGGCTGGTCGTTGCAGGACGATTTCAGCTGGTACGGCATGGACGGCCACACCATCAAGGCAGGGCTCAAGTACAAGGCGGTCGAAATCAATGCCTTCGAGCAACAACCCTACAATCCGCAGTACCAGGTCGACCTGGTCGAACAGCTGCTGCTGGGGCATGACTCGACTGCCAGTTTCGTTCCCTACCAGGTCAGTTTTGGCGCGCCGCTACCTGGCGTCGGCGATCGCAACATCAGCAGCCGCAACACCCAGCTGGGTCTCTACCTGCAGGACGATTGGCAGGTCAACGACAAGCTGATGCTGAACCTTGGCGTGCGCTGGGATTACGAACGCGCGCCAGGCTATGACAACTACGTGACCCCCGCCGCGCTGGCTTCGGCACTGCGTGGCTGGAGCAACGTCCACGGCGCCAAAGTCGACTACAACATCGAGGATTACATCAGCGATGGCAGCAACCGCAGCTCACCCAAGGGCAACTGGGCGCCGCGCCTGGGCTTCTCCTACGACCTGTTCGCCAACCAGCGGCACGTGATCTTCGGCGGCATCGGCCGCAGCTACGACCGCAACTTGTGGGACTACCTGGCGCTGGAACAATCCAAGAGCACGTTCCCCAGCTACACCTTGTTCTTCAATACCCCGGCGCATCCGTGCACGGTCGGGACCAACAATTGCTACGCCTTCAATTCCAGCTTCTACGACCGCGCTGCGCTTTACTCGCGGGTGGCTGCCAGCCCCAACCTGGGGTCGGAGGTCAACCTGATGAACAATGACCTGAAGACTCCGTATTCAGACCAGATCAGCCTCGGCATGCGCAACGTCTTCGGCCTCTGGGGCCACGACTGGACGACGTCCGCTTCGGTGGCCCGCATCCGCAGCAAAGAGGGCATCGTGTTCTCGCTGGGCAACCGCTGGCCGGATGGCAGTTTCAGGAATCCCGGCAATCCAAAAGCAACCTGGGGCAGCCAGCCTTGGGGCTTCCCGATCCCGGGCTATGGCACCTTGATCATCGCCGACAACGGCATCGAAACCCGGGTCAACCAGTTGCTGGTTTCGGCTGAGAAGCCATTCAGCGAAGCGTCGCCGTGGAGCGTGACCATCGCCTATACCTATAGCGATGCCAGCGAAAATCGCCTGAACGCCGGCAACGGCGACGAGCACTACAACTTCGATTACCCCAACCTGGATGCCTTGCCGTTCCTGACCTCGGTCGGTGTGCCCAAGCACCGCTTGGTGGCCACGGGTGTCGTTGATTTCTGGGGTGTGAGCCTTTCCAGCAAACTGACCCTGGCCAGTCCCAACCCGAAGGATTCGGTCAACTGCCACGACACCACCAGCTTCGACAACTGCTTCTTCGCCAGCTTCGTTCCCAAGGGCAACATCGGCTACAAGCAGTTGGACGTGGCCGCGCGCAAGGAATGGAAGATGGGCGAGACCCTGAAGTTCTGGGTTCGTGCCGACGCGCTGAACGTGTTCAACTGGCGCAACTGGACCGACTACGACACGTGGCGCGGTGGACCGACCGATACCAATGCCAATTTCGGCAATCGCAGCGGCCTTGGCATCGCCTATCCGACCCGGACCTTCAAGCTGTCGCTCGGCTACAGTTGGTGATCGCTTGAAACATCGGGTCCTGCTGCGCGGACTGATGTTCGCGGTGGCGCTGGCGGCTTGCCAGCGCCAGCCGCTGCCACAACCGGCGACGTCGCCGCCGGCGATATCCCGC
>JBDSOZ010000105.1:0-6252 GCA_039914555.1 Luteimonas sp.
TGTTCAAGGTGCTCGACCGCGAGCGCACCGAGCTGCGCTTCAACTCCGAATGGTTCGGCAAGATGTCGGCCGCCGACATGATCAAGCTCGCCGGCCAGCACACCGTGGCGCGGATGCTCGAGCGCGACGATTTCGCCAAGCGCTACGCGGCGCAGCAATCCATCGCGATCCACGAGTTCCTGTATCCGCTGGTCCAGGGCTACGACTCGGTGGCGCTGGAAGCCGACATCGAGCTCGGCGGTACCGACCAGAAATTCAACCTGCTGATGGGCCGCGGCCTGCAGGAGCATCACGGGCAGAAGCCGCAGATCGTGCTGACGATGCCATTGCTGGAAGGCCTGGACGGCGTCCAGAAGATGTCCAAGTCGCTGGGCAACTACATCGGCATCGACGAACCGGCGATCGACATGGTGACCAAGACCATGAAGATCGACGATGCCCTGATGTGGCGCTGGATCGAGCTGTTGAGTTTCGAGATCGGGATTGACGAGGCGGCCACGCTCAAGCGCGACATCGCCGCTGGCACCCTCAACCCGCGCGACGTGAAACTGCGCTTGGCGCGCGAACTGGCCGCCCGCTTCCAGGGTGCTGCGGCGGCCGACCTCGCGGTTGCTGGCTGGAACGCGGCGGTCCGCGGCGATGGCGACATTTCGCAGCTGGCGCTGCAGGACGTGGTGGTGCCCGCCGAGGGCCTGCGCATCGCTGCATTGCTGACCGCGGCCGGGCTTACGACCAGCAATTCGGAAGCCAACCGCAAGCGCAAGGAGCGCTCGGTGCGGGTGGACGGCGAGGTGTTCGAGGATGCCGCGCGCGTGTTCCTGCCGGGCTTCGAAGGCTTGCTTGCGGTCGGCAAGCGCACCTTCGCCCGGGTCCGGTTGGTCGCCGCCTAGACGACCACCGCGGTCAGGCGACGGCCGCGGTCACGCGATAGCCTTCGCCGCCAGCACCATCAGCCAGACCATGCAGGCGAAGCCGCCGAGCCACGACAAGCTGCGCAGCGCAGGCACGTCGAACAGGTAGAACAGCCCATGCAGCACGCGCAGGCCGACGAAGACCAGCGCGAGCAGCGCCACCTGCGAGGGTTCAACGCCAGCGGCCTGCGCCATCAGCACCGCCGCCGCGAACGGGGCGAAAGCCTCGAATGCATTGAGGTGCGCGGCGTTGGCCCGTTGCACCCTGTAGTTGCCATCCTGCTTGGCCAACCACGCACGCGGGTTGCGGTTGTTGAAGTTCGGCCCCGATCGCTTGGCGATGAGCACCCACACGTAAGGCAGGACCGCGGCAACCAGGACACACCAGTACGCGGTGGCAATGCTCATGTTCATCGGGTTGCTCCGGGGTTGGTGGCCATCGACTTGTCGCGCAGTGACTTGAATGGATTGCCGTCGTACCAGTTGGGCCACTGCTGCGAACCCGCCAGTTGTTGGCCGACCTCATGCAATGCCGCCAGGTCTTCCATGGTGCCATCCAGCTTCCAGGTGGCAGCGTCGTATTCGTCGGCGGGGCTGTGGTAGCGGTTGTCGCCGTAATCCTTGCCGGCCGCTTCACCGGCGGCGGTGCCGCCGTCGAGCAGGTCACTGCCGGAGTCGATGTACAACGCCGGCACGCCGGCCTTGGCGAAGCTGAAATGATCGGAGCGGAAATAACCGCCGGCTTCGGGATGCGATTCGGCATGCAGAACCCGCCCCTGCTTGGCGGCGATCGGCTTGAGGATGTCCTCGAGCTGCGAGCTGCCCATCCCGACCACGGTGATGTCGTGGGCGCGACCGGCCACGCTCATTGCGTCGACGTTGATCACCGCCACGGTGTGGTCGAGGGGGATGGCTGGATGCGCGGCGTAATACTGCGAGCCCAACAGCCCGGACTCCTCCAGGGTCACCGCCACGAACAGCAGGGAGCGCTGCGGCTTGGGTTGCTGGTGCGAGAACGCCTCGGCAATTTCGAGGATCCCCGCGACCCCGGTGGCGTTGTCGACCGCACCGTTGTAAATGACGTCCTTGCTGGGGTCGGCGCCGGCCTCGGCGTCGTGCTTGCCGAGGTGGTCCCAATGCGCCATGTACACGATCGCGTCATCGGGATGGGTGCTGCCGGGCAGCAGGCCCACCACGTTGCGCGAGGTTTTCTCGCTGATGGTGCTCTTGAGGTCAAGCGACAGCGTGGCGTGCATCGGCACCGCCTTGAAACCACGCTTGTTGGCAGCCGCGCGCAGCGTATCGAGGTCGAGTCCCGCATTGGCAAACAGCGACTTCGCCGCATCGCCACTGATCCAGCCCTGTGCGGGCAAGCGCGGGGCCGGGTCGGTCGAGGCCGGCAAGTCGTACTGGGTGCCTGACCAGGAATTGCGCACCACATCCCAGCCGTAGGACGCGCCCGCGGTGTCGTGCACGATCAGCGCGGCGGCCGCGCCCTTGCGCGCGGCTTCCTCGAACTTGTAGGTCCAGCGCCCGTAATAAGTCATGCGCTTGCCTTCGAACAGCGAGGCATCGCCGGCATGGAAGCCCGGGTCGTTGACCAGCATCACCACGGTCTTGCCCTTGACGTCGATCCCGGCATAGTCGTTCCACTGCTGTTCGGGGGCATCCACGCCGTAGCCGACGAACACCAGGTCGCTGTTGGCAATCTTCACTTCCGGCTGGCCGGTGCGGGTGCCAATCACCATGTCGTCGCCGAACGCCAGCGCGCTTGGCTTGCCCGCGACTTCAAGCTGCAGCGAAGTTGCCGGATCCGAGGTGGTCTCGACCATCGGCACGGTCTGGAACCATTCGCCATGGTTGCCCGGCTGCAGGCCGATCCGCTGCATCTGCGCCTTGATGTACTCGACCGTCTTGTCTTCGCCCGGGGTGCCGGGGCCGCGGCCCTCGAACGCATCGGACGACAGGGTTTTCACGTGTTCGGCGAAGTCGCCGGCATCGATCCCGTCGTGGAAGCTCCATGCCGCCACCGGCGGCACGGTGGCCGCCGTGGTGTCGGGCGCGGGCGTGCCGCGCTGGCACGCCGCCAGCGCGAGCGTGGCGAGGAGGAGGGCAGCTGGATGGCGCATCGGGCGTTCCCCGGATCAGGAAAACCCCGATGCTACCTGCTTACTCCTGCGGCGGGGTCGCGCCCGAATACGGCGTCGCCGTGGCGCCGCTGACCTTGCCGATGCGGGCGCTGGCATGGACGTAGAGTTTCACTTCACGCTCGAACAGCAGCGGGCCGTCAACCACGGCATTGGGGCCGAGCACGATCCGCGGCACGCGCTGCTTGCCCAGCGAAAACCCGTGGTTATTGGGCTTCTCGACCCGGACATGGCCTTTGACATGGGAGTCGGCGCCCACCGTGATATCGCCGCTGACGGTTTCGATATCACCCCCGACTTCGGTGCCGACCAGGCCGATGCCGCCATTGACGTTGTTGACGTCGCCACGGACGCGGCCGCCGCGATCGACAAAAATCATGCCATTGACGGTTTCCACGCTGCCAACCTGGGCGCGCTTGCCCAAGCGAACGCCGCCGTTGACGGTTTCCAGCGAATTGCCATGGAGGTCGTCGCCACCCTGGATGCTGCCATTGACGGTGGAAGCATCTTCGAACTGTGCGCCATCCTCCAACTGGATCCCGCCGTTGACGGTTTCCAGGTCGCCGTAGCGCTGCCCGGTCTCGGCGGTGATGCCGCCATTGATCTTGTCGATGTCCTGCTGGGCGAAGGCCGGGGCGGCGGCACTGGCGCACAGGGCCGTGGCCAGTGCCAGGGCGAGCAGGGCGCGGCGGTTGTGGGTGCGGGTACCGGTGCGGATCATCAGGATGCTTCCATGGACAAGGGATGTACGGGAATGGATGCGACCAGGGCGACCACGGTTTAAGCGCCGCTACAATCGAACCCCATGCCACCCCGGATCGTACCCCGTGCCTAGCCCCGCCGCCCCACGTCCCAAACCCGTCGTGCTGCTGATCCTGGACGGCTGGGGACACCGCGACGATCCGGCCGACAACGCCCTGGCGCAGGCCGAGCTGCCGCGTTGGCGGGGGTTGCTGGCAACCTGTCCGCACACCCTGATCCACACCGAGGGCCGCCATGTCGGCCTGCCGGACGGACAGATGGGCAACTCCGAAGTCGGGCACATGAACCTGGGAGCCGGCCGCGTCGTCTACCAGGACCTGACCCGGATCGATGCGGCAATCGAGGACGGCAGCTTCTACGACAATCCTGGCTTGCGTGCGGCCTGCCAGGCCGTACTTGACGACGGCGGCACCCTGCACGTGTTCGGCCTGCTGTCGCCTGGCGGTGTGCACAGCCACCAGCGCCACATCTTCGCGATGCTTGAACTCGCCGCGCGCATGGGCGTGCCGCGGGTCGCCGTGCACGCATTCCTCGATGGCCGCGACACGCCACCGCGTTCGGCGGCCTCCAGCCTTGCCGCGCTGCAGGCGCACTGCGACGCACTCGGCAACGCCCGTGTCGCTTCCGTCAGCGGCCGTTACTACGCGATGGACCGGGACCATCGTTGGGACCGGGTGCAGCGCGCATGGGATGCGATCGTCGAAGCGCGCGCAGACCAGCATGCTGCCAATCCACGAGCCGCGCTCGACGCCGCGTACCTGCGTGGTGAGAACGACGAATTCGTAACCCCGACCGTGATTGGCGCTGGCGTACCGATGGCCGATGGCGACGCCGTGGTATTCATGAACTTCCGTGCCGATCGCGCACGCCAGCTCAGCGCGGCGTTTGTCGATCCGGGTTTTGACGGCTTCAAGTGCAGGCGCCCGACGTTGGCGGCTTTCGTCGGCCTGAGCCAATACGATGCACGCCTGCCCGCCTGGGTCGCGTTCGCACCCGATGACCTGGCGCATACCTTCGGCGAATTGTTGGCCGAGCGCGGACTGTCGCAACTGCGCATCGCCGAAACCGAGAAGTACGCGCACGTCACCTTCTTCTTCAGCGGCGGCCGCGAAGCGCCGTACCCCGGGGAAGAGCGGATCCTGGTGCCCAGCCCCAAGGTTGCGACCTATGACAAGCAGCCCGAAATGAGCTGCCCGGAACTGACCGCCAAGCTGGTCGATGCGATCCAGTCGCACCGCTTCGACGCGATCATCTGCAATATCGCCAACCCAGACATGGTCGGCCACACCGGCGACCTGCAAGCTGCGATCCTGGCTGCGCAGGCCGTGGACATCGCCATCGGCGCGGTCACCGATGCCGTGCGCGCCGTGGGTGGCGCGCTGTTGGTCACCGCCGACCATGGCAACCTGGAAATGATGCGCGATCCCGCCACGGGCCAGGCGCATACCGCGCATACGGTGGGCCCGGTACCGCTGGTCTATGTCGGCGCGCGCACCGATGCCAGACTGCGCGTCGGTGGCGCGTTGCGTGACGTGGCGCCAACCCTGCTCGACTTGATGCAGTTGCCACAGCCGGTGGAAATGAGCGGCAGCAGCCTGTTGCTGGATGGCGTCGGCCAGCACGCCGGCCCAGGCGATGGCTGAGATGCCTGGGTCTCGCCACGGCCGCGCACACGACGCACTCCTGCGCGGGCTGCTCGCGACCGTATTGCTGGTGCTGGCATTCGGCGCGCAAGCGCAGAACAGCAACGATGCCCAACGCAAGCTCGACCGGGCCCAGCGCGAACTCAAGGCAGTGGCGGCCGAGCGCCGCAAGATCGAAGGCGAGCGCGGCAATGCCTCGAAGGAGTTGCGTGCGCTGGACGAGAAGCTCGGACGTTCCAGCCGAGACCTGCACGACGTCGAGTCGCAACTGGCGCAGCAGCGCCAGCAACTAGCGCAATTGCAGCAGCGTCGCGACAACCTGCAAGCGGGACTCGCCGCGCAGCGTCGGGAACTGGCCGGGTTGTTGCGTTCGGCTTACACCATCGGCCGCGCCGCGCCGCTCAAGCTGATGTTGTCGCAGGACAGCGTCGCCGCCGCCGCGCGCCTGCTGACCTGGCACCGCTACCTGCAAGGAGCGCGAGCACGCCGCATCGCCGAAATTACATCCGCGCTGGAAGAGCTGAAGACGGTCGAGCAACGGATCGCCGCCGAGCAACAGGCCTTGGCGGCGACCCGCCAACGCCAACGCAACCAGCGCTTGCAATTGCAAGGTGACCGCAGCAACCACGCCCGCGAAGTGGCGAAGCTCGATCTGCGTTACCAGGACAAGCGCAGCCGTGAGCAAGCCTTGGGAAGCGATGTTGCCGGGCTCAAGAAGCTGTTGGTGCAACTGCGCGCCGCTGCCGCGCGCGCGGAAACCGAACGCAAGGCCGCCGCCGATCGTGCCGC
>JBDSOZ010000107.1:0-11136 GCA_039914555.1 Luteimonas sp.
CGCCAGCTGGCTCAATGAAGCCAGCTGGGGCCGGCCGCTGTTCTTCGCCGGCCTGCTGTTCCTCGCCTTCATCCTGTTCAAGTGGTTTGCCGATGTCATCACCGAATCGGTGCGCGGCTACTACAACCAGCAGGTCGACGTTTCGTTCCGGATGGGGATGGTGTGGTTCATCTTTTCCGAAGTGATGTTCTTCGCCGCGTTCTTCGGTGCATTGTTCTACGCGCGCCAGTACGCGATGCCGTGGCTCAATGGCGAAGGCGACGGGGTCATGACCAATGCCGTGTTGTGGCCGGGCTTTGCCGCTGGTTGGCCGAGCAACGGCCCGGGCGCGATTGGTGGTGCATTCCAGACGATCCCGGCTTGGGGCTTGCCGCTGATCAACACCCTGATCCTGCTGACGTCCGGCGTCACCGTGACCATTGCCCACCACGCGCTGAAAGCCGGCCATCGCAAGCAGTTGCTGGTGTTCCTGGGCTTGACCGTGTTGCTGGGTTGCACGTTCCTGTTCTACCAGGCCGAGGAATACATCCACGCCTACACCGAGCTCAACCTGACCCTGGGCTCGGGCATCTACGGTTCCACCTTCTTCATGCTCACCGGCTTCCACGGCGCGCACGTGACCCTCGGCACGCTGATGCTGGCGATCATGTGGCTGCGCTGCCTGAAGGGCCACTTCAAGCCCGATGACCACTTCGCGTTCGAAGCGGTGGCCTGGTACTGGCACTTCGTCGACGTGGTCTGGCTGGGGTTGTTCCTGTTCGTATACGTGCTGTAACGCTCTAGCGCCCCACCCCGTGGGGCGTGATCCAGCCCATGTAGATGGACAGGGCGACCAGCAGGATCAGGATCACCGACAGCGCGATGCGTTTGGTCAGGGAATTGACGGTGCGTTTGGTCGTGCCCTTGTCCACCAGCATGTAATACAGCCCGGCGCCGAGGTTCCACAGGATGAGTCCCAGGAAAGCGACGATCAGCAGCGTCTTGAGCGAGTCGTTCATCGGTTCGTTGGCCGCAACGCGCCGCATGGGCGCCGGAACTCCATTATTGCAGGCACGGGCAGCGGCGTGAGCGCCCGCGGCAACGCTGTGTTCGGGTGGCTGCTGGCGCTCGCCGTGATCGCGGTGTTCGTGCGGCTGGGGGCGTGGCAGCTGGACCGGATGCACGAAAAGCAGGCCATGCTCGATGCGGTGCAAGCGGTGCTGCAACAGCGCGCCGCGCAACCGCTGTCCGTGGCCGCCGATCCGTCGCGTCGCGACAGCTACGACTGGAGCGCCGGCCACGGCCATTTCGCCGCGGTGCCGTCAATCCTGCTCGACAACCAGAGCCGTGACGGCAACAGCGGGGTGCGTGCCTATCGGGTGTTCCAGCCCGACGCCGGCGCGCCCTTGCTGGTCGAGTTGGGTTGGCTGCCACTGCCCGGCGATCGCACGCTGCCGGTGGTGCCGCGCCCCGCTTTGACCCACGTTGCCGGCTTGCTGCTGCCGCCGCCTTCGTCCGGCCTGGCGCAAGCCGCCGCCGTGCGCCAGGCCGATGGCAGCTTGCTCGCGGTTGCGCTGCGGCCCGATGCCTTGCGTGCACCGTTGCAATTGCATGCACTCGCGCCGCGTGTCCTCAAGCTGGATCCGGCGCAGGCATTGGCTGCCGGTGGGCCCGCTTACCAGCGCGACCTCGACATCCTGCCCAACACCCTGCCGCCCGAACGCCATCTCGGTTACGCCGTGCAATGGTTCGGCCTGGCCTTCGCGGTGTTCGCTACCGCGCTCATCCTGACGTTCCGGAAGTTCAAGCGACGCCCATGACCGAAGCATTCAACCAAGCCGACACGCCCGAGCGCCGCCGCCGCAATCGCAGGATGCTGCTGCTGATCGTCGGCATCTTCCTCGGCACCATGCTGGTCGCCGGCGCGTTGCGCTTCTCCGGCTGGCAACCCCCAACCACAAAGAACAACGGCGAGCTACTGCACCCGCCAGTGGACTTGCGCAGGTTCGCGCCTGCGCTGGCCGCGGGCGGCAACTATGCATGGAACCAGGACCAACGCCTGTGGCGGGTCGTCGTCGCGCCGCCGGCCAATTGCACCACGGACTGCGACAGGATCGCGCAGCAACTCGACACCGTCTGGCAGCTGATGGGGTATCGCGCCGACCGGGTCGAGGTGCTTTGGTTATGCGAGCAGGACGGTTGTCGTGCGCCCGCGCCACTGGGCGAAGATCGCAGCCTGCGCTTGTTGCGCGCCAATCCGACGCTGCGCGCCTTGCTGCCGGGTGTGGATGCGGCGTCCGGCTTGCCCGTTTATGTGATCGATCCCAATGGCTTCGTGATCCTGCGGTATGCGCCCGGCGCGGATCCGGGTGGCTTGCGCGCCGACCTTTCCAAATTATTGAAGTTGATCTGAGCCGATGAGCCTGTCACCACGCCCCGTTGTCTTCCGCTTGCCTGGGCAGAAGCCCGTGGTCTATCGCCACTTCCATCGCATCGCCTGGTTGGCCTGCGCGTTGGCGCTGTGCGTCATCGTGTTTGGTGCGTTCGTGCGATTGTCCAACGCCGGGCTCAGCTGTCCCGATTGGCCGACCTGCTACGGGCGTGCGGCGTGGCCGAGCGCCGCGGCCGATGTCGCCGATCATGCCGCCACTGCCATCCGCCCGTTCGACACCACCCGGGCCTGGCGCGAGCAGGTGCACCGCATGCTCGCCGGCACCCTGGGCGTGCTGGTGCTGCTGCTCGCGTTGCTCGCCGCGCGACGCGAGCGCCACGGCATCGTCCAGGTGCTGGTTGCGGCAGCGCTGATCGCAGTTTCGATCCCGCTGTACATGCGCGGCCGACACGAACTGGCCGCGTCGCTCGCAGGCATTGGCGAACTGATCCTGCTGTTCGCCGCAGTGCGCTGGTCGCGCCATGCCGGGCACGGTAGCCACGGGATAGCCGCGTCGCTGCCATCGATTGCAGCCCTGCTACTGGCGACGATCGTGTTCCAGGCGTTGTTGGGCATGTGGACCGTGACCTGGCTGCTGAAGCCGATCGTGGTGATGGGGCACCTGCTTGGCGGCATGGCCACGTTTGCGCTGTTGGCGTGGCTGGCGTGGCAGGCAACCGACCGGCCGATCCGCGCGCCCGATGCGCGGTTGTTGCGACGACTGCTGGTGGCGGCGCTGGTGTTGCTGGTGATCCAGATCGCGCTCGGTGGCTGGACCAGCGCCAACTACGCCGCGCTCTCCTGCGGCACCGAGTTCCCGAAGTGCGTTGGCCAGTGGTGGCCACCGCACGATTTCCGCGAAGGCTTCGTGTTGTGGCGCGGCGTGGGCGTGGATTACGAAGGCGGCGTGCTTGATGGCGCGTCGCGCATCGCCATCCACCTGGCGCACCGGATGATGGCCGGGGTGGTGTTTGTGTATGTGTTGTGGCTGGCGGTGAAGTTGATGCGCTTGCCCGGGTTGCGCAGCCACGGCACCCTGCTGGCAACGCTGCTGGCGATGCAGGTGTCACTTGGGATCGCCAACGTCCAATTGGCGCTGCCGCTGCCGGTGGCAGTGATGCACAACGCGGGCGCTGCGCTGTTACTGTTCGTACTGGTCAGCCTGCTGGTGCGCGTGCGCGCACCGGAAGCGTGAGGACGCCATGCCTGCGCAGCCACCCGTAAAGCAAGCCTCGCTGGCCAGGCAGTACTGGAGCCTGACCAAACCGCGGATCGTTGCCTTGATCGTATTCACGGCGGCAATCGGCATGTTCATGGCGGTGCCCGGGCTACCGCCGTTGCGTGAGTCGGTGCTGGGCTTCATCGGCATCTGGCTGGGGGCGTCGAGCGCCGCGGCGATCAACCAGATCCTGGACTCGCGGATCGACGCGCAGATGGCGCGTACCTCGTGGCGACCGCTGGTCTCGGGTAGCCTGACCCAACGCCAGGCGGTGGTGTTCGCACTGGTGTTGGCGGCGCTTTCGAGCGCCATCCTTGCGATCTGGGTCAACCTGACAACCGCAGTGTTGACCTTCGCATCGCTGATTGGCTACGCGATCATCTACACGCGCTACCTGAAACGAGCGACGCCGCAGAACATCGTGATTGGCGGCATCGCTGGTGCCGCACCGCCACTGCTCGGCTGGGCTGCCGTTGCCGCCAACCATGGCAGTCGCTGGGCATTGGATTGGGACTGGAACTGGCCACACGCGATCCTGCTGGTGCTGATCATCTTCGTATGGACGCCACCGCACTTCTGGGCCTTGGCGATCTTCCGTCGCGAGGACTATGCCCGCGCCATGGTGCCGATGCTGCCGGTGACCCACGGTGTCGAATACACCCGCTGGCAGATCCTGCTGTACAGCGTGCTGCTGGTGATGGTGACGGTATTGCCCTGGGTCACTGGCATGAGTGGACTGTTCTACCTGGGCGGCGCGTTGGTGCTCGGCGCGGTATTCGTCTACTACGCCTACAGGCTGCTCGACCCGCCAGACGAGTTCTACGCGATGCGCGTCTTCAACTACTCCATTGTCTACCTGATGGCACTGTTCGCGTTCCTGTTGCTCGACCACTGGTTGCTGCCGTACCTGCAACCGGCGGCTGGGTTGGAGTTCGTGCCGGCGGGGTAGGCCATGACGCATCCAGACCGGTTCTACGCACTGCTGTCGCCGCTGCTGCTGGTCGCGATTTGCGCCGCTGTGCAACTGATCGCCGGCAAACTGATCGGTGCCTGGGCCTGGGTGCCCACCATGTTTTGCTTCTGGGCGCTGATCGCCTGGTTCACCCGCGGGTTTTCCGGGTACGCAGTTGCACTGGCCCGATTCAAGCAGGGTCCAGGTGGGGTTGCCTGGCCTGTGATTGCGGTCGCCGCGGGGCTGCTTTCGCTGCATGGGTTCCTCCAGCACTGGACCCTGCTTTCCGAACCGCACCTGGTGCTTGCCTGGCTGGTATTCGCGCTGGTCAATCCGTGGTTCGAGGAGTCGTATTGGCGTGGCCTGCTGATGGACGCCACGGCATCCTGGGGCAAGGCCTGGAGCTTGCTGTATTCAACCGCCTGGTTTGCGGCAAGCCATCCGCTGATCTGGGGCATCCATTCGTTGCCGCTGCGCAAGCCAGAAGCCATCGGCGCGTTGTTGCTGGTCGGCCTGCTCTGGGGTCTTGTGTATCAACGCACCGGTCGCTTGCGCTGGTGCGTGGCCGGACACATGCTCGCCAACCTGCTGGGGTTGGCCGCCCTGGTGCTGCTGAACCTGTATGACCCGACGCTCAGGTAGAAGCGTGGCCCTGGAGATGCAATGAACTGGATCATCCTGTTGCTGGCGGGTTTGTTCGAGGTGGGTTGGGCGATCGGGCTCAAGTACACCGAGGGCTTTACCCGCCTGTGGCCGACGCTTGGTACGGTGCTGGCGATGGTCATCAGCCTTGGCTTGCTCGGCATTGCAATGAAGTCGCTGCCGGTGGGCACGGCCTATGCGGTGTGGGTCGGGGTCGGCGCGGTGGGCACGGCAATCCTTGGCATCGTGTTGCTTGGCGAACCGGCAAACGTAGGCCGGATGCTGAGCTTGGCGCTGATCCTTGCCGGCATCATTGGCTTGAAGTTGGCCACACCGGCGCCCTGATCGTAGGAGCGGCGAAAGCCGCGATAGCCCGATTGCGGCTTCCGCCGCTTCTACGGGGATGGTGGGCGCGGGGCGCCGAGGTTGCCGAGCAGGGCGCGTAGTTCTTCCTTGTCGCGTTCTTCCAGGCCAGTGTCGGCGCGCTTGGCCTGCAGCTCGTCGATGCGTTGTTGCAGGGTCTGCTTTTCCAGCTGGACCATGGCGTCGAGGAATTCGTTGCGCCACATGGTCTCGTCGCCAGGCATCGAGCGCATTGCCAGCTTCTGCAGCGCGGCGGCTTCCTCGCGTTCGCCAAAGTGTTCGAGGATTGCGCCGGTGCTGATATCGGGTCGTTCGCGCACCACGCCCACGAGTTCGGCAAGCAGCTCGATACCGGGCTGGCGCAAGGCCGCGAAGGTGTCAGGCGACTTCAGTGCCAACGCCAGCGCCGGGTGTTGCAGCAACAGGCCGATAGCGCCGCGCACCAGGCTGCGCCTTGGCGTCGCCGACGTGCGTCCGCCGGCATGCGCGCGCTGCACCGGCACGTGGGTGTCCGCAGTGCTGGCGCGCGCGCCAAGACCGGTGAGTTCAGTCAGGCGCTGCTTCATCAGGTCGCCAAACGCGCCGTCCGGAATCTGCGCCAGCAACGGTTTGCAACGTTCGGCCAGGCGCGCCTTGCCGTCCAGCGTGCCCAGGTTCACGTCCAGGGCCATCTGCGCGTAGAAGAATTCCGACAGCGGGGTGGCGTCGCGCAGGCGCGCGTCGAAACCTTCGGCGCCGTCCTTGCGCACGATGCTGTCCGGGTCCTCGCCATCGGGCAGGAACAGGAAGAACGCCTGGCGTCCGTCCTTCATTCGTGGCAACACCGACTCCAGTGCTTTCCATGCCGCGGCGCGGCCGGCGCGATCGCCGTCGAAACAGAAGAACACGTCAGGCGCACTGCGGAACAACAGCTCGGCATGGTCGGGCGTGGTTGCCGTGCCCAGCGTGGCCACGGCCTGGCTGACGCCGTACTGCGCGAGCGCCACCACATCCATGTAGCCTTCGACCACGACCAGTCGCTCGAGCTTCGCATTGGCCTGCTTAGCCTGCCACAGGCCATACAGTTCGCGGCCCTTGTGGAACAGCGCGGTCTCGGGCGAGTTGAGGTACTTGGGCGTGTCTTCGGGGTCGATGACGCGGCCGCCAAAGGCAATCGTGCGTCCGCGACGGTCGTGGATCGGGAACATCAGGCGGTCGCGGAACTTGTCGTAGATCGAGCCCTTGTCGTTCTTCGAGAACAAGCCGGCGCGTTCCATCAACTGCATCCGGCGCTCGTCGGTGCCGAGTGCATCACGCAGGGCGTTGAAGCCGTCGGGCGCGTAGCCGATGGCGTAACGTTCGACGATGGCCGGATCGATCTCGCGCCGGGTCACGTAACTGCGGGCCTTGTCGCTGCCTACCAACTGTTTGCGGAAAAACTGCGCGGCCGCTTCGAGCGCCGCGTACAGATCGCGGCTGCTGGTGTCTTCGTGGGTCTGGCTGGTGTCGCGCGGCACTTCCATGCCGACGCGCTTGGCCAACTCGTCCACCGCGTCGAGGAACTCGAGGCGGTCGAAATTCATCATGAATGAGATTGCAGTGCCGTGCGCGCCGCAGCCGAAGCAGTGGTAGAACTGCTTGGTCGGGGACACCGTGAAGCTGGCCGAACGCTCGTCGTGGAACGGACAGCGGGCGGCGAATTCCTTGCCCTGGCGCTTCAGCGGAACGCGGGTGCCCACCACTTCGACGATGTCGGTGCGTGCAAGCAGGTCATCGATGAAGGCATCGGGGATGCGGGCCATGTGGCTAGTCTATTCGGTCGCTGCCGCATCCCGGGTCATGCGTTCATCGAGCGCGGCGGTGATCAGCGCGCCGACGAAAAACACGACCGCGGAAAAATACATCCACAGCAGCAGCAGCACCAGCGCGCCCATCGAGCCGTAAGCGCTGCCGGGCGCGGCAACCGCCAGGTAATGGCCGATGGCCCAGCGTCCGAGCACGAACAGGCTGGCCGTGGTCATGCCGCCGAGCAGGGCTTGTCGCCAACCCACGCGGCGGTCGGGCAGGTAGTGGTAGAGGAAGGCAAACGCCAGCGCGTACAGGGCCAGCGCGCCCAGGTTGCCGAGTACCGGCAGCAGCGCAGGCAGCCACGAGAACAGGACCTGCAGCAACGTGGTCAGGGTCATGGAAACGATCAGCAGGAAACCCAGGGCCAGGACCACGCCAAACGACAGCACGCGCTTGCGCAGCCAGGCCCAGAGGCCGGGCAGTTGCCGCGCGTCACCGCGGAAGATCAGGTTGAGTGCGGTCTGCAAGCGCGCAAACACCACGGTGGCCGCCACCAGCAGCAAGCCCGTGCCCCAGATGCCGGCCAGTGAACCGATGTCGGGGCGACGCTTGGCGTTTTCCACCACGGTAGCCACCACGTCGCGAGCCTCGTTGCCGGCGAGCAAGCCCGCCTGCTGCATGAGCTGGTCCTGCGCCGCCGGATACATCGACGCCACCAGCCACAGCAGCAGTACCAGCAGCGGCGCCAGCGACAACAACGCATAGAACGACAAGGCCGCGGCGTGGGTGAGCAGGTCGGTCTGGAAAAAACGCCGGCCGAGCGTCAGCGGAAGGGTGTCCTGCACGCGATGCAGGCGTTGGCGCAACCGGTCCCGGGAAACATTCATCCAGCGAGGATAGCCAGGCGGCGTCGAGGCGATGTTCAGCCGGCGAGCGCCTGCTTCACCAGGGCCGAGACCAGGCCCATGTCGGCCTGGCCCGCGAGCCTGGGCTTGAGCACCGCCATCAGCTTGCCCATGTCGGCGGGGCTGCTGGCGCCGGTTTCGGCCAGCGCGGCATCGATCGCGGCGCGGATCGCGGCCTCGTCGAGCTTGGCCGGCAGGTATTCCTCGATGATTGCCATCTCGGTGCGCTCAACCGCTGACAGATCCTCGCGGCCGGCCGCGTCGTACTGGGTGATCGAATCGCGCCGCTGCTTGACCATCTTCTCCAGTACGGCGAGCACTTCGACGTCACCGAGCACGGCGCGTTCTTCACCAACCCGCGGTGCATCGACTTCCTTTTGCTTGATCGCGGCGTTGATCAGCCGGATCACCCCGAGACGGACCTTGTCGCCGCCCTTCATCGCGGTCTTCATGTCGTCGGTGAGCTGGGTCTTGAGCGTCATGGGCTGGCTCCGGTAAGGCATGCAGGGATGCGCAAAAGACAAAAGGCCGGCAACGCTTGGGTGCCGGCCTTCAGATGACAGCGGGGTCGCGGCCTGGACCGCGGGACCTCAGTACAGGCGCTGGCGCTTGGTGACGTCACGCGAGCTGCGGCGGGCCTGGCGCTTGACCGCAGCAGCGGCCTTGCGCTTGCGCTCCTGGGTCGGCTTCTCGTAGAACTCGCGCTTGCGGGTCTCGGCCAGCACGCCGGCCTTTTCGCAGGTGCGCTTGAAGCGACGCAGGGCAAACTCGAAAGGCTCGTTTTCGCGGACTTTGACGCTCGGCATACGGATTCTCTGGAGTGGAACACATGCCCGGGGCACCGGGTGAGCCGCGTATGATACCGGCTGCCTCCCAACCCGTGCAACTAGGCTCCAGCCTCGTGAAAGTCCTCGGTATCGAAACCTCCTGCGACGAGACCGGCGTGGCCATCTACGACACGGCTGCCAAGGGCGGCGCCCGCCCGGGCCCGGATGGGCTGCTGGCCCATGCGTTGTACAGCCAGGTGGCCCTGCATGCCGAGTATGGCGGGGTGGTGCCTGAACTCGCCAGCCGCGACCATGTGCGCAAGCTGCTGCCGCTGATCCGGCAGACCCTGGATGAGGCTGGGTTGACGGTCAAAGACCTGGACGGCGTCGCCTACACGGCCGGTCCCGGCCTGGTCGGCGCCCTGTTGGTAGGCGCAGGTGTCGCCCGTTCGCTGGCCTGGGCGCTGGACCTGCCGGCGATCGCCGTCCACCACATGGAGGGGCACCTGCTGGCGCCGCTGCTGGAGGACCCGGAACTGGCGCCGCCATTCGTGGCGCTGCTGGTCTCCGGTGGCCACACCCAGTTGGTGTCGGTCGAGGCCATGGGCCAGTACCAGTTGCTCGGCCAGACCCTGGACGACGCCGCGGGCGAGGCTTTCGACAAGACCGCCAAGATGATGGGCCTGCCGTATCCGGGCGGCCCCGAGCTGGCGCGCCTGGCCGAACAGGGCACCCCCGGCAAATTCCGGTTTTCGCGCCCGATGACCGACCGTCCGGGGCTGGATTTCAGTTTCAGCGGACTCAAGACCCAGGTGCTGCTGGCGTGGCAGGCCAGCGACCAGACCGACCAGACCCGCGCCGACATCGCCCGCGGCTTCGAGGAGGCGGCGGTCGAGACCCTGGCAATCAAGTGCGAGCGCGCACTGGAAGCCAGCGGCAGCGATACCTTGGTCGTGGCGGGTGGGGTTGGCGCCAACCGGCGCCTGCGCGCGCGGCTGGAGGCCATGGCCACGGCGCGTGGCGGCAGGGTCCGGTTCCCGCGGCCGGCGCTGTGCACCGACAACGGCGCGATGATTGCGTTTGCCGGCGCCTTGCGACTGGCCGCTGGCCAGCGCGAAGGCGCTGCCGTGCAAGTTGCACCACGCTGGGACATGGCCACCCTTCCGGCGATGTAACCTGCGCCACATGGACAAGGTTTTCATCGAAGGCCTCGAGATCGAGGCGTTGATCGGCATCTACGACTGGGAGCGGCGGATCCGCCAGCCTTTGGTGTTCGACCTCGAGATGGCATTCGAGAATCGGCGTGCAGCCGCGACCGATGCCATCGAGGACACTCTCAATTACAAGGCCATCAGCAAGCGTCTGGTCGCCTTGGTGTCTGGCTCCTCATGCGGCCTGGTCGAAACCCTGGCCGAACGCTGCGCGCAGATGGTGCTGCGCGAATTCGACGTGGCCTGGCTGCGTTTGAAGCTGCGCAAGCCGGGCGCGGTGCGTGGCGCGCGCGCGGTCGGGGTGGTGATCGAACGCAGTCGCGCCGACCTGGCGCCTGAAGAACTTGCGTCGGTTGCGGCAACATCGCCTGCTGTCGCTGCTCCAGTATTGACCGCGGCCGCACCACAGCGTCGCGTTGCCGATCGCAAGCCGCGTTCACGCAGCCGCGCCTATCTCAGCCTGGGCAGCAACCTGTCGCCGGAAGCAAACCTGCGCGCGGCGGTGGCCGCGTTGCGTGCGCGCTTTGGCGAAATTGAGGTTTCTCCCGTGTACCAAACCGCGGCGGTTGGATTCAAGGGGCCCGACTTCCTCAACGCAATCGTTGCGATCGACAGTGATATCCATCCGTTTGCGCTCAATGCCTGGTTGCACGCACTGGAAGAAGCGCAGGGGCGCAATCGCCGCGATGCGGCGTACAGCAACCGGCCGTTGGATATCGACATCATTTACTTCGGTGAATTGATCCTCGAGGGCCCCGGCGACTTCCTGTTGCCGCGGCCTGAATTGCACCACGCGTTCGTGCTGAAGCCGCTGGCCGACATCGCCCCGGACTTCGTTGATCCAATCCGCGGGATGTCACTGGCGAAGTTGTGGGCAAGCCATCCGCAACACGACGCGCC
>JBDSOZ010000143.1:0-4515 GCA_039914555.1 Luteimonas sp.
AGCTTCCCGTTCGCGGCCGTGGGCCGCGCGGTGGCGATGGCCGAGCCGGTCGGCTTCGTCAAGGTGCTTGCGCACGCCGACACAGACCGCATCCTGGGCATGCACCTGATCGGGGCGAACGTGTCCGAGCTGGTCCACGAAGGCGTGCTGGCGATGGAATTCAACGGTTCCGCCGACGACCTGGCACGCATTTGCCACGCGCACCCGTCACTGTCCGAAGCAGTTCACGACGCGGCCATGGCGGTGCACAAGCGCGCAATCCATAAAGCCAACTAAGTTGGCTTTATGGACCCCAAGTTGGATGCCATACCCGCCCCTTCGCGCCGTCGGCGCGAACCGCCCCTAACCGCCCCAAACTTAGGTGCTGGGGCAAAAAAAACGTGGGGTGGGCCATGAAGTCAGTTTGCGTTTATTGCGGCTCAAACGCCGGTAACCGGCCGGCGTACGCGCAGCGCGCCGCGCAACTGGGGACGCGACTGGCAAGCGAGGGCTTGGCACTGGTGTACGGCGGCGGCAACGTCGGCCTGATGGGAATCGTCGCGGATGCAGCGATGGCCGCGGGTGGCGACGTCATCGGCGTGATACCGGAACAACTGATGCAGTGGGAAGTCGCGCATCGCGGCATTACCCGGCTCGAAGTGGTCGCCAACATGCACGAGCGCAAGGCACGCATGTTCGACCTGTCCGATGCCTTTGTCGCCTTGCCTGGCGGCTTCGGCACCCTGGACGAAATGTTCGAGATGCTCACCTGGCGCCAGCTTGGCCTTGGCGACAAGCCGTGCGCCTTCCTTGATGTCGAGGGCTTCTACGTCCCGTTGCTGGCGATGATGGATGGCATGGTGGCCGAACGCTTCCTGCACCCGGACCAGCGCAGCGACCTGTGGCACGGCGAAGACATCGACGCCTTGTTCGCCTGGATCCGCGGGTACGTGCCGGCGCACGCCGACAAGTGGCTCGATCAGAAACGACGCCAGGCCATGCGCTGACATGAGCGCAATCCCCGCACGCTTCGACGCCTTCCGCATCCACGACGACGCCGCCGGCTATCGCAGCGGCATCGAGCAGGTGGCATTGGACGAGCTTTCAGCCGGCGAAGTCGTGCTCGAGGTCGCGTATTCCTCCGTGAATTTCAAGGACGCGCTGGCCGCCACCGGCCAGGGCAGGATCCTGCGCCGGTTCCCGTTGGTGGGTGGCATCGATGTCGCCGGCCACGTGGTGGCGTCGAGTGACCCCGCGGTGCGCGAAGGCGACGCAGTCCTGGTCACTGGTTGCGGCCTGAGCGAAACCCGTGACGGTGGCTACTCGAAATTCGCGCGGCTCCCCGCGCGCTGGACCATCCCGTTGCCTGCGGGCCTGAGCCTGCGCGAAAGCATGGTGCTGGGGACCGCCGGTTTCACCGCCGCGCTTGCGCTGTTGCGGATGCTCGACAACCGCCAGCACCCGGCAATGGGTCCACTGTGCGTCACGGGTGCCACCGGCGGCGTGGGTTCACTGGCGATCGACATCTTCAGCCGTGCCGGCTTCGAGGTCCACGCGGTCAGCGGCAAGCCAAGCCAGCACGACTACCTCAGGGCAATCGGTGCCTCCCAGGTGCTGGAACGCGAGGTTCTCGGCACCACCCGCGCACTGGAGACCTCGCGTTTTGGCGGCGGCCTCGACAATGTCGGCGGAACCATGCTGGCAAGCCTGCTGGCGCAGACGGCACCTTATGGCAACGTCGCCAGCGCCGGTCTCGCCGCCAGCTCCGAGCTCCAGACCACGGTGATGCCCGGCATCATCCGCGGCGTATCGCTGCTGGGCGTGGCCTCGGCTGCAACCGCGCGCGACATCCGCGACATGGTCTGGCATCACCTGGGCGATGACTGGAAGCCGGCCCACCTGCACACGATTTGCACCCGCGAAGCCACCTTGGCTGAATTGCCCGAGGTGTTCGGGCACATGCTCGCGGGTGGTTCGGTGGGACGCACCGTCGTACGCCTCTGAGCGAACCGGCCCGCAGCAGGTGGTTGCGGCCGCCGGCCGCCCCGTTACAATCCAACCGATCTTTCCGGAAGACACCGAATGGCCCGCATCCTCATCGTCGACGACTCACCTTCACAGCTGCTGGGCATCCGCCGCATCGTCGAGAAACTCGGCCATGAGGCGCTCACCGCCGAGGATGGAGCTGCCGGCGTGGAAACGGCCAAGCGCGAACTGCCGGACCTGATCCTGATGGACGTGGTGATGCCCAACCTCAACGGTTTCCAGGCAACCCGTTCGATCTCGCGCGAGCCCTCGACCAGCCACATTCCGGTGATCCTGGTGACCACCAAGGACCAGGAAACCGACCGCATGTGGGGCATGCGCCAAGGCGCCCGTGGCTATCTCACCAAGCCCTTCAGCGAAGACGAACTGTCCGAGGTGATCCTCGGCAACCTTGGTGGCGGCGACCCCGGTCCCAGCGCCGCATAATCGCGCCGCCGGCTTATTCCCGGCGCCAATCGTTGCCGAAGGCGTCCCGCAACTGGCCATAGGCCTCGCGTTCGGCAGTGCTGTTCGCCTTGGGAGCCAACACCTCGAGTTCAACGATCTGGTCGCCCGCTGGCGAACCTGGCAGGCCACGCCCGCGCAACCTGAGCTTGCCGCCCGCCTCGGAGTCAGCAGGAATCTTCAGTTCAACCGCACCACCCAAGGTGGGCACGCTGACCGTCGCACCCAGTGCAGCCTCCCATGGCGCGATCGACAGCACATGGATGATATTGCGACCATCGACCTCGAATTGCGGGTGCGCGGCATACTCAAGTTCCAGCAGCAGGTCGCCACCGTGGTTGCCTTGCCCCGCCAGGCGGATCGCCTGGCCTGGACGCAAGCCCTTGGGCACCCGCACATCCAGGGTCTTGCCGTTGACGCCAATGCGCACGCTGTCGCCGCGATACACAGCCTCCAACGGCACGGAAAGGCGGGCGCGGGTGTCGCCCCGCGGCTGCCGCGGACCGGCACTGCCTGGCCCACCGCCGCCGGCGCGCCGGCGCCCGAACATCTCCTCGAAAAAGTCACTGAAGCCGCCACCTGCGCCGCCCCCGGCGAAAATTTCGTCGTAATCGAAATCACCCTGCGGCGCACCCTGGCCGAACCCGCCGGGAGGTGGCTGCACGTCATCACCCGGGCGATAACCCCGGGTACGCAGCTGGTCGTAAGCCTTGCGCTTGGCCGGATCCCGCAAGGCTTCATAAGCCTCGTTGACGCCCTTGAACCGCTCCTCGGCATCAGCCTCCTTGCTGACGTCGGGATGGTACTTGCGCGCCAAGCGGCGGTAGGCGGTCTTGAGTTCGGCTTCGCCAGCGCTTGGTTCGACGCCGAGAATCCCGTAGTAGTCCTTGAATTGCATGGGCCTCCAGCCAATATGTCGCCTCGAAGACCACATTATCGCAGCAGGTGGACGCCCGCGTTGACATCGTTTTACCGGCCCGGCCGCTAGACTGGCGCCATTCCACGGAGGCTTCATGACCATCAAAGCCGGCGATCGTTTGCCTGAAGTGCCGCTGCAGCGCATTCGCGAAGGGGTCGAAACCATTGACACCCACAACCTGCTGGAGGGCAAGAAAATGGTCTTGTTCGCGGTGCCGGGCGCGTTCACCCCCACCTGCTCCGAGCGCCACCTGCCTGGCTTCGTCGAACACTTCGAGGACTTCCGTGCCAAGGGCGTGGACGTCGCCTGCATCGCGGTCAACGATCCATTCGTGATGCAAGCCTGGGGCGAAAGCCAGCAGGTCCCGGACGGCTTGATGATGCTGTCCGATGGCAACGGCGACTTCACCCGCGCGCTCGGCCTGGAAATGGACGCCAGCGCCTACGGCATGGGTGCGCGCTCCAAGCGCTACGCAATCTACGCCGAAGACGGCATCGCCCGACATGTATTCGTGGAAGCGCCCGGTGAGTTCAAGGTGTCATCGGCAGAGCACATGCTTTCGCAACTGCCGTGATCACGGTCCTGATTCCTGTCCAGACCAGCTAACAAATCGCACACGCACTACCAAATAGGACTATTTCCATGGCCGAAAAAAACAAACCCACCAGCGCCGCCGCCACCGGTCTCTCCGATGTCGCCACCCTGCGCCGCAATGCGCGCAAGAACCTGGACAAAGGCGCCGTTACTGAAAGCTACAAAGCCGACCGGAAGACGGTGATCAAGCTCCTGAATGAAGCATTGGCCACCGAGTGGGTGTGTGTGCTGCGCTACTACCGCCATTACTTCATGGCGTCCGGAATGTTCGCCGACGCGGTCAAGGCCGAGTTCCTCGAGCATGCCCTGCAGGAACAGGAACACGCCAAATTGCTGGCCGAACGCATCGTCCAGCTCGGCGGCGAACCCGACCTGGATCCGGACACCCTCACCCGACGCGCGCATGCCGAATACAAAGCCGGCACCGACCTGCGCGACATGGTCAAGGAAAACCTGATCGCCGAGAGGATCGCGATCGACAGCTACCGGGAGATGATCAACTACATCGGCGACCGCGACACCACCACCAAGCG
>JBDSOZ010000150.1:0-3835 GCA_039914555.1 Luteimonas sp.
GCCCCTTGCGCGCTGCCAGGGCGGCGCCACACATCTGGATGCTTTCGACGGTCTGCTTCAGCGCACGCGGGCCACCCTCGACGTCCTTCATCCGATCGCCAAGTTTGGCCTGCAATGCGGCAGCATCGGCGTCGCCGCACATGCCGGCCGAGTACAGGTTGATCAGGCCAGCTCCGGCCGGGGCCAGCTTGGCGTACAAGGCTTCGAAGTGGGCATCGGTCCAATCGCGCAGGGCCGGACGGGTTGCCTTGTCGCCGGCCTGGCCACCGATCGCCGAGAAGATCTCGTTGCGACGCAGCAGGCCGGCCTCGAACACCAGCGCGCGCATGCGCGCGTTGAGCGCCGCATCCTTGGTGCCGCCCATCGCGCCGAGCAACTGGCTACGCAGGACGGCATCCTGGCTGGCGCGGAACTGCTGCTCGGCGGCGTCGAACGCGGCCTTGCCACCGTCCTCGACTGCCACGCCCAGGGCCATGCCGCGCAGTTCCTGCGGCACCGCATCCAGGTTCAGCTTGCCATCGCCGTCCAACCCCAGCACCGCACGCCCCTGCCGGTTCAAGCTGTCGCGCACTGCTTTGTCCTTCAGCGTGCCGGCAAAGAAACCCACCAGGCTGCTGCGCAGCAGGCCATCGTCGTCGGGCTCGCCGGCTTTCGGCGCCATGCCCAGTTGTTGCAGGCGCGGGCGATAGATGTCGGCGACCCGGGCGTGGAAGGCATCGCGCGCGGCATCGTCAGCAAGCAGGTACTCGGCCATCCACTCGGTGCTGCCCATGCCCGCGGTGACGGTCTGGCGCACGGGCGCCGAAGCGAACTGTGGCAAAGCCGCCAGCAGTTGCGACGGGCTCAGGGTGCCGGCGCCGTAGGCAGCGGTCACCGAGTCGGCGTAGACGCGTTGCTCGCGCTCATCCAACTGCGCGAATGCATCCGACAAGGCTTGTTGCAACTTCGGCGCCAAGGCAAAACGGTAGTAGCCGGTGCCATGGGCATTGGGCATGACCCAGGTCGGGCAGCTGCTTGCATCGGCCAGTTCCATGCGGCCCCGCTTGCCGGTAAACAGCATCTTCTGCTCGCGCGCCTGGGTGCCATCTCCGTAGCGCACCGTCAACGGAATACCCCAGGTCTGCTCAGCGCTGGCGCTGGAGCCAATCGGCAAGTAGCGCTGCTGCTGCAGCAGCAAGGCAGGCCTGGCGCCGTTGCAATCCAGGTCAACCTTGACGAACGGCACGCCCGGCTGGTCGATGAAGCTGAAGAATGCCTTGCTGACCGCGGCCGGGTTGTCGCTTTGCGCCGCGAGGGCGGCAATCAGGTCGGCACTGGTGGCGTTGCCCCGCGCATGTGCATGCAGGTAGTTGCGGATACCGGCCTGGAACTTCTGCGGACCGATGTACTGCTCGAACATGTTGAGGGTGGCGCCGCCCTTCTGGTAGGTGATGCCGTCGAATGCCGACTGCACGTCGGTGAAGCCCTTGATCGGCTCATGCACGCGACGGGTGCTGGCCAGGCTGTCGGCGCCCATCGCCCCGATCGCACCTTCGAGCAGGCCGCGGTCGGTGTGGGCATCGGGTTGCAGCTGGCCATGGATCTTGTTGCCCATCCAGGTGGCGAAGCCCTCGTTGAGCCAGATGTCGTCCCACCACTTCATCGTCACCAGGTCACCGAACCACTGGTGCGCGAGTTCGTGCGCGCTGACCCCCCAGAAACCCTGGCGGCGGCTGACGGCCGACTCTTCGTTGGGAAACATCAGGCTGTCGCGATAGACGATCAAACCCGCGTTTTCCATTGCCCCGGCCCAGAAGTCGGGCGCGGCGAGGTTGTCGAGCTTGGCGAACGGATAGGGAATGCCAAAGTAATCTTCCAGTGCCGTCACGATCGCGGGGGTGTTCTCCAGCGAATATTTCATCTTGTCGCCCTGGCCCTGGGCGGCAATGCCGCGCAGCTTGATCGGCGTGCTGCGCTTGCCGTTAGCGGCGATGTCCGGCCCGGGCACGACATCCCAGGGGCCGACGGCAAAGGCGATGAGATAACTGGGCAGCGCTTCGGTCTTGGAAAAAGTCACCCGCTTCATCGGCCCGTCGAGATCGACGGTCGCGACCTCGGGCGCGTTGGCCACCGCGACGTCCGCATCAGGCACGATCATGCTCATGCGCCACGGCTGCTTGAAACTGGGTTCATCGAAGCCAGGGAACGCGGTGCGCGCGCCCAACGGCTCCATCTGGGTCATTACATAATCACGGCCGTCTGGCTTGACCTTGTACGCACCCTGCAATTCGCCGAACGGCGCGTCGTAATCGATCGCGATCACGCCCTTGCCGGCAGCGATGGCGTGCGGCGCTGTCAACTTGAGCACGCCGGACACGTCGACTTACTGCGCGGCGAGGCGCTGTTGCTTGCCGTTGGCCGGCGTGAACACAGCCCGGGTGATGTTGAGGCCCCGGCCATGCATCCAGATGGTGTCGGTGGCGCTGGCGACATCCACGCTGATGTCGACGTGGCCCGAGAAGCGCGCCTGGGTGGGATCGATCGTCAGCTGCAGGGCGACTTCGCTGGGCACCACGGTGCGCGGCAGCGGGCCGGTCGGAATGGTGTCGTCGGCGGCATGGACCAGGCCGGTCGCGGCGAGCAGGGCGGTGGCAAGCACGGTGCGGCGCAGGATCATGCGGGTATCTCCCAGGGGCAGCCGCTGAGCGTAGCGCGCCGGCGCGGGGCCTGCCCCCTGACAAAAGTCCCATGCGTCGCAAATCCTGCGACTGGCCTTTGGCAGCCTTCGGCAATGACGACCCAGATTGCGTTTTCGCTCGTTTCCGCGCCGGAAATCCACCCCGCCGAGGGTGGAGCATCGGGTCACCCGGTACTGGACGGGTTCCACCCTGCCGTCGCCGCCTGGTTCTCGCGTACCTTTCCTGCGCCGACCGAGGCCCAGAGCCTGGCGTGGCCCGCAATCCGCTCGGGCCGCAATACCCTGGTCGCGGCGCCCACTGGCTCGGGCAAGACACTGACGGCATTCCTGTCGGCAATCGACGCGCTGGTCCGCCAGGGCGTCACCCCGGGCGGGCTGCAGGGCGTGACCCAGGTGGTGTACGTGTCGCCGCTGAAGGCGTTGTCCAACGACATCCATCTCAACCTGGAGGCACCGCTGGCGGGGATCCGCGAAGAACTGGCACGGCTCGGCCTGCCCGATGTTGAGATCCGCACCGCAGTACGCACCGGCGACACCCCGCAATCCGAGCGCGCTGCGTTGCGCAGGACACCACCACATATCCTGGTGACCACGCCGGAATCGCTGTACGTGCTGCTCGGATCCGAGTCCGGCCGGGCGATGCTGGCGCCTACCCGCACCGTGATCGTGGATGAAATCCACGCCGTGGCCGCGAGCAAGCGCGGCAGCCACCTCGCATTGTCACTGGAGCGACTGGAAGCATTGTGTGGCACGCGGTTGGTCCGGATCGGGCTGTCGGCGACCCAGAAACCCATCGATGAAGTCGCGCGCTTCCTGGTCGGCACTGCCGCGGTGGCGAATGACGGAACGCCGGATTGCACGATCGTCGACATCGGTTACTCGCGCCGGCGCGACTTGTCGCTTGAATTGCCGCCGGTGCCGCTGCAACCGGTGATGTCCAACGAGCACTGGGACCTGGTGTATGCGCGGCTTGCGGAACTGATCGAGGCGCATCGCACCACCCTGGTGTTCGTCAACACCCGGCGCATGGCCGAGCGCACCGCGCGCCACCTGGGCGAGAAACTGGGCAACCAACACGTGGCCGCCCACCACGGCAGCTTGTCAAAGGAATTGCGGCTGGACGCGGAGCAGCGACTCAAGGCCGGCACGCTCAAGGTG
>JBDSOZ010000038.1:0-8106 GCA_039914555.1 Luteimonas sp.
ATCCACACCCGCTTGAGTTGTCGACACCGGTTGACGGGTCGCCGCCGGCACGTATCCCTTGATGATGACCCTACATCCACGAGCAAGGGCACAAGTGGTTTCGGGGCTTACGCCTTAAGCGGCGAGAGCGTAGACGTCGTCGTTGGCGTCTGGGTTTTTGCAGCTGGATTAACGAGGAAAGCTACCCCCTCGGCATGCGCCAAGTGATTTCGCGACCCCCGTCGAAGCCAGTGCACCCCCGGGAGTTGTCGATGTCACCGACAGGGCCAGTATAAGCGGCCCCGCATAAGCTGCAAGGCAGGGCAAATGGCGGTGCAGCCTCGGTTCACCTGGCTTTTCACGTAAACCAGCCTGCCGTGCGGGCTATGCTGGAATGGATGCAATCCTCCGACCCCGCAAACGAGGCCCGGATGTCGCGCGGACCGAGCGCGAAGACCAGCCACGTGCTCGCCCTGCTGGTCCTGGCGGGCTCGCTGATGCTGGTGTTCCTGTTCTGGCGAAGTGCATCGGAGCGGGACGAGCAGGCCGCACGCGCGGAGTTTTCGACCCGAACCGACGAAGCCTCGGCATTGCTGGTGCAACGATTGGCGAACTACGAGCTGATCGCGCGCGGTGGGGTGTCATTGTTCGCTTCGGTGGCCCGCCCCAGTCGCCGCCAATGGCAGAACTACGTGGAAGGCCTGCACCTGCCCACGCGTTACCCGGACCTGACTGGATTGGGCTTCATTTATTACGCGACTTCGCATCAGCTTGCGGAGCTTCAGCGCATGATGCGCGACAGCGGCGAGGGGTTGTTCAGCGTGTGGCCCCACGGTGTTCGTGACCGCTATGGGCCGGTGGTGCTGCTGGAACCAAAGAGCGCCGAAAACCTCACGGCGATGGGCTACGACCTGTACGCCGACCCGCTACGCCGGGCAGTGATGGACGCCGCACGCGACAGCGGGCAACCGATGCTGAGCGGGCGCTTGCGGCTGGTCCAGGATGCCTCGGGAAGTGGCGCCCCGCCCGGGCTGTTACTGCTATTGCCGGTCTATCGTGCTGGCGATCGTCCAGGCAGCGTCGCTGCCCGGCGTGAATCGATGCAGGGTTGGGTCCACACCTCGTTCCGGGTCCACCAACTGGTCGACAGCACCGCGGGCCGGATGGCGAATCCGGTCAGCCTGCGGATCGTGGACATCTCCCGCGATGGCGATCAGGAGCTGTATTCCTCGCCCGGTTTCCTGGACGGCTCGGCGGCCGAATTCCGTGTCGCGAAAATACTGGATGTGTATGGCCGGCGTTGGCGGCTCGAATTCACTTCGCAGGGACAAGGGCCAGCCATGGCAGCGCGCAAGTCCAACTTGCGGACCGCACTCGCGGCGGGCGTGCTCGCGTCTTTCCTGCTGTTCGGCATCGCGCTGATGTTGGCCCGAACCCAGTCGCGTGCCGAACGCCTGGCTGCGCACATGACTGAGTCCTATCGGCGCAGTGAAATGCGCTTTCGCAGCGCCATGCAGTACTCGGCCATTGGCAAGGCCCTGCTCGACAGCCACGGACGCATCGTCGATGCCAACCCGGCGCTGGCGGGAATTCTCGGCCAGTCTTCCGAGCAGTTGACGGGTACGGCGTTCGATGGCCATTTCATTGACGACGAGGACGGCGTGGATGCCTCCGACCGGCAACAAGCTCTGCTGGGCGAGGGCGTGTACCGAAGCACCCGCACGTTGCTTGGCGCAGGTGGCGGATTGCGCCAAGTCCAGATGACATTCGCGCCGGTGCGCGGCGAGATCGACGAGGACATCGTGCGCTTGGTACAGGTGGAGGATGTCACCGAGCGGTTGCGCGCGGAAGCCGAGGTGCTGGCACTCAACCGCACCCTGGAGGCACGGGTCGAGGCGCGCACGCGTGAATTGACAATCGCCAACCAGGAGCTGGAGTCATTTGCCTACAGTGTGTCGCACGATTTGCGTGCGCCTTTGCGCGCAATCGATGGTTTCAGTCGCCTGCTCGACGAGCAATACGGTGACGCGATCGACGCACAAGGTCACGAATACCTGGCGCGCGTTCGCAATGCCGCCGGGCGGATGGGTTCACTGATCGAGTCCTTGCTGAAGATGGCGCGCCTGGGCCGCAGTGGCATCAAGCCTGCGGCAGTGGACCTCAGCGGGCTGGTGCGTGAGATCGTCGCCGAACTGCGGGCAGACCAACCACAACGCAATGTGGACGTGGAGGTGGAGCCGGGACTGGTCGCGAACGGTGATCCGACCCTGGTGCGCAACCTGTTGCAGAACCTGGTCGGCAACGCCTGGAAATTCACAAGTCGCCGCGAAACCGCGCGTATCGTCATCGGGCGCGACGACGCTGGTGCGTTCTTCGTCCGCGACAATGGCGCCGGTTTCGCCCCCGAATACGCTGACAAGTTGTTCCGTCCATTCCAGCGCCTGCACACCGCGGAAGAATTCCCGGGGGATGGTGTTGGCCTGGCCAGCGTGCGCCACATCATCCTGCGCCACGGCGGGACGATTCGAGCCGACGCCGTGCTGGGGCAAGGCGCCACCTTCACGTTTACGCTGCCGGATGCGCCGTCGGCACAGGCGTCCTGAGTCGCTTCAGGCGTCCTTGTTGTGGTGGCGCAGGACCCGCTGCTTCTCGAGGTTCCAGTCGCGTTCCTTGCTGGCCTCGCGCTTGTCGTGGGTCTGCTTGCCCTTGGCCAGCGCAAGTTCCAGTTTGACCTTGTTGCTTTTCCAGTACATCGCCATCGGTACCAGGGTGTATCCGTCGCGCTGGACCCGGCCCAGCAACACATCGATCTCGCGACGGTGCAGCAGCAGTTTGCGGGTGCGGCGATCGTCGGCGATCACGTGGGTAGAGGCGGAGATCAGTGGCGTGATCTGGGCGCCGAACAGGAACAGCTCGCCATCACGGACCACGGCATAAGCTTCAGTGATGTTGGCGCGACCGGCGCGGATCGATTTCAGCTCCCAGCCTTTCAATGCGAGCCCGGCTTCGTAGCGCTCCTCGATATGGTATTCGTGGCTCGCACGCTTGTTCAGGGCGATGGTCCCGCCGCCGTTTGCCTTATCCTTGCCCGACTTCTTGTTCATTGCGGCCATTGTCCCCGAAATCGCCGCCATCCGGACACCAGCCAACCACAGCCATGTCGAGAATCCAGCGCAGTGCCCTCGTCGCACATTCAGCCGCCCGCATGTATGCGCTGGTCAACGACGTCGCGGCCTATCCGCGGCGCTTTGGCTGGTGCAGCGCGGCGCAGGTGCTGGAGCAGGACGAGAATCGGCTGGTGGCCCGGCTCGACCTCGGCTTCGGCGCCTTGCACACCTGGTTTACGACCGAGAACACCCTGTCACCACCGCGCCGCATCGAAATGGCTCTGCGCGACGGTCCGTTCCGCCGGCTCGACGGACACTGGGAATTCCACGCGCTCGACGAATCGGCCTGCAAGGTCACCCTGGTGATGGATTTCGAACCGCTCAATCGGCTGCTGGGGCCGGCACTGGAGCTTGGTTTCAAGGGGCTGGCCGACCGCATGGTGGATGACTTCGTGCGGGTGGCCGATGGCGAGCAGGTGAAGTGACGACGGCGATCGCCATCGCGGTTGAAGTCGTGCGTGCCTGGCCGCGTCGGCATGCGGCAGTAATTTTGAAGCTGCCTGCGGGATCCACGGTAGCCGATGCACTGGCCGCCAGCGGCCTGGCAATGGAAGGCATCACTGGCTACGCTGTCTTTGGCCAACGGATTGCGATCGAGGGCGTATTGGCCGATGGCGACCGGCTGGAATTGCTGCAGCCGTTGTTGCTGGATCCAAAAGAGGCGCGCCGTCGGCGCGCCCGAGGCTAGCTCAGCGACCCTTTTTCTTGGGGTCCTTGGCGAGGTTGCCAAAGCGCGCCATGCGCTTGGCCAGCGCCTCGTCCTGCTCCGGGAAATACTCGCCTTCCCACTTGCTGACGGCGTCGTCGGCAAACCAGACCGTCAGGTTCTTGATTTCAACCGTGCCGCGACGATCGCGGCGCTCGGTGGTGGTGTAGTCCCAACGATCCTGGTGGAATGGATCGGAAATGGACGGCGTGCCCAGCAGCGCCTGCACCTGCTGCTTGCTCATTCCGGCCTGCAGCTGGTCGACGGCGGCCTTGTCCAGCAGGTTGCCCTGGTAGATCGGCTGTTTGTAGACGATGCCGCAGCCAGCGACGGTGACGGCCATGGCGACGGCGAGCAAAAGTGACAGGCGCATGCGGATCCGCGGGTGGTGGGGGACATTGAACGGGAAACGGGCCGATAATACACGGAAGCCCGACTCAGGAGCCGGACCCATGACCGAATCGCTGGACCTGCGCAAGGCAGGCCTGAAGGTGACCCATCCGCGGATGCGAATCCTGGCGTTGCTGGAACAGATCAAGCCCCGGCACATGACTGCCGAGGACATCTATCGCCAGTTGCTCGACCAGGGCGACGAGATTGGCCTGGCCACCGTGTATCGCGTCCTCACCCAGTTTGAATCCGCAGGCCTGGTCCTGAAACACAACTTCGAGGGCGGCCATGCGGTGTACGAACTGGATCGTGGTGAACACCACGACCACATGGTGGATGTCGAGACCGGCAAGGTGATCGAGTTTCACAGCGAGGAGATCGAGCGGCTGCAACACACCATCGCCGCTGAGCACGGCTACACGATCGAGGACCATGCGCTGGTGCTTTACGTGACGAAGAAGCGCTAGAGGATCGCGATCGCGGGGTGCGCGTAGGAGCGGCCCTTGGCCGCGATCGCGCGCAAGGCGCGCTCCTACGGGCGTCGTTCGGGGGGCGGCGCGACGTCGTCCAGGAGGCGGCGGGCGGCGGCGCGCGCTTCCTTGCCGACTTCAACGCCGCCCAACATCCGTGCAAGTTCGGCTTCGCGCGCGTCGTCGTCCAGCAGCTGTACCGAACTCTGGGTCATGCCCGACTGCTCGGCCTTGCTGACCCGGTAATGGGCGTGGCCTTGCGCCGCCACCTGGGGCAGGTGGGTCACGCACAGCACCTGGCGACTGGCACCGAGCGCACGCAGTTTCTCGCCGACGATCTGGGCAACGGCGCCGCCGATGCCCGAATCGACCTCGTCGAAGACCATGGACGGAATGGCGTCGAGGCCGAGTGCGGCGACTTCGATGGCCAGCGAAATCCGCGACAGTTCGCCGCCGGAGGCGACCTTGCGCAAGGGGCGCGGCGGTTGCCCGGCGTTGGCCGAGACGAGGAACTCGGCGCGTTCCGATCCCTGCGGATCGGGCTGGCCTTCCGCGGCAGGCTCCAGCGCGACCTCGAAGCGACCGCCACCCATGCCGAGTTCGGCGATCAAGCTCGTGGTGGCTTTCGACAAGCTGCGCGCGGCCTTGGCGCGCGCAGTCGCCAACACCGATGCGACCTCGCGCCAGTGCCGGGCGGCGGCATCGATTTCAGAGGCGAGCACCTGGATCCGGGCGTCGGCATTGCGCAGCGTTTCCAGTTCGTGGCCGAGCGCGTCGCGTTGCACGGCCAGGCCTTCGGGCGCGACCCGGTGCTTGCGCGACAATTCGTGCAAGCGCGCGATCCGGCGGTCAAGCGCCTCGAAGGTGGCCGGGTCCAGCTCGAGGTCGGAGCGCACGTGGTCGAGCAACGCGACCGCTTCGTCCAACTGGATGGCAGCCGAGTCGAGCATGGCGTCGACGTCGCCCAGTCGCGGCTCGTACTCGAGCTGGCGCGCCAGGTCGCTGCGCACCTGCTGCAACATCCGCGAGGGTGCATTGCCCTCGTCGCCGCCGAGCCGGGTGCTGGCGGCGTCGCAGGCGCTGATCAACGCAGCAGCGTGTGCGTGGCGCCGGTGCGCGACTGCGAGATCGGCGATGGATGCCGGATCGAGCGTCTCGCGTTCCAGCTCATTCAATTGGTGTTCAAGCCAGCCGATGCGCTCGCTGACGTCGCCCTGGCGCGACAAGCCATCGCGCTCGCGCACCAGTGCTGCCCACGCGTGTGCAGCGGCACGGACAGCCGCCACGGGCGCCTGCAGGCGCCCGTAGGCATCCAGCAGGTCAAGCTGGCTGGCGCGCGACAGCAACGCCTGGTGTTCGTGTTGACCGTGGATTTCAACCAGGGTGCCGGCCAGTGCGCCGAGCTGCGCCAGGGTCGCCGGCCGCCCATTGACCCAGGCGCGGGAGCCACCGTCGGCACGCAGGGTCCGTCGCAGTTGGCAATCGCTGCCGTCGTCGAACTCTGCTTCGCGCAACCACGCCAGCGCCGCGGGTGCGTCTTCCAGGTCGAAAATTGCCACCAGCTCCGCGCGATCGGCGCCATGGCGGACCATGCCGCTGTCGGCACGCAGCCCGGACAGGAAGCCGAGTGCATCCACCAGCAAGGATTTGCCGGCGCCGGTTTCACCGGAAATGACCGTGAGTCCGCGGCCGAATTCCAGTTCGGTGGCGGCGACGACGGCAAAGTCCCTGATCGCGAGGCGGGTCAGCATCGCAATAGCGTAAGAGATTGCCGTCGCATCCGGTGCAATCGGCGTGGGGGCGACCAGTATTCGCGGATGGCGGCTTGCGCCGCCGCCGCCTCGGGCTTATATCCGGGGTATGCCTAGCGTTCCCAGCCCCGTCGAAATCCTCGATCCACGCGCCCGGCACCTGCTGCGGACCCTGATCTCACGCCACATCCGCGATGGCGCGCCGGTGGGCTCGCAGACCCTGGCCCGGCATGCGGGGCTGGATGTCAGCCCGGCCACGATCCGCAACATCCTCGGCGACCTGGAACAGATCGGGCTGCTCAGTTCGGCCCACGTCTCGGCCGGCCGGGTACCGACCACCCAGGGTTACCGGGTATTCGTCGACTCCTTGTTGCAGTTGCGGCCGCTGCCGGACGGCGAGATGGCGCGCCTGCGCCAGGAGTTACCGGCCGGGTCGGGAACCCAGGCCTTGCTCGGCAGCGCCTCCGAGCTGCTGTCGGCGATGAGCCATTTTGTCGGCGTGGTCAGCGTGCCGCGACGCGAGCAGTTCGCCTTCCGCCATATCGACTTCGTGCCGCTGGACCCCAATCGGGTGCTGGCGATCCTGGTGTTTGCCGACAACGATGTGCAGAACCGCATCATCCAGACACGCCGGCCGTATGACGCCGGTGAACTGGAACGTGTCGCCAATTACCTCAACCATCATTTTGCAGGGCGCCCGGTGTCCGAGATCCGGACGGCCTTGCTGCGTGAGCTGCGTGCCGCGCGCAGCGAAATGGAGACCCTGCTGGCACACAGCGTCGAGCTGGCCGAGCAGGCGCTGGCACCGGAGCCGGACTTTGGCGGCGATGACCCAGCTGGCGAGGCCACTTTCAGCGAGGGCATGGTCCTGGCCGGGCAGACCCGGTTGATGGGGGTGCAGGAGTTGTCGGACCTGGAGAGGCTGCGCGAACTGTTCGAGGCCTTCGCGCGCAAACGCGAAATCCTGCAATTGCTCGAACGCACCATCCAGGCCCCCGGGGTACGCATCTTCATCGGCGAGGAAACCGGGCTGGCGCCACTGGAGGGGATGTCGCTGGTGACCGCGCCGTACGTTTCCGGCGACCGAACCCTGGGCGTGCTTGGGGTGATTGGCCCCACGCGCATGGCCTATGACCGGGTGATCCCGATGGTGCAGGCTGCCGCCGAGGTTTTGGGCGCGGCGCTGGAACCCTGACTGAACCTCTGAAGCCTTGAACCCGGGCCTGACGGCCCCAATACCGGCTTCATTGCGGCCGTTGCCGCGGAGGATGCCGGAGCATGACCAACCCCCAGATCCCTGACATCGAGCCGATGGAGGGTCACGACGCCATTGTCGGGCCACCGCTTGAGGACGAGACCGAGCAGTTGCGCGCCGAACTTGAGCAATTGCGCGCCGAATCGCTGCGCGAACGCGCCGACATCGACAACCAGCGCAAGCGCATGGCGCGCGAGCTGGAAGCGGCGCGTCGTTTTGCCAATGAACGCCTGCTGGCGGATTTGCTGCCCCTGTTCGACAGCATGGAAGCCGGGTTGGCCGCGGCGGCTGAATCCGACCCCTTGCGCGCCGGCCTGGAACTCACCTTGCGCCAGTTGCACCGGATTGCCGCGGGCAATGGCCTGACCGAGGTGGCGCCGGCGGCAGG
>JBDSOZ010000051.1:0-3483 GCA_039914555.1 Luteimonas sp.
ATCTCGACCGGCTCGGCGTAGGACGCCGCATCGCTCATGCGCCCGCGCATGTAAGGATCCAGCGAAAGAAACTCGGTGCGCAGCAGCATCTGCCCCACTCCCGCAGTGGGGATAGGGCGTTCGACCAGGCGCAGGGTGCGATCCGTAGGCTCACCCTTGGGCCGCTCGCTCAGCAGCCATTGCCGATTCGAAGATTTGGTCTGGGACATCCGGTGTTACCCACAAGCTGCAATCGACACATAGTAAGGCAGCCCCACACTTGTTCAGTGGCGGTGACCTTCATGTCCAATGACGAGGACGCCAATACCCCTTTACAAGTCGCACACGCCCACCAGAGGACAGTGGTCCCAATGAAACAGCGAGCAGTGATCTCCCTGGACTACGGCAGCATATTTTCGGTCTCGTCCAACGCGTGCCTGATTCTCGCACCCGACCTGACTATCCTCGATGCCAACAAAGCAATCGCGGCGCTGGCCCGCACCCCGCGCAAGCAGTTGATCGGTCAACAATTTTTCAAAGCCCTGCCGGCGCGGCTGGAAGACGGTGCCCGAATCCTGAGAGCTTCATTCAAGCGGGTGCTGGAGCTGGGCAAATTGGACACAATTTCCTTTCTCCACTATCCAGTTGCGATGCCAGACGGGTCAACGGGGTGGCAGGATCGCTATTGGCGGGTGCAGAACACGCCATTGCGTGACGTCGCAGGCAGGATTGTTGCAATCCTGCACTGCCCTACCGACGTCACGTCCATGGAAGTAGCCGCCGGCGGTGGCGACAGCATCAACCGGGAACTCGTCCACGGCCAGCGTCGCTTTCGTCAGTTGATGCAGCAGTCGCCGGGGTTCCTGGCGGTCGGATACGGGCCAGACCACGTCTTCGAACTCGCCAACAATGCGTACTACCAGCTGGTCGGCCATCGGGACATCTTGGGCAAGCCGGTGCGTCAGGCGCTTCCGGAGCTTGCGAACCAAGGCTTCTCCGAGCTGCTGGACCATGTCTATGCCACCGGCGAACCGTATATCGGCCACGCCGTCCCCATCTTGCTTCAACGGACGCCGGATGCCCCACTGGTCGAACGTTACGTCGATTTCATCTACCAACCTATCCGTGAGGATGACGGCCGCGTCTCCGGCATCTTCGTCCAGGGCCACGATGTCACCGATGCCCACGAATTGTCGCGGCGCATCAGCCATCAGGCGTCGCACGACGTTCTCACCGGACTGATGAACCGACGGGAGTTCGAGCGCCAGTTGGGTGCGGCAGTTGAAAATCTCCAAGACCATCCGGGCATCGCATCCCTGCTTTACCTGGATCTCGACCAGTTCAAGGTGGTCAACGACACTTGTGGCCATGCCGCCGGTGACGAACTGTTGCGGCAGATCGCCGCGCTGCTGGGGTCGCATGTGCCCGCGGCGCACGCCCTGGCCCGCCTCGGCGGCGACGAATTCGCGATCCTGCTAAAAGACACCGGGCCGGAACAGGCGCTCGCATTCGCCGAAGGCCTGCGCGCGGCGATTGATGGCACGGAGTATGTGTCCGGGCGGCGCAAGTTTGGTTGCGCCGCAAGCCTCGGGGTGATCAGCTTCGGGCCAGAAATTGCCAGCCCGGCGCAGGCGCTCAGCTTGGCGGATGCCGCCTGTTTCCTTGCCAAGGAGAAAGGCCGCAACCAGGTCAAGGTGCACCAACTCGACGACGTCGAGATCGCGGCCCAACGACGCGAGATGGATTGGGTCAGCAGGTTGCGCGACGCCCTGGCCGAGCAACGCATGGTCCTGTACGCGCAGCGGATTGAATCGTTGGCGTCCACGCCGGATCCGATGCTGCGACTGGAGGTGCTCGTCCGCCTGCGCGACACCGACGGCACCCTGGTCCCGCCGATGGCATTCATTCCCGCCGCCGAGCGCTATGGCGACATGCCTGCGCTGGACCGTTTCGTGATCCGTGGAGCGCTTGAATTCCTGCAAACCTTGCCAGAAGACAAGCTCGCGCTCACCCAGCTCTACGTCAATCTTTCTGGCACGACCGTCAACGGTGGGCGCTTGTTGGCCTATATCCGCGAGACATTCGAGCATTGTCCACACTGCGCCCCGCAAATCTGTTTCGAGCTCACCGAGACCGCGGCGCTGCAAAACCTGACCCTGACCGCAAAGCTCATGGTCGACCTGAAGGAATTGGGCTTCAAGTTCGCACTGGACGATTTTGGCAGCGGCATGTCGTCCCTGACTTATCTCAAGCATCTGCCGGTTGACTTCATCAAGATCGATGGTGTCTTTATCCGTGACGTGGTATCAGACTCCGTGGACGCTGCAATCGTCGAAGCGATCGCTGGCGTGGCGAAGGTCATCGGCATCAAGACGGTGGCCGAATACGTGGAAACCAGCGACTCGCGTGCGCTGCTCGCGCGCCTGGGGATCAACTACGTGCAAGGTTTTGGCGTGCACGTCCCCGAGCCATTGGCCGACGCGGCCAAATCGGTGATGGAAACGACGGCTCCCTAACGGCGGCGAAAGCGGATCCCGCTGACCGCAACCAGCCCCAGCAACACCAACACGATCCCCACCAGTTCCATCGCCGATGGCTGCTCGTGCAGGATCAGCCACGCCAGCAGCACGCTGACAATCGGTACGCCCAGGCTGGAGACACTGGCGACGGTGGTGGGCAGCCGCTGCAACACGATCGACCACAACCACCACGCCAGGCTGGAAGCAAACACGGCGCTGTAAGCCAAGCCTGCGATAAAAGGCAGGTTCCATTCGATTCCGCGTTGCGGCACGACCAGCGCCACGATGGCCAGCGCCACACCACCCACCAGCATCTGCCAGGCAGTGAGGTTGAGCACCGAGGGCGCGTGGCGTTGGAACATGCGCTTGCTAAGCACCGTACCCGCGGCCCAGGCCAGGCCGCCGGCAACCGCCAGCGTCGTGCCCAAGCGACCGCCCAGCGACTGCCAGGGCTCGATGATGCACAGCAGCCCGATCGCCGCCAACGCGAGCCCGAGCCAATGTCGGCCTGTTGGCTTGTCGCCCAACAGCCACCACGCCAGCAGCACCGCCCAGAACGGCATCGTGTACGCAAGCATCGCCACGTGGCCGGCGCCACCGCTGACCAGCGCCCATTGCTCCAAGCCCTGGAATGCCGCCGTCTGGCACAGGCCGATCAGGATCATCGGCAACACTGGCGGTGGTCGCAACGATTGTCCCGACAGCAGCAACGCAGCGAACAGGATCGCCGCACCGATCAAATAGCGCAGCGCGGCAAAGTCGAACGGGCCGGCGTAGGCCAGCACCTGCTTCATCACGATCCAGCTGTAACCCCACAGCAGGATGGTGCCGATCAGCGCGAAGACGGCGCCGCGTTGGTGCGAGGAAGTTGCTTGCATAAAGAAGAGTCGCGCCAGCTCACGGCGTCAACGATGGCTGCTCGATGGGTGCGACGTCCAGCATCCCGATCGTCCCCAACCAGGTTTCCACCAGTTGCGGCCAGACC
>JBDSOZ010000058.1:0-6588 GCA_039914555.1 Luteimonas sp.
GCGGTGGAATCCAGTCACGTGTTCAAACGCCCGATCTACGCAGGCAACGCCATCATCACTGTCGAGGCACCCGGCGACCACGCCGTCGTCGCCACCGTGCGCACCGCATCGTGGCCGGAAGCGGCGCGCGGCGGCACTGCACCGGTTGAAGCCACCTCAGTGGATGCAACGCTGCCGACGCACACGCGCTACCTCGGCCTCGCCGCCGGCAAGTCCGACCGCCCCGACCTGCAAAGCGCCAAGCGGGTCGTGTCCGGAGGCCGCGGCGTCGGCTCCAAGGAAAACTTCGACATCATCTACCGGTTCGCCGACAAAATCGGCGCCGCTGTTGGCGCCTCGCGCGCGGCCGTGGATGCCGGCTACGTCCCCAACGAACTGCAGGTCGGCCAGACCGGCAAGATCATCGCCCCCGAGCTGTACATGGCAATCGGCATCAGCGGCGCCATCCAGCACCTGACCGGGATCAAGGACGCAGGCACCATCGTCGCGATCAACAAGGACGCCGACGCGCCGATCTTCGAGATTGCGGACATCGGACTGGTGGGGGATTTGTTCAGTATCCTTCCCGAGCTCGAGACCAGCCTGGGCCTGGGCTAAGCCAGGATGACCGCGAGTTACCCCTGCATGAGGACTTGACGTGACCGCCCTGCTTAAACTGCTGCCCATCGCTGGAATTGCGCTTTTCTGCCTGTTCATGGGCACCGGACAACTGCTGTTCAAGCTTGCCGCGGTGAAAGCCAAGGGTGCACCCACGCTGTACGAGATGCTTCGCAGCATCGCGCTATCGCCCTGGTTCTGGAGTGCCGGCGTCCTGTATGCCGTGGCGTCCCTGCTGTGGGTGGTTATCCTCACCCGCGTCCCCTTGAGCATCGCCTATCCTGCCTCCGCCCTGACCATCGTGTTGGTGCCTATTGCAGGCTGGATGTTTTTCGGGGAACACTTGGACATTCGCTTTGCCATCGGCATGGCTGCAATGTTGCTTGGCATCTGGCTGATTGCATCGAGGTAGACCGAATGGAAACGCAGAAGACATGCCCGGCCTGTCACGCTGCGGACGTGCATACGGAGGCCGAGTACGGCACCTTCGCGACGCTCGCCTGCGGCCAATGCGGGCACATGCTGCTGCAACGCCCGATCGCCCCCACCCAACCTGACGATTACATCGTCGCCGATGATGCAGCGCTGCGCCGGATGTTGAAATCCACGCGCGACAAGGAATTCGACCTGTGCATCGGGATGGTGAAGCAACACGTGCATGGCGGCCAGTGGCTCGACATTGGTTGCTCGTTCGGCTGGTTCCTTGATCGTATCCGGGCCGGGGGTTATGAATCGTTCGGGATCGAACCATCTCCAACCGCGTTCGATTTCGCCAGCAGGAGTTCGCCTGGCCGGGTGTTGAATGGCGAATTCCCCGAAGCACTGGCAACGGCCCAGGGATTTCCAGCGCAATTTTCCGTGTTGAGCGCGATGGACGTGCTGGAACACATTCCCGATCCGTCGGCATTCCTGGGCGCGGCGCGCGATGCGCTGGCCCCTGGCGGCGCCTTGCTGCTCAAGGTCCCGTCCAATGACGGAATATTGTTCCGGTTGACGTCGCAACTGTCGTCGCCGAAACGACATGCGACCCTGGGGCGGTTATGGCAGGTCGACTTCAACTATCCGCACTGGCACTACTACTGCCAGGAAAGCATCCGGCGGATGGTCGAGAACCATGGATTCAGGATCGTCGCCCAGCGCAGCATTCCATTCTCGTTCCTTTCCACCGCGCATGATCGCGTGCGCAATTACGACGGCAAGCACGAACCGTTGCTGGGTCGCGTGGCCAAGACGGTCGCGGCCTACCTGTTGATTTCCCTGTCCTATCTCGTCCGGCGCTTCGACAACGTCATCGTGGTGGCAACACCAAACGCGATGGCCCCGGCTGCATCCGCCAGCTCCACTACAAACAGGCCCACTGAATTATCCTGATCACGGGTGCCAACGGTGGCATCGGCCAGCACGTCGTTCGCCATCTGTTGTTGCGCGGCGAGCGCGAAATCGTTTGCCATTTCCGCGCCGACAGTACCTTGGTGGAGGCGACTTTGCGCGAGTTCGGGCTGGACCCTTCGCGACATGCCTACCAGGCCGACCTGACCAGCGAATCGTCGGTGGGCGAGATGGCTGGGCGGATCGATTCCGACCACGGCGGAGTGACCCGGCTGGTCAACGTCGCCGGCTCTTCGACCAATGGCATGTCCTGGAAATTGTCCAAAGCCGAATTCATGCAGGTGCTCGAAGACAGCCTCCTGACCACGTTCCTGTGCTGCAAGGCGTTCGTCCCGGCCATGCGCGAGAAGCGGTTCGGGCGCGTGGTGAACGTGTCCAGCATCGTTGGGTTTACCGGCGCTGCCGGGGTTTCGCATTATTCCGCTGCCAAGGCCGGGCTGGTCGGGTTCACCAAGTCACTGGCGATCGAACTGGCTGGACGCGGCATTACCGCCAACGCGGTCGCCCTTGGCTACTTCAACACGGGCCTGATCAACACCATCCCGGAACCCATCCAGGACAACATCCGCAAGCTGATCCCGCTCGGCCGGTTTGGCGAACAACAGGATGTCGGGGCTGCGGTTGCCTACCTGCTGGGCCAGGATGCAGGGTTCACGACTGGCCAGGTCCTGCACATCAATGGTGGGCAGTACTGATGGAAATCCAGTACCGGGCCTTCGACAAGCCACGGGACTATGCAAGCCAGCGCGACCTCTTCCGGCTCAGCTTTCCGGACACCGCGGGAACGCCGGTGGATTCCGACGCCCATTACGCCTGGAAGTTCGAGACCTATCCCTCGCCGGTTGCTTCGTTCCAATACGTTGCGTCGGAACCCGATGGCCTGGTCGGCTATTACGCAGCCATTCCTTACGCGTATTCGCTCGATGGAACCACGGTCACCAGCGCAATGGTGTGCGACGTGATGACCCATCCTGATCGCCGCGGCAAGGGAATCTTCACCCGCATCGGTCATTTCGCCACCGCCGAGCTGGCGCGCGAAGGCGCCGGTTTCGCCATCGGCTACCCGATCCGGCCGGAAGTGATCCCAGGCCACCTCAAGGTTGGCTGGAAGCCGGTGCAACGCCTTCCGGTCTACATGCGGGTGCTGGGCGCGCGCTCGCTGCTCCCCGGAGCCTTGCAGTTCCTGGCTCCGCTGTTGCGTCCGCTGGCCAGCCTGCTGCAGGCCTGGAGCTTGTTCCCGGTCGCCGGCTACAGCACCCAGGTCGAACAGCGCGACGCGTTCCTGTCGCGACACACGGGCAAGGACGACGGCGAATACCAACGCCTGCTCCAGTCCTGGGTCAGCCAGAACCCCAACGCATTGCTCAAGACCTGCGAATTCCTGCGTTGGCGGACCGCAGCGCCCGGCACCGGGTATTCATTCGTGTCATTGCGCCAGCAGGACAAGCTGGTCGGCGTGGCCATTGCCCGGCCAGCGCGCATGAAAGGCGTGGACACGCTGGCAGTCCTGGATTGCATGGTGCTGGCGGAACACGCGCGCGGCAGCAGGGCGATCCACCAGCGGCTGCGACAGATCGCGCTTGAACAGCACAAGGACGCGGTTGCCTGCATGTGCAGCCCGCGTTCGGCCAGGCTGCTCGGCTTCGCAGGCTCTGCCTACATTCGCACGCCTTACGTCTTTACCTTGATCGTGAAAAAGCTGGACCCGCGGATCGCCGATGAAACGCTGTACTCGGGGGATCGCTGGAACGTCTTCTGGCTGGATTCCGACGACCTTTAGCGAGCGCCGGCAGGGGTCGGCTCCGGCATGCGGAAGTGCTGGGTTGCCTGCGCAAACTCCTGCCAGGAGGGACCGCCGCGTCGTTCGTACAGCAGGGCGCCGTCGTGCGGCCGCATGCTGGCACGGCCCGGATCCACCGCTTGCAGGACGAACGCGTCGCTGCGCAACATGCGCAGCAGGTAGAACGGCAGCAGCCCCAGGAAACTGCGCCACTGGGACCGGTAATGAAGGCAGCGTAGCGCGTGCCCCAGGCGCTGCCAGAGTCTCGTCTCGATGACTTCGTGGGCGCCATTTGCAGGCAGCGGCGACAAGATCCTGAACCATGGACCGCGAAGGCCCTGGCCATGGTAAAGCGAGTACTGCAGGATCCGGCGTGCCGCGCCATTGGCCAGGCTCATTCCCGCCAGATGGCTGGCGTCATGGTCCTGGTGCCCTCCCTCCCAGGCCGGCACCAACACGTCGGCACCCACGGCCAGGCTGCCAAACCCTGCCAGCAATTTCGGCACCACCTCCTCCAGGCGAAGGTGCAGCAAGCCATCCGGCACTGCCCATTGCGCGCCCACAAAATGCATGTCGGCCGGATCCACGCCCAATCCCTGCAACACCTGCACGCTTTCAAGATTCCGGCGCTGGATGTCCTGGCCGCCGTAACCGCCGTCGGTGAGCCACAGGCAGTGCACCCGCCGCCCAGCCTGGGTGGCTGCCTGTATCCATGGAAAAATCGCGAACTCGTCGTCGGGATGCGCGAGCACGATCAGCAGCGGAGGCCTCGCTTCAACCACCGTCGCCAGACCTCCATCGCAGGTCGCCGGCTTGGACCTGCCGCAGCATCGGGTGCAGTGGCTGCCGTGGCACGCTGGCGATGTCGTAGCCAAGGAATGCCAACAGGAACTGCAGCCCGCTCACGACCGCCACCGTCGCCACCATGATCGTGCCCACAGGCGCACTCTCACCACTGCTTGCGGCATGCCACCAGTGATAGCCACCGAACACGCCACCGAAACCCAGCAGCGCGATCGCCGCCAGCAACTCCAGCGAGGCAATGGAAACATCGCGCAGGAAATAGTTGTAAATGACCCGCTTGCAGGTGTTGCGCACGTGCTTCCAGAGGAATTCGCCGGCCACGCGCGAGATTTTCAAATTGCTGACTTCAGTGTCGTACCTGGCGTCCATCGGTACGTCGACAACCACCGCACGCAATGTATTGAGCCGGAACAGGATGTCGGTCTCGAAAAAATAGCGCTTGCTGATCGACGAAAGCGGCAGGTGGGAGGCGACGTTGGCGTGGATCGCGGTATAGCCGTTGGTCGGGTCGAACACATCCCAGTATCCGGAACTGGCCTTGGAAAAAAAGCTCAGCCCCAGGTTGCCGATGCGACGTACCAATGGCATCTTGTTGAGCTGGGCCAGGTCCCAGAAACGATTGCCCTTGGTGTAATCGGCCCTGCCGGCGAGGATCGGGGCGACAAAGCGTGGCAGCAGCGAAGGGTCCATCTGGCCGTCGCCATCAACCTTGACGATGATCCTCGCGCCGTCGGCGATTGCACGCCGATAGCCGGTCATGACGGCGCCACCCACGCCCTGGTTCTGCCCATGTCGCAGCACAACCACCCTGGGATCCCGGCAATCGCGCTCCACCAGGTCACCGCTGCTTTGCGGGCAGGCATCATCGATGCAATAGATCCGCGCGACCTCCGGCCCGATGCCGGCGAGCACATCCAATACGTGGGCCGCGACCTTGTAGCAGGGAATGACGACCGCGACGCCCAGATCCATCACCGGGGATGCCGCGTCCATGCCGGTTTGTCGTTCAGTCATCATGTTGCCTGCGAAAATTTGCGATTCCGGCACCCGGCGGTCGCAACCGGAGCTTCAAGGCTCGCGGCCCCAGGGGAACAGGTGTTCGGCCTGGTCGCGCTGGTCCAGGAAACGTCCCTTGCAGTGACGTTGCTCAGGCGCCGCGTTTGCCCACAATTCGGCCCTGCCTTCGTAATCAACACGCTCGAATCCCATACCCAGCAACGCCTTGGCCAATGGCGTATCGGTCTGGTGGACCACGACCAGATGGGACGCGCCGACCGCTCGCAGCACTTGCTGCCAGCGCTTCCCGGTCGGGTCTTTTTCAGCCCAGGCATTGGCCGCTTCCAGGCGCGGATCGTACCATTCGAAGGTATTTGCGCGACCCTTGAAGCTGCCGACGAATGGCGAGTGCGGATCGGTCATCAGGACGCATGCGCCAGGTGCGCGGTCATAGAGCCTGTCGAGCAACGCCCGCTCCGGGAGCATCGCGCGCACGAGTGCGGATCTTGCCCCGACCCCGTCGCGAAGCAGTTGCGCCCATGGATTGTCGCGCGCGATCCAACTGGTGGTCGGCATCAGCATGGCATTGACCGCCGCAACCGCCAGGATCAAGGCAGCGAAAACAATCGCGTGCACATGGCGGCAGAGCCCCACGACCCCAACCGTCACCAGGACCGTGATCGCGGGGAATACGTAGCGAAGATACTGGATTTGCCAGAACATCAGTGCACCCGACGCCAGTATCCACAGTGCGATCCAGCGGCTGTCGCGACGGGTGGCAATTTCCGCGAGCACCCCAGGCAGCGCCACCAGCAATGCAATGCCAGCCGCTCCAGGACCGGCCTCACTGAAGCGACTGGTGTTGAACGTCAGGTCCCACATCGCCCGCCACTGAACCCCGGTGTCCCAGCGAATATCGTGCAGGTCGATCGGCAGGTAAAACGGCGACTTGAAGATCGAGTTGTAAAACGGAAAGAAGGGATTGCCGGTGACCAGGGTCGCGTAGGCGTAGCTGGACCCGC
>JBDSOZ010000081.1:0-9664 GCA_039914555.1 Luteimonas sp.
GGTAGGGTCACGGCATCGCCCTGGGGGACCAGTACGGCGGGACAGTCGCGCTCGAAGCGCACGGGTTCACTGCTGCGGGAATACATGTTGGGGGATATTCTACTGCCCATGACAGACACTGCAGTGCGCCGCGCACGCTGGCTTGCGCCGGCCCTGCTCACCTTGGGCAGCCTTGGCTGCGCCGCCGCCTGGATCCTGCTGGCCCTGGCCAGCGATCGGCAGTGCAGCGCGATGGCGTTGTTGGCCGGGCTGGACGCCGCGCTGCTGCTGCGGCTTGCCGGCATGCCACGCGGTCGCGCGCGGATGTTGCTGGCCTTGTTGGGCACCGCCGCCGCGATTGCAGTTGCCAACTGGGGCATCGCCGCCGGACAGATTGGCCGGGTGCTGGGACTGCTGCCGTGGGAATCGGCGCTCAAGCTCGGCGCGAATTACGCGTGGACCTTGGTTGGCCTGGTCAATACCCCGGCCGAGCTGGCATGGCTGGCCGGGGGTCTGTTGCTGGCGGTGATCGCCGCGCGTTGAGTCGCGCCCGCGCCGGATCGTGCCCGGGCCGCCGGGTCAGTGCCCGCTGTCAAGCGCCTTGAGTTCCGTCACCAGCGCCCCGGCGGCTTCGGCACCATCGCCGTACAGCATGCGGGTATTGTCCGCATAGAACAGCGCGTTCTCGATGCCGGCAAAGCCCGTGCCCTTGCCACGCTTGATCACGACCGTGTTCTTCGAATTGATCACGTCCAGGATCGGCATTCCGTAGATCGGACTGGCTGGATCGGTCCTGGCGACGGGGTTGACCACATCATTGGCGCCAATCACCAGCGACACATCGGTATTGGCGAACTCGGGGTTGATGTCGTCCATGTCGGCAATCAGGTCATACGGCACCCCGGCCTCGGCCAGCAGCACGTTCATGTGTCCCGGCATGCGGCCGGCCACCGGGTGGATCGCAAACTTCACCTTCACCCCGCGTTCGATCAGGCGCTGGCTCAGTTCCCAGATCTTGTGCTGCGCCTGGGCCACCGCCATGCCGTAGCCGGGCACGATCACCACGCGTTCGGCATACGCCATCATCGCGGCGACGTCAGCAGCCTCGATCGGCTTCATGGAACCACCGATCTCCTGCATCTCCCCGCTGCTGCCACCGAAATTCGAGAACAACACGTTGCTGATCGAGCGATTCATGGCCTTGGCCATCAGCCGCGTGAGCAAGATGCCGGCCGCACCGACCATCATGCCGGCGATGATCAAGGCCTCATTACCCAGCACGTAGCCTTCGAGCGCGACCGCCAGCCCGGTAAACGCGTTGTACAACGAGATCACCACCGGCATGTCGGCGCCGCCGATCGGCAGCGTCATCAACACCCCGTACGCGAGCGCGAAGCCAAAAAATGCAACGATCACCCAAGGCACCATTGCACCGGTCGCCAACAAGTACAGGCAGACCAGCGCCGCCACCAGCACCATTGCGTTGAACACCGACTGGCCGGGAAACACGAAGCGCTTGTCCATCAAGCCTTGCAGCTTGGCGTAAGCAATCAGCGAGCCTGAAAACGACACCGATCCGATCAAGGCGCCAACGGCCGCCAGCAACACCGGCAGCGTCGGCGACAACTGCTGGTAACTCTGGGTCGTTGCCAAACCAACGCTAGATCCCGATGTCAATGACACCGAGAACTCGGCATGTGCGACCAGCGCAAACGCAAACAGCTCCACCGCACCGATGGCCGCTGCCGAACCGCCGCCCATGCCGTTGAACAACGCCACCATCTGCGGCATGTCGGTGATCGCGACCTTCTTGCCCCAGAGCCAGTTCAAGCCCACGCCAATCACGATCGCCGTGACCATCAAGCCAATGTTGTGCAGGTCGGGGAGGAAGAAGGTCGCGATCGTGGCGATCAGCATGCCCACGCCTGCCCACTGGATGCCGCTGCGCGCGGTCTTGGGCGTGCTCATGCGCTGCAGACCCAGCAGGAACAGGGTCGCGGCGATGAAATAGCTCAGTTGGACCAGGGCCAGTACGGTCACGGGTTGCCTCCCCCCTGGTTCTTGGTCGACGGCTTGCTGGACTTGAACATGTCCAGCATCCGCTCGGTCACCACGTCACCGCCGGCGGCGTTGCCGGCGCCCAGCAGCACTGCGACGAAGCCGATCGCCTTCTCCAACGGGGTGTCGGCGTGGCCAAGCACCACCATCGCCCCGATCAGGACGATGCCATGGATGAAATTGGAGCCGGACATCAACGGCGTATGCAGGATCACCGGCACCCGCGAGATGATCACGTGGCCGGCGATGGCGGCCAGCATGAAGATGTACAGGGCCATGAAACCCTGCGCTACGGCGGCATCACCCATGTTTGCTTCCCCTACCCGGTGTCGGGGCATCATAACCGCCACGGGCATGGGGTCGTGCCTGTCAACCTAGCGGCGCCTGCCGCGTTTCCTCCCGTATGCTGCAACGCGTGAGCGCCGATGCCATCGAGGACCACCTGCCCGACGACGACACCGTGGTCCGGCAGGTGCCACCCACCCTGGAGCAGTTCCTGGCCGGGATCGGCCCGCGCGCGTTCCGTTTCGCGGAAATGGGCTTGCGCCACCGCGAAGATGCGTTGGACGCAGTCCAGGACGCCATGTTGAAGATCCTGGCTTACAGCGAACGCCCGGCTGCGGAGTGGACGCCATTGTTCTGGCAGATCCTGCGCAGCCGGGTGGTTGATAGCCAGCGCCGGCGCGGGTTCCGGCTGCGCTGGATGCGGCCGGCACCGGAACAGGACGAGACCAGCATCGACTGGGCCGACGACACTGCGGGCCCGGCACGCGCGCATGACGGTCGCGAAGCCTATGCGCGACTTTCGGTTGCGCTGGCGGGCCTGCCGCCGCGACAACGCGAGGCGTTCACGCTGCGCGTGCTGGAGGAACTGGACGTGGCCGGGACCGCGCACGTGATGGGATGCAGCGAAGGTTCGGTAAAAACGCACTTGTCGCGCGCGCGGCATGCGCTGCAAAAGCAACTGGAGGATTGGCGATGAATGACTTCGAATTCGACCGCAAGGCCAAGGCCGTGCATGCGCAGGCACTGATGGCACCGTCAGCGCGGGTCCGCGCGCAACTGCACAACCGGCTGCAGGCGGCAATGTCGGGAATGGGCGCGTCCAGCAACTCGAAAAATTCGCACCCGTTGCATCGCTGGAGCTGGGCGACGGCCGCCGTGCTGGTATTGGCGCTGATGTTGGCCGCGCCGTGGCGCAGCGTGCAAGAACAGGTCGCTCCGGCCAACCTGGCGCAGGGACCCGGACAATTGCCGGCCAACAGCGCCACCGGCCTGGCCACGCTCGACCAGGACCCCGATTTCTACCTGTGGCTGGCGTCGTCCGACGCCGTATCCCTGGCGATGGAGTAAACCCATGAAGCCTGCAAGTCGATGGATCCTCTGCACCTTGTTGCTGGCCACTAGCAGCGTCCTTGCCAGCGACCAGGACAAGCCCGCCACCCCGGCGACAGCAACCTTGCCGGCCTGGGAGCAGCTCAGCCCGGCCCAGCGCGAAATGCTGTTGACGCCACTGCGCGAACGTTGGGATGCCAATCCCGGCGATCGCGCCGGAATGTACGAACATGCGCGCCGCTGGAATGCGATGACACCTGCACAGCGCGACAACGCGCGGCGTGGCGTGCGCCATTGGGAGCACATGGATCCGGCACGGCGCACCGAGATGCGCGCACTGTTCGAGAAGATGAAGTCGATGACGCCCGAACAGCGCAAGGCATTGCGGGAGCAGTGGCACGCAATGAGCGCGGAGCAGCGGCGGGCGTGGGTGCAGGCGAACCCGCCGGGCCAGCGTTGAACCATTGGCCGCCGGCCTTGGTCAGGCCACTACGAAGCGGGTCTTCGCCAGCAACTCGTCGTCCCAGTCGAAGGCGAGCGCGCCGTCCTTGATCAGGAGCGTGGCAAAGTTGTAGACGTTGCGCGCGTACATTTCACTGGCGTGCATCGCGCCCATCGACGCCAGGTCCAATGGGCCGGCAATGACCACGCCATTGCTGTCGATGGTTTCACCCGGGCGGGTCAGTTCGCAATTGCCGCCGGTTTCAGCTGCCAGGTCGACAACCAGGCTGCCCGGCTTCATCCCGGCCACCATCTGCGCACTGATGATCTTTGGCGCCGGACGACCAGGCACGGCCGCGGTGCACACGATCACGTCGATGTTCTTGAGGTGTTCGCCGAGCCGGCGTTGCTGTTCGGCACGCTCCTCGTCGGTCAGCGCGCGCGCATAGCCACCTTCGCCTGCGGCGCTGACCCCGAGATCAAGGAATCGCCCTCCCAGCGACTGGATCTGCTCACGCGTTTCCGGACGCACGTCAAAACCCTCGACCTGGGCACCCAGCCGTTTCGCGGTGGCGATTGCCTGCAAGCCGGCAACGCCGGCGCCAACCACCAAAACCTTCGACGGCCGGATCGTACCGGCCGCGGTGGTCAGCATCGGGAAGAAGCGCGGCGCCAACTGAGCCGCAATCAGCATCGCCTTGTATCCAGCCATGCCGGCCTGCGAACTGAGCACGTCCATCGCCTGTGCACGGGTGGTCCGCGGCAATCGCTCCAGCGGAAAGGCGACGATGCCACGTGCCTGCAATGCCGCCGCACGCGCTGGATCGGATTGTGGCTGGAGCATGCCGACCAGGACCGTGCCTTCGCGCAAACGCTCAATGGCTGCCAGTGCAGGTGGCTGCACGCACAACACCACGCCAGCGGCATCGAACGCGGCATCGGCACCGTCGACCAGGCGCGCACCGGCTTCGGCGTAGGCCGCGTCAGGAAAGTAGGCAGACGCGCCCAAGCCACGCTCCACCTGCACGCTGGCGCCCGCAGCCACCAATTTCCGGCAGGTTTCCGGTGTCAACGCCACCCGCTTCTCACCTGCCGCGGTTTCGCGGGCCACCCCTATCGTCACCGCCATGCACTACTCCGCCCGATCGTTGCCAGCATCGTAGCGAATGCCGGGGCCGCCTGCGTCAGGCAGCGTGCACGGCCGAACGGCTGAGCTTCCTTCGCACCAGGCGCATGGCCTCGGCAAAAGGCTGCTCATCGGCCTCTGCGAACAACTTGCCGCTACGTACCAGGCTCGCCAGTTGCGCCGGTGATGCCACCAGTTGGCGAGTCCCGCGCCGGTTCACCAGCAACAGGCGCCCGGTGATTGGGCTGATCCAGGCCACCTTGACCGGAGTTTCGGCGGTGCCATCACCCAACCGCATCCAGTCGCCAGGCACCAGGTCGCGCATCCTCGCCGACACATTCGGGTCGAAGTCGAGGCTGTCGTTGCCGCCGACCAGGCGCAGCGCCAGCGACTCGTCGGCCTGGTCAGCTGGCACCGGTTGCGCCGAATGCGTGCGCAGTTCGCGGGTCGCGTCCGGGAACGCCAAGGTTCGCGCCAGTCCTGCCATCCATTCGCCGGCCACCTGTTCGTCGAGGCCGGAGCTGGACAGGACTTCCACCAGTCCCGGCTGCAGTGCCAGGACCTTGGCGGCGACATTGCCATCGTTGCCGCTGGCCGCAGCCTGGTCCAGCGCCACCAGTTGGTCAGCCAGCGCCAACACCCGCTGGTAGCGCGCTGAACTTTCGCTATCGCGCAGCAGCACCTGGACCAGATGATGTTGCCAATGGCGATCCATGAAGTGGGCGATGGTCGGCGTGAGCTTGCGCCCATCGGTGCGCTCGGCAAGTGCTGCCGCCGCCTGCGCCCGAGCCAGCTGCAGGCGCTCGCGCCCGTGCACGGTTTCCGCGGTTCGCCGTTCGACCAGATCGGCACGGCGATGCTGCTGGTCAATCAGCGACTGCATCTCGTTGGCGCTGAGTTCGAAGATGGCAATGTCTTCATTGAATTCGGCAACGACCCGCCCAACCAACTGGTCGGCGTGATCGAGGATCTCCCGATCCTGTGGCGAGACGCCATCATTGCCCTCGCAGCCGATCGCGAGCGCATCGAGCAGGCGACGCGCCGGGTGGTCCGCACTCACGAACAGGCCCTCATCGGTCAGCGCCACCTTGACGTAAGACATGACCAGCCGCGCAAACAGCCGCCGCGATTCCTGCAACATCGCCTGGCCCTTGGTCAGCGACTCGAACAGCAGGCCAGTGAGATCAATGGCGTCTTCCTGCCTTGGATCAAGGCAGGTCTGGTCGGGGTCAAGGCCCAAGCGGCGTGCACCCTCGACCAGTTCCTCGCGGATGGCCGCATGCAGGTCGCATTTGCCCGACAGCGCTGCCTCGAAGTTGCGCGCGCCGTCGCCCTGCAGCAACGATGCCACGCTCACCACTTCCTGCATTTGCATTTCACGGCGGGTTGCGAGGCGGCGATCGGGTATCGGGCAAGCCGTTCCACCCGCGCCCGAATGCATCCCTTCGCGCCATCGATGCAGCATGTCGCGCAATTGCTCATGCTGGATCCTGATCGCCGGTGGGGTGCGGAACATATCCGCGTTTTGGCCCTGCGGCGGCGACCCGGAAGGCGGCGACCCGGCTGCCGCCGTCAACACCGGTGCTCCCACGGGCGCTGGACGCATCGGCGCCGGCTCGGTCGGGACCATGCCGCCAATCCCCGCCTCCAGCCAGGCCCCGGCCTGGCGCGAGGTCATGATCTCCGCGCCGGCTTGCAGTGGCGAGGGCGGCAACCAGGCAGATGGCTGGAACGCAGGAGCTGCCGGCGCGGCTGGGGCTGCCGCTGCCGGACGGGGCGGATCGGCATGGAAGCCGTTCGCGGCCAATTGGGTATTGAGGCGGCCGTAAAGCTCGTCCAGGACGCTGGTCAGTTCCCGTTCGTATTGGCGAAACAGCAGCGGCTGCAGGGTCGCCGAGAGTTCGACGTCGCTGAAGGTCTGGACAAAGGCACTGGCCAATAGCGCAGCACCGACCGGGTTGCCGGTGGACGGAAGGCCCATGGCCGCGGCCAACGACTCGAAGCGCAGCCCAAGCATGTCCAGCTGCCGCTGGTAGTGGCCGCCAATGGACTCCGCCAAGCGTTGCCCGGCGAGGTGGAATTCAAGTTCGTTTTCGCGCACCAGGCCCATCGGCTCGCTGCGGCTACCCAAGACCTCGCGTCCGCAGAATCCATCGAAGCTGCGCCCGATCAACTCGCGGAACTTCATCACGTAATGCGAGCCACGCTGGCGCAGTGCCAGCACCGCCATCAGATCGTTGCGTTGGGTTCCCTCGCTGTCGCCGCGAAGGCTTTGGTGCAGCTGTTCCTCGATCGGACGATAGAGGCCGGCCGGAACCGCGCCCAGCTGTTCGACGGCGATCCGTTTGAGTTCGTCGAGCAGTTGCTCGGGACCTCGGGCGACCTGGCCATTCATATCCGGGTGGTGGATCGACATGGGACTACCCTCTGCCAGGCTCCGTGCCTTGGCATCAGCAAACTACAGCCGAGCATAATGATGGTGGGGGCGCCGTCCATCCTTCGTGCCAGGATGTGTGACGGCAATCTCACTAGCAACCGAGAGCCATTTCTGACTACCTTGGAGAACCCTATCATTACGTGCCTGAACGCACGGCGCTCGGTGCCAGCAAAGCAACTGGCCGAGCCCGGTCCTGCCCCGGAGACCCTCGCGCGGATATTGGCGGCGGCGGTGCGCGTCCCCGATCACGGCAAGCTGGTGCCATGGCGTTTCCTCCGTATCGCTGAAGATGCCCGCGAAACGTTGGGCAAGGCCGTGGCCGCACGGGCGTTGGCCAAAGACCCGCAAATCGACGACGCCATGCTGGAGAAGGACCGCACCCGGTTCCAATCGCCGTTGGTGATCGCCGTGGTCGCCCGGCTCGGCGCGGATGAAAAGATTCCCGAGCAGGAGCGCTTTGCGTCCGCATGCTGCGTCTGCTTCGCGCTGCTGCTCGCGGCGCAGTCCGAAAGTTTCGGCGCGCAATGGCTGACCGGATGGCCGGCTTACGATGCAACCATCCTGCAACTGCTCGGTTTGTCGCCGGATGAACGTATCGCCGGCTTCATCCACATTGGCACCCCCAAGCGGGAGATCCCGGAACGCAACCGACCCGATCCACTGGCGCTGCTCAGCGACTGGTCGCCGGCATGAACAATGCCACGGCGGCACAGCCAGTGCTGTACCTGGTCGATGCCAGCCTGTACGTATTCCGCGCCTGGCATTCGATGCCGGACGAATTCCACGATGCGGACGGCTGGCCCACCAACGCGGTGCAGGGCTTCGCGCGCTTCCTGCTGGAATTGCTGGAACGCGAACGACCGCGACATATTGCCATTGCCTTCGACGAGGCCTTGGACAGCTGCTTCCGCAATGGGTTGTACCCGGCCTACAAAGCCAACCGCGAGCCTGCGCCGGAAGAACTCAAGCGCCAGTTCGGCCATTGCCGGGCCCTGTGCGAAGCCTTGGGGCTGGTGACCCTGTCGCACCAGGCATTCGAAGCCGACGACCTGATCGGCAGCGCGTTGCGGCATGCGCGCCAGCACGGCCACCGCGGCGTGATCGTGTCGGCCGACAAGGACCTGTCGCAATTGCTGCAGGGTTTCGACGAGCAATGGGACTTCGCCCGCGGCCAGCGTTGGGGCATGGATGGGGTCAAGGCACGACAAGGCGTGCATGCGTACCAGGTTGCCGACTACCTCGCATTGAGCGGCGATGCGGTCGACAATATCCCGGGCGTCCCCGGGATCGGCGCCAAGACCGCCGCAGTGTTGTTGGCGCACTTCGACACTCTGGACGCGTTGCTGGAGCGGATCGAGGAAATTCCATTCCTGCGCTTTCGGGGTGCGTCGGCTACAGCTGCCAAGCTTCGCGCGCACCGCGAGCAGGCGCTGCTGTGCCGGCAACTCACGACGATTGCCTGCGATGCACCCCTGGGCCACGACGGCGACTTCGCACGTGGCCCCACCGATGCCGCCGCGCTGTTGGCGTTGTGCCAGGCGATGGGATTCGGGCCACTGACCCGGCGCCGCCTGCAAGAACTGTGGACGCCCGCTGCAGGCGTGGCATGAGTCGCGATAGCATCCCTGCCATGGACGACGCCAACGCTGCGCTGGAAACCCTCTACGAAGGCAAGTGGCTGCGCATGCGCCGCCGCGGCCGCTGGGAATTCGCCGAGCGCACCCACGGCGACGGCATGGCGGTGATCATCATCGCCCTCACCCCCGACGACAACGTGCTGTTCGTCGAGCAGATGCGGATACCGCTCGGCCATCGCACCATCGAGATGCCGGCTGGACTGGTCGGCGACCAGGCTGGTGAGGACACGCTCGAGGAGGCCGCGCATCGCGAGCTGGTCGAGGAAACCGGCTGGGCGCCAGCGCAGGTCGACGTGCTGATGATCGGCCCGACCTCGTCGGGCATGAGCAACGAACGCATCGCCATTGTGCGAGCCACTGGTCTGGTCCGGGTCGGCCTGGGCGGTGGCGATGACACCGAAGACATCACCGTGCACGAAGTGCCGCGCACCCAGGCCCCGGCCTGGCTGGTGCGCAAGCAGGCCGAAGGCTTCGAACTCGACCTCAAGTTGTGGGCCGGCCTGTGGATGCTGGAGCGCAATCCGGACGGTTCCGAAATCGATACTCAGGCGTAGCGGTCGGTCGCCTCGACCAGGGCGTGCACGTGTTCGGCTTCAAACGCGGAATGGCCGGAGCCGGCATTGATCACCAGTTCGGACTTCGGCCAGGCCT
>JBDSOZ010000093.1:0-2552 GCA_039914555.1 Luteimonas sp.
GCCTGGCCGCGATCATGATCACCTACCCGTCCACCCACGGCGTGTTCGAGGAAGACGTGGTCGAGATCTGCGAGATCGTGCACCAGCACGGCGGCCAGGTGTACACCGACGGCGCCAACATGAATGCCCTGGTCGGCGTGGCCAAACCCGGCAAGTGGGGCTCGGACGTCTCCAACCTCAACCTGCACAAGACTTTCTGCATCCCGCACGGTGGCGGTGGACCCGGCGTGGGCCCGTGCGCGGTCAAGTCGCACCTGGCACCGTTCCTGCCCAAGGCGTTTGGCACGGAAGGCCTGGACACCGACGGGACCGGCGCCGGTGCGATGGTGTCGGCGGCCAGCTTCGGCAGCGCCAGCATCCTGCCGATCAGCTGGATGTACATCGCAATGATGGGCGACACCGGCCTGCGCAAGGCCACCCAGGTCGCGCTGCTCAATGCCAACTACATTGCCACCCGGCTCGCGCCGCATTACGAAACCTTGTACACCGGCCGCAATGGCCTGGTGGCGCACGAATGCATCCTCGACCTGCGCCCACTCAAGGACGCCACCGGCATCAGCGCCGAGGACGTCGCCAAGCGCCTGATCGATTTCGGCTTCCATGCGCCGACCCTGAGTTTCCCGGTCGCCGGCACCCTGATGGTCGAACCGACCGAGTCCGAATCAATGCACGAACTGGACCGCTTTTGCGACGCGATGATCCAGATCCGCGACGAAATCCGCGCAGTTGAAGACGGCCGCATGGACCGCGAGGACAATCCCCTCAAGCACGCGCCGCACACCGCCGCGCAGGTGTCGGCGTCCGAGTGGACCCATGCCTACCCGCGCGAACTGGCCGCGTTCCCGCTGCCGAGCTTGAAGCGGCAAAAGTACTGGCCGCCGGTGGCCCGGGTGGACAATGTTTACGGCGACAAAAACGTGTTCTGCAGTTGCGTGCCGATCGAGGCGTTTGCCGGCGAGATTGAAGCGTTCAGCGAGCCGAATGTTTCCTGAGCCACACAAAAAAAGCCCCGCCGAAGCGGGGCCCTGGTCAAAGTTGTAGCGTCATTTCGTGGAGTTCAACAGGCCTCAGCGGCCGTCGTGGTCGGCGTCGCCCGGCATCGCACGCTCGATGTAATGCCAACCGTCGCGCACGGCGCCCTTGGCCTCGCCCCAAGCCAGGCTCGACTTGTTCTTGGCGTTGTTCCAGTCGCGCTCCAGCTGCGGCTCGACATCCTGGAAACGCTGGCCACGATACTGGCCGTAGGTTTCGTAACCGTACTGGTAAGCCGGCTGGTAATCGTTCCAGGTGCTCTTGTTGTCGTAGTAATCAGCGGTCTTGTAGTTGGTCTCGAAGTGCTTGCTGTAGTCGGTCGGGTTAACCGCTTCGGCGATCGCCCCACCACCAGCAGCACCGGCGATTCCGCCGATGGCCGCACCAGCCAGGGTGCCGAGCGGACCAGCGACCGAACCAACCGCCGCGCCTGTCAACGCGCCAGCTACTGCGCCCGTGCCTTCGCCAATGCTGTGGTCTTTTTTGATGTCTGTCATGGGGGAGTTTCCTTAATGGGGACCGGCGTCTTTGCCGGCCTCCACCATGCAACAAAGCACATCCACGTTTCGTGAATTAACTCCGGGCCCTTACTGCGCAGTGCCAGGCGGGAAGCGCGCAAACATCTTCATCACGGCCGCATCGATGTCGGCGTTGATTTTCTGCGGCGTGTTGGGAATGGTGTCTTCGGCCATGGCACTCCACACCGCGCGCTTGCTGCGGGTGTCGAACATGTCAACGATGAGTGTGCCGACGGTATAGCTGGTCACGCGCGTGCGCTGGTAGGCCATCATCGGCGGACCCCACGACCACGGGCCGTACCAGCCCCAGTCATTCCACATCGGGCGGTCGTAGAAGCGGTCGAGTTGATGTTGCTCGTGTGTCGCGAGATGCGCGGCAATTGCAATGTCTGCCGTGCTCTCCGGGGCCAGGCGCCAGCCCTTGGCCTGCAACTGTTCGTCAATGCGGGTCACGATCCGCTGCATGCTGATCGCCGTGCCACCGGTGGGCTTCTCGCGCCACGCGTAGGTGTGGTACTGGGCGAAATTGACTGCCGGGTCATGGTCGGTCTGGACCATCGGCACACTAGCGCAAGCGGACAAGGCCAGCGCGACAACGGCAACGGGAACCCATCGGGTCATGGCGGTCATTACGCACCTCGTCTACGGCGGATATAGCGACAGCATGGACCAGCAAGGGTAGCTGCACAGTGAATGGCACGAGACCCTGGCACCGCGCAGTACCATGGTGGCAACGCGCCCCGCGCCCAGGACCAGAGCCATGCACAGCAACCCCGGCGACCCGGCGGACCTTGAAATCACCCCGGCGGAAATGCAGGCCATGGGCAACCTGGTTGTCGCCCGTTCAGTCGCGCACCTGGCTGCGCTGGAAAGCACCCCGATCCTTGGCGACTACCACGACATCGAGAGCCTGTGCCGCTCGCTGCGCGAAGCCGCGCCTGAACACGGCAGCAGCTTGCAGGCCCTGCTCGACCCGCTGTTCGACGACTGGATCCCGCGCGC
>JBDSOZ010000163.1:0-4694 GCA_039914555.1 Luteimonas sp.
CCGTCGCGCACCGTGGGCACGAACGGATCGCTGGACCAGGCCGCGCGCGGCCCCGGCGGCACCACATCGGTGTGGCCCAACAGCACCAATACCGGACCATCGGCGGCGGCCGAACCATGGGTCGCCCACAGGTTGTCGACGCCGCCAAAACGCAGGTGCTCGCAAGTGAAGCCGGCAGCGGCCAGGCGCGCCGCAATCAACGCCTGGCAGCCAGCGTCATCGGGCGTGATCGATGGACGTTCGATCAGGATCTTGGCGAGTTGCAGGACGTCGCTCATGGCGTCACTTCTGGAACCGTCGTTTGAAACCATTGTCACTGAAGCCTTGGGTGACCATGCCGTCTGCGCCCACCACCAGCGGGCGCCGGATCAGTTGCGGGTACTCGCGCAACAGCAGCTTCCATTCCGCGTCCGAACCCGGGGCCTTGCGATGTGGCGACAGGTTGCGCCAGGTGGTGGAGGACTTGTTGACCATCAAGTCCCAGCCGCCAACCTGTTCCTTCCACTCGACCAGGGTCGCGGGCGACTGCGGATGTTCACGATAGTCAACAAACACATGGGCGATGCCGAAGCGGTCCAGCCACTTGCGTGCCTTGCGACAGGTATCGCAGTTCGCCAATCCGTACACCAGGGTCGTCGGCCGGTTCATTCGGCAAGACCGCGCAGCAGTTCGTTGACCGACGTCTTGGAGCGGGTCTTGGCATCGACATGCTTGACGATGACCGCGCAGTACAACGAATGCGATCCGTCTTTCGCCGGCAGTTGGCCCGAGACCACCACGCTGCCGGGCGGTACGTAGCCGTAGCTGACTTCGCCGGTCGCGCGGTTGTAGATTCGGGTCGACTGGCCGAGGAACACGCCCATGCCAATCACGCTGTGATGGCCGATCACGACGCCTTCCACCACTTCCGAACGCGCACCAATGAAACAGTAATCCTCGATGATGGTCGGGCTGGCCTGCAGTGGCTCGAGCACGCCGCCGATGCCGGCACCCCCGGACAAGTGGCAATGCTTGCCAATCTGCGCGCAGGAACCGACCGTCGCCCAAGTGTCCACCATGGTGCCAGCACCGACATGGGCGCCGATGTTGACGAAGCTCGGCATCAGCACCACGTCCTTGCCGATGTGCGCGCCGCGACGCACGATCGCGCCCGGAACCACCCGCGCACCGAGTTTGCGGAACGCGCTCTCGTCGAAGTCGGCGAAGCGCGCGGGTACCTTGTCCCAGAACGGCGCCGGGTCCGCTTCGACCAGCTCCATTTCCTGGGTACGGAAGTACAGCAACACCGCTTTTTTCAGCCACTGGTTGACCTGCCAACCGCCCTTGCCATCCGGCTCGGCCACCCGCATCGAGCCTTTCTCGAGCCCCTGGACCACCAGTTCGACGGTCGGTCGGGTCGAGCCTTCGATCTCGTCCGACGTCAACATCGCGCGCCGCTCCCAGGCGCTGTCGATCACGAACTTCAATTCGTCGATGCCCGGACCAGGGGGAGCGGCTTTTCGCACGGCCTTCTTCGTCACTTTTTTTTCCGTGGGCTTGCGCGGACTCATTCCTGGTGTTCTCCATTGAGGCAGGCGAGCAATGCATCGCGCAACGCCTGCTGTTGCTGTTCGTCGATGAGCGGGTGATCGCGCTCATCGGTAATCTGGAACACGTCCTCGGCACGTTCGCCAAAGGTCGCGATCCGTGCATCATGCACGCGCAGGCGTTGCCTGCGCAGCACCCGGCTGACATCGGCAAGCAGGCCCGGACGGTCGGTCGAGACCAGGCTGAGCATGGTCCGACGACGATCGCCGGTGAGCCCGAAGCCGACCTGCGGCACCAACCGGAAGTGACGCAACACGCGCGGCAGGCTGCGACGCGCGGGGCGGATCGCGTCGAGGTCGGGACAGGCCAAGGCCTCGCGCAGGCGCTGTTCAACGTCGGCGGCCGCGACCGGTCGTCGGCTGTCGATCGGCAGCACTTCGAAGCTGTCGAACACCATGTTTCCGGGCCCATCGATCAGGCGCGCTTGCTGGATGGCGAGTCCGAGCCGATCCAGGGTCGCGACCAGCGCGGCGAACAGGCCATCGCGATCGGGCGAATGCACGAATACTTCCAGCGCGCCGGCATGTTGCACCAGCGGCCTGGCGCGCACCACCGCATGGCCGGCGTCGACGTCGCGCAAGGCCGCCGCCTGCCAGGCGATACCCGGCGCACGCCCGCGCAGGAACGCGGCCGCCGGCATCCTTGCGAAGACCTGCTCGACTGCGGGTTCGGCAACACCATTGGCCACCAGCAACGCACGCGCACCATCGCGCACCTCGGCCATGCGTGCGTCGGCGGCCAGCGGATGTTCCAGTCCACGCCGCAACGCAAGCCGGCACGCCGTGTAGAGGTCGGCCAGCAGACGGTCCTTCCAGGCATTCCACAACTTGGGCGAGGTCCCGGCGATGTCGGCGCAGGTCAGCAGGTACAACAGGTCCAGGCGTTCGCGGTCGGCCACCTCGGTGGCAAAACGGTGGATCACCTCCGGATCGGCAATGTCCTGTTTCTGCGCGGTGATCGACATCAGCAGGTGCTTGCGCACCAGCCATTCGACCAGTGCGATATCACCTTCCGGCAAGTCGTGGGCAGTACAGAACTCGCGTGCATCGACCGCCCCCAGCTCGGAGTGGTCGCCGCCGCGGCCCTTGGCAATGTCGTGGAACAGGCCAGCGAGCAACAGCAGCTCCGGCTTGCGCAGGTGCGGCCAGGTCTCGTGGGCAATGGCGAAACGTGGATCGGGTTCGCCGCTGGCGAAGCCGGCAATGTTGCGCAGCACCGCCAAGGTGTGTTGGTCGACGGTGTAGACATGGAACAGGTCGAACTGCATTCGCCCGGACACGCGTGCAAATGCGGGGATCCAGCGCCCCAGCACGCCCAGGCGCGCCATCCGCGCCAGGGTTTCAACCGGCTGCGCGCCACGCAGCAAGGCCATGAAACGTGCGCGCAGCGTGGCATCGCATTGCAGGTACGCGGGTAATGTCGACAGCGACTCGGCCAATGCGCGCGCGGTCTGGGAATGCAGTCCGCGCAATGCGGGGTGCGCGGCCCAGGTCGCAAACAGCTCGAAGACGTCCTCCACCGTTCGTGGCCATGCCACGTCAGTGGCATACAGGTAACCACGACGCGAGTCGTAACCCGGGCGAAGCGGCTCGGGCAGCGCTTCGCCTTCCAATTGCTCCTCGAAGCGTTGCAGCAGGCGTTCGTTGATCCGCAGTACCAATGCGGCACTGCGGTAGAAGACCTGCATCATCTGTTCGACCGCCAGGCTGCCCGGCGCGTCGGCGTGGCCCAGGCGCGCAGCCAGGGCTTTCTGGTAATCGAAGCGCAGGCGCTCTTCGCCCTTGCCAGCCACCAGGTGCAAGCCGAAACGCAGGCGGGACAGCGCGCGACGCTCGCGTTCCACCGTGGCCAGCTCATCGGCGCCAAGTTGCCCCAATGCAACCAGCGGCTCCAGGCCACGCGCGCCCAGCACCCGCAAGCTCATCCAGCGCAGCGTCTGCACATCGCGCAGGCCGCCGGGGCCTTCCTTGAGGTTGGGCTCGAGGTTGTCGCTGGTGTCGTCGAAGCGGGCATGGCGCTGGCATTGTTCCTCGCGCTTGGCGAGGAAGTACTCGCGTGCCGGCCAGGCTTGCCGCGGGTCGATCGATGCCGCCAGTTGCGACAATTCATCGGCGCTCGCGTACAACGGTCGCGCTTCCGACAGTGCGGTCAGTACGGTGATGTCGGCGCGCGCGGCGTCGGTGCACTGCGCTGCCGAGCGCACGGCGTGCCCGACCGGCAACCCTGCATCCCAGAGCAGTGCGAACAGGCGCGCAATAGCATCGTGCCACTGGGTTTGCGCCGGTGCCGTGGCCAGCAGCAACAAGTCGATGTCCGAATGCGGAAACAGTTCGCCGCGACCGTAACCACCGACCGCGAACATGGCCAACGGCGCATCCGCCGGAATGCACAACGACCAGGCTTCGCGTAACAGCGCATCAACCGCGCAGGTTCGCTCGGCGAGCAGGACGTCGATGTCGTCGCCGCGGTCGAAGCGCCCAGCCAGGGCGGCGTCGGCGGCAGCCAGCGAAGCCCGTGCCGCCGCGCTCCAATCCGCGGCGGCCATCATGCTCACAGGTCGTTGTCGTCGCCGGGCACGCGCGTGAGGATCTCGACACCGTCTGCGGTCACCGCCACGGTGTGCTCCCACTGCGCCGACAACTTGCGGTCCTTGGTGACCACGGTCCAACTGTCGGGCAGTACCCGGTTGTGGCGCGTGCCTTCATTGATCATCGGCTCGATGGTGAAGGTCATGCCTTGCTGCAGCACCAGTCCAGTGCCCGGGCGACCGTAATGCAGCACTTGCGGATCGTCGTGGTAGACGGTGCCGATGCCGTGCCCGCAGTACTCGCGGACCACGGAGAAACGCTCGGCTTCCGCATACTGTTGGATCGCGTGGCCGACATCACCCAGGGTCGCGCCGGGCTTCACCGCGCGGATGCCACGGAACATGGCCTCACGGGTAACTTCAACCAAGCGCCGCGCCATCACCCCGGGCGTACCCACGTAATACATGCGGCTGGTGTCGCCGTGCCAGCCATCCTTGATCACGGTGACGTCGATATTCAGGATGTCGCCGTCCTTGAGCACCTTGCCATCGCTCGGCATGCCATGGCAGATCACGTTGT
>JBDSOZ010000086.1:0-4630 GCA_039914555.1 Luteimonas sp.
CCGCGCCCTTGGCGCGCAATCGTCGCCAGCACCTCGTCGATCGCGGGGCCGAAGTCGGCGCGTCGCCAATGCAACGCATCCGACAACAGGTTGAACACGTGCACCCGCACCAGGGTCGGCACCGAGGCCTCGGCTTGGCCGCGCAACAACGCGAAGTGCAGGGCATGGCTGAGCCGATCACGATAGGTGAACAAGCGGAACGGGCCGTGCGCGGTGTCGATCTCGCGCTCGTCGACACGCTCCACCGTGTGCTCGGTTGCCAACCGGTGCCGGATCAGGTCTTCGATCGAACCGATCTTCAGCCCGTGGGCTTGCGCAAACACTTCCAGTTGCGGACGCCGCGCCATCGAGCCATCGGGATTGAGGATTTCCACCAGCACGCCTGCCGGTTCCAGTCCTGCCAGCAAGGCCAGGTCAGTGGCCGCCTCGGTGTGGCCGGCGCGGTTGAGCACGCCACCGGGTTGCGCCTGCAACGGGAAAATATGGCCGGGCTGCGACAGGTCGGTAGCGCTCGCATCCGGGCGCACGGCGGTACGCACCGTGTGCGCGCGATCGTAGGCGCTGATGCCGGTGGTGACGCCTTCGGCGGCCTCGATCGACACGGTGAAGTTGGTGCCATGCGCCGAGGTGTTGGCGCGCACCATCGGCGGCAATCCAAGCTGGCGGCAGCGCTCGCGCGTCAACGACAGGCACACCAGCCCGCGCGCGTGGGTGACCATGAAGTTGATGTCCTGTGGCCGCACCAGTTCGGCGGCCATGATCAGGTCGCCCTCGTTCTCGCGGTCCTCGTCATCGACGATCACCACCATGCGGCCAGCACGGATCTCGTCGAGCAATTCGTGGATCGGGGCGAAACTCACGTATCACCACTGCGTACGGGCAACAGCGTTGGCGCCAACAATCGTTCGACATAACGCGCCACCAGGTCAACTTCCAGGTTGACCGGGTCGCCGGCGACGGTCGCCGCAAACGCAGTGTTGGCGACGGTGTGCGGGATCAGCGCCACCTCGAAGCCGCCGGCATCGACGGCATTGACCGTGAGGCTGGTGCCATCGACGCAGATCGAGCCTTTTTGCGCGATGTAGCGCAGCAATGCCGGCGCGGCGCCGAAGCGCCAGCGCTGCGCGCGCGCATCAGGCTCGATCGCCAGCACCCGGCCGATGCCATCAACGTGGCCGCTGACCAGATGGCCGCCGAGGCGATCGGCCGCGCGCAACGCGCGCTCCAGGTTGAGCGGTGCATCCAGCGGCAACAGGCCCAGGGTCGTCAACGCCAGCGTCTCGCGGGAGACATCGGCTTCGAAACCGGCCGCGTTGCTGGCGACCACGGTCAGGCAAACGCCATTGACCGAGATGCTTTCGCCGAGCACGACATCCGCAAGCGCCAGGCTGCCTGCATCGATGCGCAGGCGTGCGTCGCCACCCCTCGCATCACGTGCGCTGAGGCGGCCGATGCCCTGGACCAGTCCGGTGAACATCAGGCCGGCTGCAGCAGTACGCGCATGTCGTTGCCGATGCTGCGCATTTCGATGATGTGCATGTCCAGGCGTTCGGTCATTGCATCGATGTGCAGGCCTTCGAACATCGGCCTGGCGCGCTCACCGAGCATGACCGGGGCGACATACAGCAGCAGTTCGTCAACCAGGCCGGCCCCGAGGAAGCTGCCCGCGAGGGTGGCGCCGGCTTCGACCTGGACTTCGTTGATGCCGCGCTCGGCCAACAACCTGAGCACCGCTTCGAGGTCGATCAAGCCGCCATGCACCGGAACCGATTGATGCTGGGCGTCGATCCCGCGTGGCATGCGTGCGTCGGGGGCGTGCAGGTACAGGGTGGGTGCATCCCCTTCGCGGATGTGGCCGCGCGCGACCGTCGCCAGGCCGGGATCAAGCACCACCCGCAACGGCGCGACGAACGGAATGTCCTGGCCAGCGTCGTCCTGTCCCAGGCGGACCGTCAGGTGCGGGTCATCGACCAGCACGGTGCCGGCACCGGTGAGCAATGCGCCGGATCGTGCGCGCCAGCGATGCACGTCCAGTCGCGCAGGCTCGCCACTGATCCATTTCGAATCACCAGACGCCAGGGCACTGCGCCCGTCCAGACTGGTCGCCAACTTCACCCGCAACCATGGCCGCCCACGCTGCATTCGCGATACGAAACCGCGATTGAGGGTGCGTGCCGCCACGTCCAGCAGACCAGACTCGACCTGGATCCCGGCAGCCGCCAACCGCTCCAGGCCCTTGCCGTCGACTTCCGGGTTGGGATCGCGCATTGCCGCGACCACGCGACCGACGCCGGCAGCGATCAGGGCATCGGCGCAAGGACCGGTCTTGCCAGTGTGCGAGCAGGGTTCAAGCGTGACGTAGGCGGTCGCGCCTTGCGCGCGATCGCGCGCGGCGTCCAGCGCAAACACTTCGGCATGCGGGCCGCCGGCACGCTCGTGGAAGCCCTCGCCGACGACTTCGCCTTGGCTGACAATGACGCAACCAACCATCGGATTGGGCTTGGTGGTGTAGGCCCCACGCTCGGCGAGCCGCAGCGCGCGCGTCATCATTTCATGGTCGAGTGCGGAAAACCCCGGCATCGTTCAGCGCTTCTTCTTGTCCGCGTGCCGGTCGATCGACACGACCTCGGCGCCGAGTAGTGGCAACTGGCCTTCGCCGGGCAGGTCGTGCTCCAGCCGGTCGAGCTCTTCGCGGAAATCTGCGACGTCCTCGAATGCGCGGTAGACCGAGGCAAAGCGCACATAGCCAACATGGTCGAGCTTGCGCAACTCCGCCATCACGAACTCACCAACCCGCCGCGAAGCGACTTCGCGCTCGGTGGTCATCCGCAACTGGTGCACCACGGCACGCACCGCGGCCTCGATCTGTTCCTCGGCGACCGGACGCTTCTGCAACGCGCGGTCGAAACCCTGGCGCACCTTGCGCGCATCGAACTGGTCGCGGCGGCCGTCGCTCTTGATGATCACCGGCAGCTTGAGTTCAACGGTTTCCAGGGTGCTGAAACGCTCGCCGCAGGCTTCGCATTCACGCCTGCGCCGGATGGTCGCGCCATCTTCACTGACGCGCGAGTCGATGACGCGGGTATCCGGGTGCTGGCAGAAAGGACAGTGCATCAGCCTTGCATCAGCCGTAGACGGGGAACTGTGCGCACTGCCTGGTGACGTTGTCACGCACGCCCGCGATGACATTGCCATCGTTGGGGTTGTCGAGCACGTCGCAGATCCAGTTGGCCAGGGCAACGCAATCCGGTTCCAGGTAGCCGCGCGTGGTCACAGCCGGCGTGCCGATGCGCAGGCCGGAAGTCACGAACGGTTTCTGCGGATCATTGGGCACCGCATTCTTGTTGACGGTGATATGGGCTTGGCCGAGCGCAGCCTCCGCGTCCTTGCCGGTGATGTTCTTGCCGATCATGTCGACCAGCATGAGGTGGTTTTGGGTGCCGCCGGACACGATCTTGTAGCCACGCGCCATGATGGTTTTCGCCATTGCCTGCGCGTTCTTCACCACCTGCTGCTGGTAGGTGGTGAAACCGGGCTCGAGGGCTTCCTTGAACGCGACCGCCTTGGCCGCGATCACGTGCATCAACGGGCCGCCCTGGATGCCGGGGAACACGATCGACTGCAGCTTCTTCTCGATCTCGGCGGCGGCTTCGCCCATGGCCGCGCGACTGGCGACGATGATGCCGCCACGGGGGCCACGCAGGGTCTTGTGGGTGGTGGACGTGACGATGTGCGCGTGCGGCACCGGATTCGGGTACACGCCCGCGGCGACCAACCCGGCAACATGGGCCATGTCGACAAACAGGTAGGCGCCGATCTTGTCGGCAATCGCGCGGAAGCGCGCCCAATCGACGACCTGCGAATAGGCGGAGAAGCCGGCGATGACCATCTTCGGTTTGTGTTCCAGGGCCAGGCGTTCGACTTCGTCGTAATCGATCAGGCCCTGCTCGTCGACGCCGTACTGCACGGCGTTGAACAGTTTGCCGCTGATGTTGACCTTGGCACCGTGGGTCAAATGGCCGCCGTGGGCCAACGACATGCCCAGGATGGTGTCGCCCGGCTGCAGCAATGCCAGGTACACGGCCTGGTTGGCCTGCGAACCCGAGTGCGGTTGCACGTTTGCGTACATGTCGTCGCTGTCGCCAGCGCCAAACAGTTGCTTGCAACGCTCGATCGCCAGGCGTTCGGCGACATCGACGTATTCGCAGCCGCCGTAATAGCGCTTGCCCGGGTAACCCTCGGCGTACTTGTTGGTCAGTACGCTGCCCTGCGCTTCCATGACCCGCGGGCTGGCATAGTTTTCGCTGGCAATCAGCTCGACGTGGTCCTCCTGGCGCTGGCGCTCGTTGGCGATCGCCTGGGCGAGTTCGGGGTCATAGCCTTCGATGCGGGCGTCGCGGGGGAACATCGGCATTGCTCCGGGGCTTGGCGGAATCCCGCAATTGTAGCGCCCGCGACCGTTATAATTGGCCCATTCCAGCCCCCAGCCCTCCCGCGCGCTTGCCGCAACGGGCGGCCGCGTCACACCCGGAGCCCCCATGTCGCAGTACATCTTCACCATGAACGGCGTTTCCAAGGTCGTTCCGCCCAAGCGCCAGATCATCAAGGACATCTCGCTGTCGTTCCTGCC
>JBDSOZ010000092.1:0-6592 GCA_039914555.1 Luteimonas sp.
CTGGCTGCTGATGGAAGCCGAGCTGATCGAGCCGGATTTCTACCTGGGGCAGGATCCAAACGCCGGCGCCGGCTTCGCAACCGCGGTGCGCGCGTTGCTGGAGCGTTGAGCTGAATCCAGGCCGCACCGTAACGCGTGAATTCACGGTGCGTGGATGTAAGTCCCGGGACACTTTGTGCATCCCCAGCCCCCGGAGCCTGTGCAATGGCACGCGACATCCTCAAGACCCTGAAAGACGAACACGACCAGATCAAGGCGCTGTTCGACAAGTTGAACGACACCACCGATCGCGCGCTCAAGACCCGCACCGAGCTGTTGGCCAAGATCGACGAAGGCCTGTTGCCGCATGCCAAGTGGGAAGAGGCCGTGTTGTATCCGGAGTTTGCCAAGCGCGCCGACCGTGACGGCCTGGCTACCCATGCCGAAGCCATCCAGGAACACCGCGCGGTCGAGAACTCGGTGATGCCCGACGTCCATGCTGCCGAAGTCGACACCGCGGAATTTGCGGGCCGCGCCAAGGTGTTCGGCGAGTTCGTCGACCACCACGCCAAGGAAGAGGAAAAGACCATGTTCAAGATGGTGCGCGAACTCTTCAGCCTTGAAGAACGCGCACAGCTGGACGAAAAGTACGAGGCATGGAAACAGTCAGCTGCCGGCCGTGCGGTAGTGGCCAAGGCCGCGAGCCACACAGGCGCAGCGAGCGTAATGGCCGAGCACGCCGATTGACGCACGCGCAAAGGTGACGGTGCCGGATTACCACGAGCCGATCAAAAGCGGGCGTGCAGCGCTCCGATCCGCGCGATCTCGGAATCGCCGACGCCCGCCTCGTCCGCCAGCGCCGGCCACGCCGCCAGCGCCGAATTGACCGCATCCAACGTCGCTGCCGTGCCCGCGATCGAGAATCGGCTCGCCACCTCGAGCAGGTCGCCGCGGGTGATGCCTTCGAACTTCCCGGCCACGCTCATCTGGTGCGCCTTCATCCACTGGTTGTCGGGATCCATTGCGAAGGTGACGTCGTAAGCAGGCGCCAACGTCCACGCACCGTCGCGCGGCAACAGGAATGCGAAATTCTTGCTGTGGTCGTCCTGGTTGCGCGCAGCGACGTTGAAAGCCATGCGCGTGAACAACTGGGTCAGTTCGGCGTCACCCAGCCCCAAGTCGCGCGCGGCAAGGAACAGGCTTTCGTAGGCATGCACCTGGCTCAGGTTGTAGTCCATGTGCCGTAGCGCGCACAGCGACTGCACGTGGATCTTGTCATTGCCGTTGCGGTCAAAGCGCCGGGTCATGAAGTGCGCGCGCCCGCCCTCTTCCTGGAGCCGGCACGGGTTCATGCGCACGCCGGCCAGGCCAGCCATGCGCGAATACGCATACTCGATGCGGCCGTACTGCTGGCTCGGCCCCAGGGTTTCGTCCCTGCCGACGCCATCGAACTTGAGCAACCAGTGCTCGAAACCGTCGGCCAGGTCGAACTGCCCGGAGATCAGTTCGCCGGTGCGCGGGTTCCATCCGAGCACTGCTTTCGGCCGCGCGCCACCAGCCGAGGTACCGACCGAGATCAGCTGGTTGAGTGCAGTGGCGGTCGCGTTGCCTTCGTCGAGCTGGCCGTGGAAGGCCAGACGCGCCTGTTCGACCAGCTGCGCCATCTGGATCGGGGCTGCCGACGCGACAAGCCCGCCGCGCGCAGGGCGAAATTCCAGCGCGCCCATCGCGCGCTTGTTCATGTAGGCCAGTCGGTCGAGCACCGTGACCTGCTCGGGCCGATGGCCGTGCCCCGCCATCCACGCATCGATCAACTGGTTGCCGAACTTGTCCGGCAACGAATCCGAGAGCAGCCCCGGCAATCCGCGGAACGTGTCGCCGGCCAGCGCCGGGAACGAGAAGATGCGCTCGATAGTGGAAGCGCGCGCCTGCGGGCGCGTCGGCATCATCAATGGCGCCAACTGCACGCCCGATTCCCACCAAGCCGGCTCGTACTCGAACAGGTAGGCCTTGCGCTGCGGATCCGCCGCAACCGCGCCGACGCGCTGGCCCCAGGCCAGCACCTCGACCACGTCGACGTGGCGGAAGCCGGCCTTCGAGGTCGCGGCCATCAGCGGCTGCCGGTCGCCCGTTGCCGCGACTTGTTCTTCAGCAGCTGCAGCGGGCTGACGCTGGGCCGCGGCGCGATGGCATCGACCACGTCCTGCGCACCGAGCGCCTTGAGCACCCGGACCAGGGTCTGCACGGTCGAACCCTGCCCGCTTTCCAGATCGCGCAGGCTGCGCTCGGACACGCCGGCCTTGTCGGCGACCATCGCCTGGGTGTAGTCCGCCGCCAGGCGCAGCCCCCGGATGCGCTCGCCCAGGTCGACTGCGATCTCGTCCGGGGTTTTCTCGACAACTTCCTGTGTGTTCAAAATCGGCATATTTTCGCCTGTTATGCTTAATCCTGCGATTAAGCGGCGATTTTACGCCTGCCTGTCATGTAATTACAACAGGCGATAATCCACCGTTTATTAAAATAAAATAGCATAATCGGCTGTTTGTCGCCGCTTGTTTACAGGGTCGCGCTGTCGATCACGAACCGATACTTGACGTCGCTGCGCAGCATGCGTTCGTAAGCCTGGTCAATCTCGTTGCCGGCAATCATCTCGATGTCGGCAACGATGCCGTGCTTGGCGCAGAAATCCAGCATCTCTTGGGTCTCGGCGATGCCGCCAATCAGCGACCCGGCAATCGTCCGCCGCTTGAACACCAGGTTGGCGATGTTGGGGCTCGGATGCGGCTCGGCCGGCACCCCGATCAACACCAGGGTGCCGTCGCGCTTGAGCAGGGACGAATACGCATCCAGGTCGTGGCTGGCGGCAACCGTGTCCAGGATCAGGTCGAAACTGCCGGCGTGCGCCTTCATCTCCGCGGCATTGCGCGATACCACTACTTCGTCCGCACCCAGGTCGCGCGCATCCTGGCGCTTGGCTTCGCTGGTGGTGAACGCCACCACGTGCGCACCCATCGCGTGCGCGATCTTGATGCCCATGTGGCCGAGCCCGCCAATGCCGACAATGCCGACTTTCTGCCCGGGGCCGGCATTCCAGTGCCGCAACGGCGAGTACAGGGTGATGCCGGCGCACAACAGTGGCGCCACCGCAGCCAGCTGTTCCTTTGGATGGCGCACGTGCAACACGAACTTCTCGTCGACCACGATCCGCTGCGCGTACCCACCCAGGGTGTGCCCCGGCGCGTCCGCGGTCGGGCCGTTGTACGTGCCGGTGAATCCATTCTCGCAATATTGCTCGAGGCCCTCGGCGCACGACGGGCAGCGCTGGCAACTGTCGACCAGGCAACCGACGCCGACACTGTCGCCCACCTTGAATCCCTTGACCTCGCCGCCCACCGCGCTGACCTGGCCGACGATCTCGTGGCCCGGCACGCACGGAAACTGGGTGCCGCCCCACTCGCCACGCACCGTGTGCAGGTCGGAATGGCAAACCCCGCAATACGCAATCTCGATCTGCACGTCATGAGCACCTGGCGCGCGGCGGCTGATATCCATCGCTTGCAGCGGTTTGTCGGCGGCGTTGGCGCCGTAGGCCTTTGTGGTCATTGGTGATTCCTTGGGGAAATTGTTTGCAACAGGCGATTACTCAATTGTGCGCCCCACATAGCTCGATTCCGCATGCGCTAGGCCTTGCGGCTTGCACCGGTTGATGCAAGACGTTTCGCGGGTCGATTCACCGGGGCAGCAACGGGTTGCGGCACCAACTTCACGCCGAGGGCGCCGAGCACCTTGACGATCGTGCCGAATTGCGGCTTGGCGCCAGGACGAAGCGCCTTGTAAAGGCTTTCGCGCCCCAGACCGGAATCTTCGGCAATCTGGGCCACGCCGCGCGCACGGGCCGCGGTGTTGAGGGCGTTTTGAAGGATGACAGGATCCCCTGACTCCATTGCGTCACTCACGAACGCGGAGATGCTGGCTTCGCTGTTGAGGTATTCGGCTGGGTCAAATGGGCGGGTACGTATTGTGGTCTTGGTCATGGTTCGCCCCCTCCGTGAAGGGCGTTGCATTTTGTGCGGTGGCGGCCCTATAGCGCCGCCGCGATTTCTTGTGCCTGTTTGATGTCAGATTTCTGTGACGACTTGTCGCCCGCGCACAACAGGATTACCACTTCCTCGCCTTGCATCGCGTAGTACACGCGATACCCTGGGCCTCTCCCACCGATGCGCAGTTCACTGACGCCACTACCGACCGACTTGCTGTCACCAAAATTACCGACGCGCATCCGCTCGATCCTGGCAACGATCTTGCCGCAGCCGGATTCGTCCTTCAGGACAGCAATCCATGCATCGAAGGTTTCGGTCGTCAGGATGACCATCCAGCTATTGTATCCATATGGATACAGATTGCAAGCGGCTTACGCCAGCGCGGTATCCAGCACCATCATCAACACGAAGCCGAGCATCAGGCCGGCGGTGGCGAAGGCTTCGTGGCCCTTGCGATGGGACTCGGGAATGATTTCGTGGCTGACCACGAACAACATCGCACCGGCGGCAAAGCCCAGCCCGGTCGGCAGCAACCACGGCGACGCCATCACCACGCTTGCGCCGAGCGCGGCACCGATCGGCTCGATCAATCCCGAGGCCAGGCCGACCAACACCGCATGGCGGCGGCTGTAGCCGGCGGTGATCAGGGCCAAGGCCACCACCAGGCCTTCCGGAATGTCCTGGATGGAGATGCCGGTGGCCATCACCAGCCCTTGCGATGCGTCGGCCGCGTAGGCCACGCCAATCGCAAACCCTTCCGGCAGGTTGTGCAGGTAGATCGCGATCACGAACAACCAGGCGCGCGCGACGCGCTTGGCATTGCCGCCTTCGGGTCCCTTGATGAAGTGCTCGTGCGGCAACACCCGCTCCAGCCACATGAGCAAGCCCGCGCCGACCAATAACGACACGCCGACCAGCAGGCCGCTGCCCCAGGGGCCCGCACCAAACCCGCGCGCCGAGTCCAGCGCCGGCAACAACAGCGAGAACGCGGTGGCCGCCAACATGATCCCGGCGCCAAAGCCAAGCAGCGTGTCCTGCAGGCGCTGGCTCAGCGAGCGCACGAACAGCGCCGGCAAGGTGCCGACCATGGTCGCCCCCGCCGCAACCGAGCCGGCGAGGAATGCCTGTTGAACCGTGCCGGCGATGGCCATCGCGAAACTATAGCGGCATGTCGCAAATTGATCGCTTGTACTTGACAACCTACTAATGTCTTAGTACTAATGTCGGCGTAGCAAACCGAGGCCGCCTGATGACCAGCGCAACCCCCAATCCCACCGAAGGCGAACTGGCCCTGCTGCGGGTGCTGTGGTCGCGCAAGTCGGCGATGACCGTGCGCGAGGTGCACGCGCAACTGTCCCGGCACAAGGACACTGCTTACACCACGGTGTTGAAGATGTTGACGATCATGGCCGACAAGGGCCTGGTGCATCGCGACGAATCCGCGCGCAGCCACACTTACCTGGCGGTGGACGCAGAGCCGGTGGTGCAACGCTCGCTGGTCAAGGAACTGGTGCATCGCGCGTTCTCGGGTTCGGCGCTGACCCTGGTGCAACGCGCGCTCGACGACGACAGCGCCAGCCTGGAAGAGCTTGAGCAGATTTCCAAACTCATCGCCCAGGCCAAGGCCAAGCGGAGGCGCTGATGGACGTGCTTGCACTGCTGCCGTGGAAACTGGCGCCCGTGCTGGCGACCGCGCTGCTGCATTCCTTGTGGCAAGGCACGCTGCTGGCACTGATTGCAGCGGTCGCGCTGGGCGCATTGTCCCGGCACAGTGCCGCCATCCGCCACACCGTGGGCATGGGCGTGTTGAGCGCGATGGTGCTGGTGCCGATCGCGACCTTCCTGCGGATATTGGGCGCACCCGCGGCCGCACGCGCCAGCAGCTGGATGCCGGCGCTGACCCCACCGGAACTCGATGTCGCCACCGGCCAATTCGTGCAACAGGGCAATCCAGTCGCGGCGATCCTGGCGCTGCTGTGGTTGAGCGGCGTTGGGGTGATGCTGCTGCGGCGCTTCGGTGGCTGGCGCTTGTTGGCCACCCTGGATCGGCAACAGGGCCCCGTCTTGCCGCCGGAATGGCAACTGCGTTTCGACGCGATGCGCCGGGCGATGGGCGTGACCCGCCAAGTGGCGGTGCGGCTGTCGCAAGACGTGGTGGGCCCCTTCACTGCGCGCCTGTTGCGGCCGGTGATCTGGTTGCCGCTGTCGCTGCTGACACAGCTGCCGCGCGCGCAGGTCGAAGCACTGCTTGCGCATGAACTGGCCCACATTGCGCGCCTGGACTGGCTGTGGAATGGGCTGCAGTGCGTGCTCGAATCGCTGTTGTTCTTCCATCCGGCGGCGTGGTGGTTGGGCCGCCGGATCCGGCAGGAACGCGAGCACGCTTGCGACGATCGTGCGGTGGCGGTTTGCGGGGACGCCATCGCACTGGCTGAAGCCCTCGAGCAACTCGAGCGGCAACGGCACGCTTCCCCGCATTTGTTGCTGGCAGCCCAGGGAGGCTCACTCATGAAACGCATTACCCGATTGTTGGCAGCACCACCGGCGCGCGCGCGCTGGGGCGCGGCCATCGG
>JBDSOZ010000111.1:0-18368 GCA_039914555.1 Luteimonas sp.
CAGGCGGTGGAAGCCGATGTCTATCCGGTGCAGATCGCGTTCAACGTGATCCCGCACGGCGGTGAGTTCCTCGACAACGGCTACACCACCGAAGAGATGAAGCTGGTCTGGGAGACCCGCAAGATCCTTGGCGACGAGTCGATCCGGGTCAATGCCACCGTGGCCCGGGTGCCTGTCTTCTACGGGCACTCCGAGGCCGTGAACATCGAGACCCGGGACAAGTTGACGGCGGTCCGGGCGCGCCAACTGCTGCAAGCTGCCGACGGCGTCACCGTGGTTGATGAGCCAATGGACGGCGGCTACCCGACCGCCGTGACCCATGCCTCCGGCACCGATGCGGTCTACGTAGGCCGCATTCGCGACGACCTGTCGCATCCGCATGGACTCAATCTGTGGATCGTCGCCGACAACATTCGCAAGGGCGCTGCCCTGAATGCGGTGCAGATCGCAGAACTGGTCGCCGCCGAACCGGAATGACCCGGAGCCTTGCGCTGCGGGCGCATGATCGCTGCGATGTCATTGCGCGCAAGCAACTCAGGACGCTAGAGTCGGGACGTCGGGAATTACCGGGGAAGGGTTTGAGACTGGAGTCCACATGCCAACAGCCGCGCGGCCTGCGGCGCCAGCGCAGGCTGGCCGCGTGCAGGTGGCTACTCGCGGCATGCCTGGCGCTGCCTGGCCTGGCAATGGCTCTCGGTCTTGGCCAGATCGCGGTCAAGTCACGGCCTGGCCAGCCGTTCCTGGCCGAAATCCCGGTCATCGCCAGCAATCCAGTCGAGTTGCAGGACCTGAAGGTTCGACTTGCTTCAGCCGAGACATACCGCCGCGTCGGACTGCAGCCGCCCAGCAATTCGGTGGACAGCCTGCAGTTCCTGGTGGCCTTGGACGGGCAGAGCCAGCCGGTGATCCGGGTCAGCAGCCAGGCACCCATCACTCAACCGCTGTTGACCTTCCTGCTGGAAGTCGATTGGGGCAGCGGGCGCCTGGTGCGCGAATATTCCGCCTTGCTGGCAACACCGCAGACGGTGGCTGCGCCAATGCAGGCAATCCAGGCGCCCACGGTGGCGCAGCCCAACGTCATCCAGCGCCCGGTGGCGACAGCTGCACCGATTCCGTTGTCGCTTCCTGCGCCGATGCCCGCACCGGCGAAAGACGCAGACGTCGCGGTCGAGTCATTGCCGGCCGCCGAGCCACCCCCGGAAATCACAGCGGCAGCGCCGCCAGAAAAACTCGCAACGATTGCGGCGGACGTCGTGGCGCCGGCACCCGTCGCCTCACCTTCGCCTTCGCCAGCAGCAGTGGCAAGCACCGCCGCACTCACCAGTTATGCAGTGCGCGCAGGCGACACGCTCGGGGCGATCGCCCGGCAGATGGGGCAAAGCGGCCGCAGCCTGGACCAGGCCATGTTGGCACTGTTGCACGCCAATCCCGAGGCATTCATTGGCGGCAACATCAATCTGGTTCGCCAAGGCGCGGTGTTGCGGATGCCGCAGTCCGACGAGTACTCGCGCTACAGTGCCGGCGAAGCCGCAACTTTGGTGCGAGAGCAGGTTGCGCAGTGGCGTGAGGCGCAGGCCCCGCAACTGCAACCACTCGATTCGGGGGTCGCGGTTGCCGTTGCGAAGGCGCCATCACGGGCGCCGCCGGTAGCTGACGCGGTGACCGCTGCAAACACCGGAGCGCGGCTTGAAATCGCGCCGCCGTCGGCCGGCGGCAGCGCGGCAGGAATGCGATCCGGCACCCAGGCCGGTGGCGAGGGCAAGATGTTGCGACAGGAAATCCAGGAAACCCAGGAAACGCTGGCCGCCCGCGATGTGGAAGTTGGCGAACTCAAGGCACGGGTGGCCGAGTTGGAGAAACTCCAACTGCAGCAAAAGCAATTGATCGCGATGAAAGATACGGCGCTGGCCGCAGCGCGCGAAAATCTCGCAAACGCTGCAACCACCCAGGAACAACCGGTCGCGCCTGCGGCCGATGCCGGCAATGCCACTGGGTTGTGGCCATGGTTGCTGGCCGGCTTGGTCCTGGCCCTGGTCGCGGGGTGGTGGTTCATGCGTGGACGCAAGCCGCGGCCGCCCCAGCGGGCGTTCGATGCCGGGGCCTTGGCCAAGCGCGTACCCAGTCCGCCCGCGGTCGTCGCCGCGGCACCGGGTCCGGCACCGGCACCGGCACCGGCACCGGCACCAGAGCCCGAACTCAAGCTTGAGTCCGAACCCGAGCTGGCACCGGCAGCTTCCGACTGGATCCAGGCAGCCGCAGCCATCGGCACCGTGCCGGGGTGGCATGAGGGTGCGGAGGTCAGCGCGGAAGAGGCCGTCACGCGGGCACGCCAGATCGAACTTGCGCGCGCCTGCCTTGATCTTGGCGATGACGCCGCCGCCATTGACTTGCTCAATGAAGTGCTCAAAGGACGCGACCTGGGGGCGCGCGACATCGCGGCGCGAATGTTGCGGGATCGGGGATGACGGCGGACCCCGGTTTGCGCGGGGCCTGAGCCATGCGTCTGGCAATGGGCGTTGAATACGACGGCAGCGGCTTCTCCGGCTGGCAACGGCTGGACCGCCGCGGCCAACCACCACGCCGCACGGAAGTGACACTGCAGGCGTCGCTGGAGCAGGCCATCGCCTTTGTTGCCGGCCACGAAATCGATACCACCTGTGCTGGGCGTACCGATACCGGGGTGCATGCGGTCTGCCAGGTCGTGCATTTCGACACCGACGCCCAGCGCGCGCCCCGGGGCTGGGTGTTGGGCACCACCTCACGACTGCCACCGGCAATGGGGGTGCTTTGGTGCGTGCCGGTGGCCGACGGATTCCACGCACGCTTTGCGGCGCGGGCGCGCCGCTATCGCTATCGCATCCTCAAACGGCCCATGCGTCCGGCACTGCTGAGGCAGTACCTGTCATGGGAGCGTTTGCCGCTGGATGCCCAGGCAATGGACCGGGCAGCGCAGGCTTTGCTTGGAGAACATGACTTCTCGGCCTTCCGCGCCGCCCAATGCCAGGCACCCCACGCACGCCGCGACCTGCAGCACATCAGCGTGCGTCGGGATGGCGATGTGGTGGAGATCGAGGTGCGCGCCAACGCGTTTCTTCACCATATGGTGCGCAACATCGTGGGTACCCTGTTGACGGTGGGGCGGGCCGAAGCCGACGAAGGCTGGCCTGGCCAGTTACTGGCGGGGCGCGACCGCACGGTTGCCGGCCCGACAGCAGCGTCTGCAGGCCTCGCGTTCGTTGGACCCTTGTATCCACCGGAATGCGGCCTGCCTGCGATCGTGACTCTGACGCCGCACACAAACCCCATGGAGGAGCGATGATCCCGATTCAGATCCGCCGGTCCCTGTTTCGCACGCGCATCAAGTTTTGCGGAATGACCCGTGCCGGTGACGTGCGCCTGGCCGGCGAGCTGGGGGTCGATGCCGTCGGCTTCATCTTTGCCACCGGGAGTCCACGCTGCCTGCATCCACGCCAGGCGCGGGTGATGCGACAGGCCGTTGCCCCGATGGTCGATTCCGTGGCCTTGTTCATGGACAACAGCATGGACGAGGTGCGCGAGGCCGTGAAACTGGTACGACCAACCCTGTTGCAATTCCATGGCAGCGAAGACGATGCTTTCTGCCGCGGATTTGGGGTTCCCTTCCTCAAGGCGGTGGCAATGGGTGGCTCACGGGACATCGACGTGACGGAACTGCGTGCACGCTATCCAGGGGCGGCCGGGTTCGTATTTGACAGCCACCTGGATGGTTCCGCTGGCGGTACTGGCCGCACGTTTGACTGGAACCGGGTGCCCAGGGAACTGGACAAGCCAGCGCTGCTGGCGGGTGGCCTGACTTCAGACAACGTGTTTGATGCGATTGTCTCGGCGTTGCCGTGGGGCGTGGATGTATCCAGCGGGATCGAATCAGCGCCCGGCATCAAGGATGGCGAGTGCATGCGCCGATTCGTCGAGCAGGTACGCAAAGCCGATTGCCACGTCGAGCACGAGGCCTCGTAGCCGGCATTGCACGCTTTTCCCCTACACTGTCCCGCCCAGTGCCGGTTGCCGGCAGCGCCCGTCGTCCGATGAAGCCCCAGGCAGCCACCGTTCCCGAAATCGATTTCCATGCGTGGCCCGACGCCAACGGCCACTTTGGCCGGCATGGTGGAAGATTCGTCGCGGAAACCCTGATGGAACCGCTGCGCGAGCTTGCGGCAGCCTACGACGAAGCGCGCGCCGACCCCGCCTTCATTGCCCGATTCGAAGCGGACCTCGCGCATTACGTTGGCCGCCCGAGCCCGATCTATTTTGCCGAACGACTGAGTCGGGAAGTCGGCGGCGCACGCATCCTGTTGAAGCGCGAAGACCTGAACCACACTGGCGCGCACAAGATTAACAACACCATCGGCCAGGCCCTGCTGGCCAGCCGGATGGGCAAGACCCGGATCATCGCCGAGACTGGCGCTGGCCAGCACGGAGTCGCGAGTGCGACGGTCGCGGCGCGGCTTGGTTTGGAGTGCGTGGTTTACATGGGCGCCACCGATATCGCCCGCCAGCAGGTCAACGTCGACCGGATGTACATGCTCGGTGCGACCGTGGTGCCGGTCACCAGTGGCTCGGCAACACTCAAGGACGCGCTCAACGAAGCCATGCGCGACTGGGTCGCGCACGTCCGCGACACGTTCTACATCATCGGCACCGTGGCCGGCCCGGATCCGTACCCGCGCATGGTGCGTGATTTCAACGCGGTGGTGGGGCGCGAAGCTCGGGCGCAGATGTTGGCCGAACACGGCCGCCTGCCGGATATCGTCACCGCCTGCGTCGGTGGCGGCAGCAATGCCATCGGCATTTTCCACGCCTTCCTCAACGACCGCGACGTCCAGCTGGTGGGAGTCGAAGCCGCCGGCGAAGGGATCGACAGTGGCCGTCATGCGGCGTCGTTGTCTGCAGGTCGCGTCGGCGTGTTGCACGGCAATCGAACCTACGTCCTCTGCGACGACGACGGCCAGGTCACCGAGACCCATTCGATCTCGGCGGGACTCGACTATCCAGGCGTCGGCCCCGAACACGCCTTCCTCAAGGATTGTGGGCGGGTCGACTATATCGGCGTCACCGATGCCGACGCGCTTGCGGCGTTCCATCGCCTGGCCCGGTGCGAAGGCATCCTGCCGGCGCTGGAGTCCAGCCACGCGATTGCCCGGGCGATCGAACTGGCGCGCGACCTGCCGGGTGATGCCATCGTCCTCTGCAATCTCTCCGGGCGCGGCGACAAGGACCTGCATACCGTCGCTGCTCTCGGTAAAACCACCAACGAACCACGCCGGGAGGCAGCAACGTGACCGAAGAGAACATCAACAAAGAAAACACCCAAGAAGTCGACCCGGCCTTTTTTGCCTGCGTCAATGAGTACCTGGAATTGACCAACCGCCAGGCCAACGAGCATGGGCTGCTGCGGATCAACATGGCCAGCCTGTTCGCGGCTGCGCGTTTCAATGCCCATGGTTACCTGGCGAGCGTGGGCGCCGCAGCTGCGGCCGAACGCAAGGGTTTCCTCGACTACATGACGACCATGTACCGGCGCATGCTCAACGAACACCTGGATGGCCTGGGTGCCGAACGTGGCATTGATGTCGGCGAATCCGAGCTTGCCGCTGAATACAAGGCTGCCGGCGTGAAGATGCCGGAGCGCGTGGGTCCAGGCAAAAGCACCCCGGGATGAGCCGATTGCAGGCGCGCCTCGATGCCCTGCGCGCTGCAGGGCGCAAGGCCTTGGTTCCCTTCGTCACGGCAGGCGACCCATCGCCCGCGGTGATGCCAGCGATCCTGCACGCACTGGTCGCGGCAGGCGCGGACGTGCTCGAGCTTGGGGTACCGTTCTCGGATCCGATGGCGGATGGCGCCGTCATCCAGCGCAGCTCCGAGCGCGCTTTGGCGCGCGGTGTCGACCTGCAATGCGTGTTTGGTTTCGTGCGCGAGTTCCGCCAAGGCGACGATGCCACGCCGGTGGTGTTGATGGGTTACCTCAATCCGATCGAAATCCGCGGCGCCGCGGAGTTCGCGCGCGAAGCGGTCGCTGCAGGCGTGGATGGCGTGCTGCTGGTGGACTTGCCGCCCGAGGAAGCAGCCGGATACCGCGAGGCTTTCGACGCGCACGGCCTCGCGCTGGTTGCGCTGGCGGCACCCACAACCTCCGCCGAACGCCTGCACCTGATTTGCGAAGGTGCGCGCGGCTATCTCTATTACGTCAGCCTGGCCGGCGTCACCGGCGCCGACGTACTGGACTCCGGCGACGCCGGTCGCCGCCTGGACTGGTTACGCAAGTCCTGTGCGTTGCCGGTCATGGTTGGATTCGGGATCAAGGACGCCGCGACCGCGGCAGCGATGGCGGCCCATGCCGACGGGGTGGTGGTCGGCAGCGCCCTGGTCCAGGCGCTGGCCGGAGCGGTCGACCCCGACGACGCCGCCCTGCGTGCAACGGCATTCCTGGCGCCGCTCCGGGCCGCGATCGACGCGGTCTGATCGCGGTTGCCGCGGCCGTCATGGCGGCTGCCACGGCGGGGGGCTTAGACTGGACAGTCACACCCTTGTCCGTGAATCTTCCTGAATGAGCTGGCTGAAGAAACTGATGCCTGCGCGCATCCGCACCGAGACGGCGACCAGCCGCAAGCGCAGCGTGCCCGAAGGACTGTGGGAGAAATGCGACAAGTGCGGCGCCGTGCTGTACCGGCCCGAGCTTGAGGAAAACCTCGAGGTTTGCCCCAAGTGCGGCCACCACATGGCAATCCGGGCCCGGGCAAGGTTGCTGGCGCTGCTCGATCCCGACAGCGGCAGCGAGATCGGCGCCGCGCTGGGGCCGACCGACGTGCTCAAGTTCAAGGACCAGAAAAAGTATTCGGATCGGATCAAGGCCGCACAGAAATCCAGCGGCGAGCGCGATGCGTTGATCGCGATGCAGGGCACGCTCAAGGGCCACGCGCTGGTCGCCTGTGCGTTCGATTTTGCGTTCATGGGCGGTTCGATGGGCTCGGTGGTTGGCGAGCGATTCGCGCTGGCGGCCGAGCGGGCGTTGCAAATTCGCTCGCCATTGGTGTGTTTCACCGCGACGGGCGGCGCGCGCATGCAGGAAAGCCTGTTCTCACTGATGCAGATGGCCAAGACTTCGGCCACGCTCGGGCGCTTGCGTGCAGCAGGGTTGCCTTATATTTCAGTCATGACCCATCCCACCACCGGTGGCGTTTCCGCGTCGCTGGCCATGCTCGGCGACATCAACCTGGCCGAACCCGAGGCATTGATTGGGTTTGCCGGCCCGCGCGTGATTGAGCAAACAGTGCGCGAAACCTTGCCGGAAGGCTTCCAGCGCTCCGAGTTCCTGCTGGAACATGGCGCGATCGACCAGATCTGTGATCGCCGCGAACTGCGCGATCACCTCGCCGACCTGTTGGCCATGCTGATGAAGCAACCGCAGCCGCAGGAAGACACCGAGGTCGTCGCTTGAACGCGGCTTCCGGCGCGCGCCGCAAATACTTCGGTACCGACGGCATCCGGGGCCGGGTCGGCGAGGGCGCCATTTCCGCCGATTTCGTGCTCAGGCTGGGCAACGCCTACGGGCATGCGCTGCGCGCGGCGCGTGGGGAAGGCGCGTGGCGCAAGCCGGTGGTGATCATCGGCAAGGACACCCGGATATCCAACTACATGTTCGAAGCCGCGCTCGAGGCGGGGCTCGTAGCAGCCGGGGTCGACGTGCAGCTGATGGGCCCGATGCCGACGCCGGCAGTGGCCCATCTCACCCATTCAATGCGCGCCGACGGCGGCATCGTGATTTCGGCCTCGCACAATCCCCATTACGACAACGGCATCAAGTTCTTCTCCGCCCAGGGCGAAAAGCTCGACGACGCCACCGAACTGGCGATCGAGGCAGCACTCGAGCAGCCGTTCAGCACCGTGTCTTCGGAGCACCTGGGCAAGGCCGTGCGGACCCGCGATGCCGTCGGTCGCTATGTCGAAGCCTGCAAGAACTCGGTGCCCAGGGGCTTCGACCTTGGCGGCATGCGGATTGCCATGGATTGCGCCAACGGTGCCACCTACCAACTCGGGCCGCTGGTCCTGCGCGAACTGGGTGCGCGGGTCGAGGCCATCGGCATCGACCCGAACGGCGTCAACATCAATGATGGCGTGGGCTCGACCCACCCAGAACACCTGGTTGCCCAGGTCCTGGCGACCAGCGCTGACCTGGGCATTGCATTCGACGGTGATGGCGATCGCGTGCTGTTCGTGGACCGGGAAGGCGGGGTCTGCGACGGCGACGACCTGCTGTACCTGTTGGCGTCGGACTGGCAGCACAGTGGTCGGTTGCGCGGGCCGGTGGTCGGGACCCTGATGAGCAATTTCGGATTCGAACGCGCACTGGGTGAGCGCGGTATTGAGTTCGTGCGCGCCAACGTGGGCGACCGCCACGTCCACCAGGCCCTGCTGCAGCATGGCGGCGTGCTTGGTGGCGAAGCTTCCGGGCACCTGCTGTGCCTGGACCGTGCCAACACCGGCGATGGCATCGTCAGCGCGCTGCAGGTGCTGGAAGTGCTGCATCGCACGGGCACGCCCCTGCGTGCTGCCTTGCAGGGCATGCAGCGGGTGCCACAGAAGACCATCAACGTGCGCTACGGCAATGGTGCCAGGCCCGCCGAAGCGGCAAGCGTGCAGGCAGCACTGGCCAGCGCGCAGGCCGCGGTCGCAGGGCGCGGCCGGGCCTTCCTGCGTGCGTCCGGGACGGAACCGGTGATCCGGGTCACGGTCGAAGCAGACGAGTCTGGCTTGATGCAGTCCACGCTCGACGCGCTTGCCGAAGCGGTGCGCGCGGCAACTTAATCCTTGGGGATACCCCTATGACCAATGCCATCCCGACCTTTGACATCCGTCGCTTTACCAACCCGACCAGCCAGGCCGACCGCGATGCGTTCGTGTCCGAACTGGGGGCCGCGTATCGCGAGTGGGGGTTCGCCGGCATCCGTGGGCACGGCATTGACCCTGCGCTGATTGACAACGCCTACGACGTATTCAAGCGTTTCTTCGCGCTGGCGGACGCCGACAAGCGCAAATATCACGTGCCCGGTGGTGGTGGCGCACGCGGCTATACGCCGTTCATGGTCGAGACCGCGAAGGACTCGAGCTATCCGGACTTGAAGGAGTTCTGGCACGTCGGGCGCGAGATCCCGCGCACATCCAAATACGCCGCCGACATGCCTGCAAACCAATGGCCCACGGAAATACCGGAATTCGAGGAAATCGGCTACGGTCTGTTCACCGCGCTCGACGCCTTGGGATCACAGGTGCTGTCGGCGCTGGCACTGCATATCGGCCTGCCTGCAAACTGGTTCGCCGACAAGACCAATTTCGGCAATTCAATCCTGCGTCCGATCCACTATCCACCGATCACCACCACGGACGTCCCCAACGTGCGCGCCGGCGCGCACGAAGACATCAACCTGATCACGCTACTGGTCGGTGCCAGTGCGGCGGGCCTGGAAGTGCTGTCGCGCAAAGGCCAATGGGTTCCGTTCACCGCCGACGCCGACACCATCGTGGTCAATATCGGCGACATGCTCCAGCGCCTGACCAACCATGTGTATCCATCCACCACCCATCGGGTGGTCAACCCGCCCGGCGAAGCGGCTCGCCTGCCGCGGTATTCCACGCCATATTTCCTGCATCCGAATCCAGACTTCGTGATCGACGTGTTGCCATCGTGCATCAGCGCCAACAATCCGAGCCGCTATCAAGACCCCATCACGGCCCAGGCTTACCTTGAAGAGCGCCTGCGCGAAATCAAACTGAAGTAGGAGCGCGCCTTGCGCGCGATCGGCTGGTAAACTGCGCAGCCTTGACCCGACGGAGCGCACCGTGCGCCGCAAGATCGTAGCGGGAAACTGGAAGTTGCACGGCAACCATGCGTTTGCGCATGGCTTGATGGATGCCATTGCTGCAGGCATCGCCGCAGGTTCGGTGCCATCGGGGGTCGAATTGGTGGTCCTGCCACCCTTGCCCTACCTGGCAGACCTGGTCCACCGGTATGGCGATACGGGCATCGGATTCGGCGCCCAGGACGTCAGTGCCAACGAGAAGGGCGCATTCACCGGCGAGGTTTCTGCTTCGATGCTGGCCGACGTGGGTGCGCGCTACGGCCTGGTTGGGCATTCCGAGCGCCGCCAGTACCACAACGAAGACAGCCAGCTCGTCGCCCGCAAGTTCGTGGCGGCGCGCAGGGCGGGCCTGGTGCCAATCCTGTGCGTCGGCGAAACCCTGCACCAGCGGGAGTCAGGGCAGACCGAGTTTTGCATCCAGGGCCAATTGCAGCCGGTATTCGAGCTGGCCGGGCTCGAGGCGTTCCAGGACGCGATCATTGCCTATGAGCCGGTATGGGCCATCGGTACGGGCCGGACCGCCAGCCCCGCCCAGGCGCAGGCCGTCCACGCCTTCATCCGTAGCGAAGTCGAGGCCCGCGATGCTAAAATTGCCGGCTTGCTGCCGATCCTGTATGGCGGCAGTTGCAAGCCCGACAATGCCGCCGCGCTGCTTTCACAGCCCGACGTCGATGGCGGGCTGATCGGTGGCGCTGCGCTGGTGGCCGCTGATTTCCTTGCCATCGCAGCCGCGGCGGCGCCCTGATCCACAGACGGAAGCGTTTTTGCCCCCATGCTCATCCTGATACTCAACATCGTTTACGTGCTCCTGGCGATCGCCATGATCGCGCTGATCCTGATGCAGCGCGGTTCGGGCGCGCAGGCTGGCGCCGGTTTCGGTGGTGGCGCGTCGGCGACCGTGTTCGGCGCCCGCGGCGCGTCGAGTTTCCTGTCCAAGAGCACCAAGTGGCTTGCCATCGTGTTCTTTACCATCAGCATGGGCATGGCCTGGTATGCGACCCACAAGGCGACGCCGCAAGGTCCGACCCAGGCTGACCTTGGCCTGATGGCGGAAACGCCAGCGGCACCGGCCGCGCCTGCTGCCAAGGGCAACAGCACCGTGCCGGCGGCGCCCAGTGCGCCGACAGGCAAAGCTCCGGGTTCAACGGTTCCGGCTGCGCCTGCGGGCAACTGACCCACGTTAAATTTCTACACGTTAAAATTCGCAGACATTGCCCAGGTGGCGGAATTGGTAGACGCACTACCTTGAGGTGGTAGCGGCTTAGGTCGTGGGGGTTCGAGTCCCCCCTTGGGCACCAGATCGCAAAATCCGGACAGGACGTCCGGTCGAACGGCCAGGAGGCCAGAAGAGGACCGCGTGCTGGCCGAATACTTGCCGACCCTGCTGTTCCTGATCGTTGCTACCGGCATCGGCATTGCCCTGATCGTCGTTGGCAACGTCCTCGGGCCCAAGCGCCCGACCGCCGAAAAGCTGTCGCCGTACGAATGCGGGTTCCCCGCGTTCGAGGACGCGCGCATGCGTTTCGACGTGCGCTATTACCTGGTCGCGATCCTGTTCATCGTGTTTGATCTTGAAATCGCGTTCGTTTTTCCCTGGGCCGTCGTGTTCCGCGAACTCGGTGTGTTTGGCCTGGTGGAGATGGGCGTGTTCCTGGCGTTGCTGGTGTTTGGTTTCGTCTACGCATGGAAGAAGGGAGCGCTGGAATGGGAGTGATCCCGTGGGCCTGAGCGAATCAGTCGCGCGCCTGGTCAACAATCCGCTGCCGGACGGACGGGTCGACGACATCCTGCGTCCGGAGGGTGAGAACCCGCTGCTCGAGCGAGGCTTCGTCACGACGAGTTCGGACGCGCTGCTCAACTGGGCGCGCACCGGTTCGATGTGGCCGATGACCTTCGGCCTGGCTTGCTGCGCGGTCGAGATGATGCATGCCGGCGCTTCGCGGATCGACCTGGACCGCTTCGGGGTGGTGTTCCGGCCCTCGCCGCGCCAATCCGACGTCATGATCGTGGCAGGAACCCTGGTCAACAAAATGGCGCCGGCGTTGCGTCGGGTCTACGACCAGATGCCCGACCCCAAATGGGTCATTTCGATGGGCAGCTGCGCCAATGGCGGCGGCTATTACCATTATTCCTATGCCGTGGTCCGTGGTTGCGACCGGATCGTACCGGTGGACATCTACGTCCCGGGTTGCCCGCCGACCGCCGAGGCGCTGACCTACGGCATCCTGCAATTGCAGAAGAAAATCCGCCGCTCCACCAATTTCGGCGAAAACAAGACAGGGATGCGCTGATGGCGATGCCAGCCGCGATTCTCGCCGACACCCTGCGCGCGCGCTTTCCCGGCGCCGGGGTGAGTGTTGCCGATCCCCGTGGCGAAGTCGGGATCGTGGTCGATGCTGCGGACTGGCACCAATGCTGCCGCGCACTGCGCGATGAATTCGGCTTCGAAATGCTGATCGATGTCTGCGGCGCCGATTACATGGGTTATGGCAGCGACGAATGGGATACCGGGGTGTCGTCGCAGGGATTCTCGCGCGGCGTTTCCGGCAAGGGCGCGGGCCGATTCCAGTTCGGCGAAGTCTCCAGCGAACAGAGGCCGCAGCCGCAGGGCGAAGCCAACATCACCGCGCCGCGCAGCCGTTTCGCGGTGGTGGTGCAACTGCTGTCGTTGCAACACAACCAGCGCCTGCGCGCGACCTGTTTCGCGCCCGACGACGCCCTGCCAACGGTGGAATCGGTGACCGACCTGTGGCCGGTTGCGGACTGGTTCGAGCGCGAAGCCTTCGACATGTTCGGCATCGTCTTCAGCGGGCACCCGGACTTGCGCCGGATCCTCACCGATTACGGTTTTGTCGGCCATCCGTTCCGCAAGGACTTCCCGCTGATCGGCAATGTCGAAGTCCGCTACGACGCCGAGTTGCGGCGCGTGGTGTACGAGCCGGTGACCTCGGTGGAGCCTAGGATCACCGTTCCGCGCGTGATTCGCGACGACGCCCGCTTTGCAACTGCACGCGGCGAAGACCACGACCTGAAGATTGACAGCGGCATCGGCCCGGCGGGAGTCGCCTGATGGACGCGCAAACCGCCAGCACGGGATTTGCCAGTAATCCGGCTGAAGCCCGCAAGGAAATCCGCAACTACACCTTGAACTTTGGCCCGCAGCACCCGGCGGCACACGGGGTATTGCGCCTGATCCTGGAAATGGACGGCGAAACCGTGCAGCGTGCCGACCCGCATATCGGCCTGTTGCACCGTGGCACCGAGAAATTGGCCGAGTCCAAGCCGTTCAACCAGTCGATCGGTTACATGGACCGGCTCGACTATGTCTCGATGATGTGCAACGAGCACGCTTATGTCCGTGCGATCGAGACCTTGATGGGGATCGAGGCACCGCCGCGGGCACAGTGGATCCGCACGTTGTTCGATGAGGTCACCCGGATCCTGAACCACCTGATGTGGGTTGGCACCCATGGCCTCGACCTCGGCGCAATGGCGTTGATGCTGTACGCGTTCCGCGAGCGCGAAGAGCTCATGGACGTTTACGAGGCGGTGTCCGGTGCGCGCATGCACGCGACCTACTATCGTCCGGGCGGGGTCTATCGCGACCTGCCGGATCGGATGTCGAAGTATCGCGAATCCAAGTGGCGCAAGGGTCAGTCGTTGAAGCGCTTCAATGCGTGGCGCGAAGGGTCGATGCTCGACTACCTCGACGCCTTCGCCAACGACTTCCCGCATCGGATCGACGAGTACGAAACCCTGCTCACGGACAACCGCATCTGGAAGCAGCGGACGGTCGGCATCGGGGTGATTTCGCCGGCGCAGGCGCGGGCCTGGGGCATGACCGGGCCGATGCTGCGTGGCTCCGGCGTTGAATGGGACCTGCGCAAGAAGCAGCCGTATGCGAAGTATGCCGAAGTCGACTTCGACCTTGCTGTTGGCACCCACGGCGACTGCTACGATCGTTACCTGGTGCGGATCGCCGAGATGCGCCAGTCCGCGCGGATCATCACCCAGTGCGTGAAGTGGCTGAAGGCCAACCCCGGCCCGGTGATGGTCGACAATTTCAAGGTCGCGCCGCCCTCCCGCGAGGAGATGAAGGACGACATGGAAGCCTTGATCCACCACTTCAAGCTGTTCAGTGAAGGCTATTGTGTGCCTGCTGGCGAAACCTACGCCGCGGTGGAAGCTCCGAAGGGCGAATTCGGCTGTTACCTGGTCAGCGACGGCGCCAACAAGCCGTTCCGCGTGCACCTGCGCGCGCCAGGCTTTGCCCATCTGTCATCGATGGATGAGTTCACCAAGGGCCACATGCTGTCGGACGTGGTGGCGATGATCGGCACCTACGACATCGTCTTCGGCGAAATCGACCGATAGGGCCCTGGACCAATGAAAGCCACAGGCAATTTTGAAAACGCCCGCAACGTCGACCCGATGGTCGCGCTGACGGATGCCACCCGCGCCCACATCGACCATTGGTTGGGCAAGTTCCCACCCGACCGCAAGCGTTCTGCGGTGTTGCAGGGCCTGCAAGCGGCGCAGGACCAGAATGGCGGCTGGCTGAGTGACGAACTGATCGCCGCGGTGGCCAAGTACCTCGGCTTGCCGCCCGTGTGGGCGTATGAGGTCGCCACGTTCTATTCGATGTTCGAGATCCACCCGGTCGGTCGCAACAACGTCGCCATCTGCACCAATATCAGCTGCTGGCTCAACGGCGCCGAAGATCTGGTGGCGCACGCGGAACGCAAGCTCGGCTGCAAGCTCGGTGAGTCCACCATCGATGGTCGGGTCTACCTCAAGCGCGAGGAAGAATGCGTCGCTGCCTGTTGCGGCGCGCCAGTCATGGTGATCAACGGCCACTACCACGAGAAGCTCGACGCCAACAAGGTCGACGAGCTGCTGGACGGCCTGGAGTAGGGCAGAGCGATGGCGCAAGCGCACAACAGCGGCCCGGTCGGCCCGGCCCCCCAGGAGCACAACGTCGTCTACACGACGCTGCACTTCGACAAACCGTGGTCGTACGAAAACTACCTGAAGACCGGCGGTTACGCGGCACTGCGGAAGATCCTCGAGGAAAAGATCGAACCGGCCGCGGTGATCGACATGGTCAAGCAGTCGGGCCTGCGTGGCCGTGGCGGCGCCGGATTCCCCACCGGCCTGAAGTGGAGCTTCATGCCCAAGGGCGACATGCAGAAGTACATCCTCTGCAACTCCGACGAGTCCGAACCGGGCACTGCCAAGGACCGCGACATCCTGCGCTACAACCCGCACGCGGTCATCGAAGGCATCGCCATCGCGTGCTACGCAACCGGCAGCAAAGTCGCCTACAACTACCTGCGCGGCGAGTTCCACCACGAGCCCTTTGAGCACCTGGAAGAAGCCACCCGCGAGGCCTATGCGCACGGCTGGCTGGGCGCCAACATCCTCGGCAGTGGCGTGGATATCGACATCCACAACGCGCTGGGCGCGGGCGCGTACATCTGCGGCGAGGAAACCGCGCTGATGGAATCGCTGGAAGGCAAGAAGGGCATGCCGCGCTACAAGCCGCCGTTCCCGGCCAATTTCGGCCTGTATGGCAAGCCCACCACGATCAACAACACCGAGACCTACGCCTCGGTACCGGCGATCATCCGCAATGGTCCCGAGTGGTTCCTCAACCTGGGCAAGCCCAACAACGGCGGCCCCAAGGTGTTCTCGGTATCGGGCCACGTCAACAATCCCGGCAATTTCGAGATCCGCCTGGGCACCCCCTTCACCGAGCTGCTGCAACTGGCTGGCGGCGTTCGCAATGGGCACCAGCTCAAGGCCGTGATCCCGGGTGGATCGTCGATGCCGGTACTGCCCGGCGCCACCATTCTGGCACTGACCATGGACTACGATGCCCTGCAAAAGGCGGGGTCGGGCCTGGGTTCTGGCGCGGTGATCGTGATGGACGAAACCGCGTGCATGGTCCGCGCCTGCCATCGCATCAGCCGCTTTTACATGCAGGAAAGCTGTGGCCAGTGCACCCCCTGCCGCGAAGGCACCGGCTGGATGCATCGAATGCTCGGTCGCATTGTTGCGATGGAGGCGACGCTGGACGACCTGCAGATGCTGCGCGCCTCTGCAGGCCAGATCGAAGGCCACACCATCTGCGCCTTCGGCGAGGCTGCCGCGTGGCCAGTGCAGGGTTTCCTGCGCCATTACTGGGACGAGTTCGAGTACGCGATCGTGAACCGGCGTTTCCTGGTGGACGACCAGCGCAACGGCACCGTAGTCGCGAAGGCGGTGGCTGCATGAGCGCGCAACCGGTCAATCCGAACCTGCCGCCCGACCACGTCACCGTCTTCATCGACGGGGTCGAGATGGCCGCACCCAAGGGCTCGATGATCATCCAGGCCGCCGACAAGGCCGGCATCGCGATCCCGCGTTTCTGCTACCACGACAAGCTGGCGATCGCGGCGAACTGCCGGATGTGCCTGGTGGACGTGGAGAAAATGGGCAAGCCTGCGCCAGCCTGCGCGACCCCGGTGATGGATGGGATGCAGGTGCGCACCCGCAGCGACAAGGCGCTCAAGGCGCAGCGCAACGTGATGGAGTTCCTGCTGATCAACCATCCGTTGGACTGCCCGGTTTGCGACCAGGGTGGCGAGTGCGAGTTGCAGGACCTGTCGATGGGCTATGGCCGCTCCGTCTCGCGCTTCTCCGAGCGCAAGCGGGTGGTGGCCGACGAGGACATGGGCCCCTTGGTTGCGACCGACATGACCCGCTGCATCCAGTGCACGCGTTGCATCCGCTTTACCGCCGAGATCGCCGGCACCTACGAACTTGGCGGGATGATGCGTGGGGAAAACCTCCAGATCGGAACCTACGACGGCAAGCCACTGACCACTGAACTCTCCGGCAACGTCATTGACGTCTGCCCGGTGGGCGCTTTGACCAACAAGGTATTCCGCTTCCGGGCTCGGCCGTGGGAACTGATTGCGAAGACGTCGCTGGGATACCACGACGCGCTCGGCAGCAACCTGTTCCTGCACGTGCGCCGCGGCGACGTGCTGCGGGTGGTGCCGCGCGACAACGAAGACGTCAATGAATGCTGGCTTTCCGACCGCGACCGGTACTCGCACGAAGGACTGTATGCCGAGGACCGAGCGATCCGGCCGATGGTGCGCGTGGCCAGCAACGGCAATGACGCCGACTGGCGCGAAGCCAGCTGGGACGAAGCCCTGGAAAAAGCTGCCGGGATCCTGCGCGACAACGGTGCCGATGAACTTGGGATGCTGGTGCACCCGGCAACGTCGAACGAGGAAGGTTCGCTGCTGGCACGCCTGGCCGACGCACTCGGCACCGGTAACCTGGACCACAGGATTGCGCAGCAGGACCTCTCCGACGGCGCGATTGCCGAACCGTTCGCGATGGCGGTGGCAGCGATCGAGCAGGCCGATTCGATCGTGATCGTCGGCTCGCAACTGCGCTTCGAGCTTCCGCTGCTGCATGCGCGCGTGCGCAAGGCAGTGGAGCGGGGCGCCAAGGTGCACGTGGTCAATCCGGTGGACTTCGAGTTTTCGTTCGAAGTCGCCAGCAAGCAGATCGTGCCGCCGTCACAATTGGCCAACGCACTCGGCAAGGTCGCGTTGGGCGATGCGAGCCGCGCGCTGGTGATCGTCGGTGGGGTGGCCGAAGCCGGCCCCCATGCGAGCGCGATCCGCAGCGCCGCGCGCGAATTCGCAACCGCCAACAACGCCGCGCTGTGCCGCATCCCGCAAGGCGCCAATGCCTTGGGGCTTGCGACCCATGGCGTGCTGCCGGCCTCGCGCGACGCCCAGGCCATGCTGCGCGAAGCGCGCACGGCCTATGTCATCTACGGGATTGAGCCCGGTCTCGACTTCGCCGACCCGGCGTTGGCGATGCAGTCGCTTGCCAATGCACAGGTCGTGGCGTTCAGCCAGTTCGCGTGCCAATCCACCCGCAGGATTGCCGACGTGATCCTGCCGATTGGCGCCTTGCCGGAAATCGATGCGACCTTGACCAACGTCGATGGTCGCGAACAGCAAGCCGTCGCCGGCGGCAAGCTGCCCGGTGACGCGCGTGCCGGGTGGCGCGTGCTGCGTGCGCTGGGTGGCATGCTCGGCGTCGCCGGCTTCGAGTTCACGGACTTTGCCGGTGCCCGCGCCAGCATGTCCCCGCGACCGGTCAACGTGGTGAAGGGCAAGGCCCCTGTGGTCACCGGCAGCGGGCTCGAGGTGGCAATGTCCCAGGCCATTTACCGGACCGACGGCGTCGTCCGCCGCGCAGCTGCGTTGCAGGCACATCCATTGACGGTGGGTGCGCGCATTACCCTGCACCCAGCCGACGCGCAGGCTGCCGGCATCACAGCCGGTGCGATGGCCACAGTCGCGGCGGCGGGTGGCGCGGCGACATTGCCGGTCAAGATCGACGCGCATGTGGCCCCGGGATGTGCCTGGATCGAATCTGGCTATGGCGCCACGACGCCGTTGG
>JBDSOZ010000114.1:0-3262 GCA_039914555.1 Luteimonas sp.
AGGTTGTGCGCGTTCTGCAGCCAATAGTGGTCGATGTACATCCCGTCGTTGATATAACCGAGCCAGACCAGGAGCGGGGTTGATGCCAGCCCGAGCGACACGCTCAGCAAGCTCACCGTAACGGCGAAGTACAGCACGCCCAGCGGCAACATCGCCAGCATGTACAGCATTGCCGACCAGGTGCGCGGATCGGTGAACATCGCACCGATGCGCGTCAAGATCGGACGATCGCGATCGGCATACACCGGCCGGCGCGGCATGCGTTCGCCGAGCATCACTTCGACGATCCTGCCCTCGACCAGCGACAACAACCGCACCGAGCCCAGGAACAGGATCACGAACGGGATCCCGATGATGATCACGGACAATCCGAACGAGATTGAAACTCCGGCCACCACCCAGGTGAAATAGAAAATGCCGGTGGCCAGCGCCAGGATCGAATAAAACAAGGCGCCGTAGGTGCGCGGATCCGCGGCGACGCCGAAGAAGCGGCCCAGGGCCGAACTGCGCGGCCGCGGTGGCGGTGACCGCAACGCGGTCTGCACCTTGGCCTCGGTGTCGCGATAGATGTCAGCGACTTCTTCGGGCGCCCCATAGCTGCCGGCAACGGCGGCAATCACTTGCGCCTCCGACTGGTCCGGGTGCGCGGCAAGTTCCGAGCGCAGGTACTCCTCGGCGTCATACAAGGCGTCCTGCATCAATGCCGGATCGGCGCCGGCAAGCGCATTGCGCAACTGCGCAAGGTAGTCGGCAATGGTGGTGGGCAATGGCGTGGTGTGCATGGTGTTCATGCGGATGGTCCCTGGAGTACGGAATCGACGGAATCGCGGGTGGCACGCCAGGCGTCGGCCCAGGCGCCCAGGGTGTGTTGCCCGATGGCGGTGATGCGGTAATAGCGGCGCGGCGGTCCGGAGACCGAGGGTTCGACGAAGCTTTCCAGCAAGCCAGCGCTTTCGAGGTTACGCAGTACCGGATACAGCGCGCTCTGCTTGCCGGCAAGCACGCCCTCGCCGACCTGCTCCAGGCGCTTGGCGATCTGGTAGCCATACATCGGCTCCTGCGCCCGGGCCAGGACCCCGAGCAAGGCCAATGACACCGTGCCTGCGCTCAGCTCCTTCTGGAACTTGCGCAACAGCAGTTCGGCGCTGGCGTTGTCCTGGGTCGGGTTGGGCGATGCGGCCATGCTGGCTCCTGCTAAGTTGCAGGCAATGCTAGTAGTAACTTCGATATAGCGAATGTGCCACTAGTCACGTCCCCGGCCCGCCACGTTGCCGTTGCCGCGCTGGTCGGCCGGGGGTGACAGAATCGGGTGAGTTCAACTCCTGGAGTCCGCCGTGTCCTTACCGCGCCTGTCCCTGGCCATCGCACTGCTGGCCTGTTCCGCCCTAACCTATGCGGCCGACGACACCGCCAAGCCCAAGACCAGCAAGGAGCTGCTGGCGGCCTCGCAGCCCGGCGACTGGCGCACGCCCGATCCGGCCGACATCCTCTACATGCAGCTGGCCAGCGGACGAGTGGTGATCGAGCTGGCGCCGCAATTCGCGCCCGCGCACGTCGCCAACATCCGCACCCTGGCTCATGGCCATTACTGGGATGGGCTCAGCATCTATCGGTCGCAGGACAACTTCGTGGTCCAGTTTGGCGACCCCACCGAAGACGAGAAGGATCGAAAGTCGCTTGGCGATGCCAAGCCACACCTGCCTGCCGAATTCACCCGTGCCAGCGCGGGCCTCAGCTTCGACAGGATCCCGGACAGCGATGGCTGGGCGCCGGAAGTCGGATTCAGCGACGGCTTTGCGGCCGCGCGCGATCCTGCTGCGGGCCAGGCCTGGTTGGCGCACTGCTACGGCACCCTCGGTGCCGGGCGTGACGTCGCTGCCGATTCCAGCAACGGCACCGAGCTGTACGTAGTCGATGGCCAGTCGCCACGACAACTTGATCGCAACATCACCATCGTCGGTCGCGTGCTCAAGGGCATGGAACTGCTGAGCGTGATCCCGCGCGGCCCCGAGCCGATGGGCTTCTACGAGAAGCCCGAACAGCGCACGCCGATCCTGTCGATCGCACTCGAGGCCGACGTTGCGCCAGCCCTACGCACCCCATTGCAGGTGTTGCGCACCGGCACGCCATTGTTCGCGCAACTGGTCGAGATGCGCCGCAATCGCACCGACGACTGGTACAAGGCATCGGCCGGACACATCGACCTGTGCAATATCACGGTGCCGGGGCGGACGCCTCCGTCCCCCTGAGTTCTCGTGATTTGATGTCGTCGCACCATCACGCGGCATTGGCCCGTGCATGCCTAGGCTGCCAGTACCCCATAGCGAGACACACCGATGCCCACCTTGCGCATGCGCCTGACCGGAAGCGACGACGACGCCCGTGCCGTGATCAACCTGTTGCAGAGCATCGAAGGGATCGAGCACGTCGAAGAAGTGGCCGACATGATGGACAAGATGGACGATGCCGATTCCAGCTCGGCCGGCCTCAGTGACCTCAGCGGCCCGAACGCGCATGAACTGGAAATCATCGCGCCCAACGAATCAACCGCGCGCAAGGTCCGTGAGGCGGTGGAAGCGCTGTCTTTCGACCTGGACGTGCTGGTGGAATTCGAGCAGGACGACGACTGAGCCACTGCGGGCTGGCGCGTTTCCCACGCCGCTCCCGCGGGAACGGGCGCCAACCATAGCGCGATAGCGCGCCCGCCGCATCGGCCGGCAGTCGGGGTTGCCGGGCACTCGCGATTGCGCCACGCTCGGCAATTCGTGTCTCCCGGGGAATCATTGATGCGCAACCGTCTGCTCCTGGCCTGGGCGCTTGCCGCCGGGCTGCCATTGGCCGCACAGGCCCAACCGGTGGCCGTAGCCGCCGCTGCACCCGCCAGCAACTGCGCCACGATTGCGACCGCCGGTCGCGATGCGGCTGCAGTCACCGTGCCAAGCGCGGCCGCTGCCTGGGGCGGTGCCCGCACCGGCAACGAAGCCACCTTGTCCGATCGCGTCGTCCGCTATTCCATCGACGCCACCCTGGACCCGGTCAAGCACACCATTGAAGGCAGGCAACAGCTGACCTGGCGAAACCGCAGCGCGCAACCGGTGTGCAGCGTCTACCTGCATCTTTACCTCAATGCTTTCGAGGGCCCAGGCAGCACCTTCATGAGCGAGTTGCGCGAAGGCAACGACAGCTTCCGCAGCAATGTCAGCACCAAGCAAGGCCAATGGGGCTACATCAAGCTGCGCAAGGTCCAACAGGGTGGCGCGGC
>JBDSOZ010000161.1:0-6843 GCA_039914555.1 Luteimonas sp.
CCGCCACCAAGGTCAACCGAAATAATGGCCCGGCCCTTGCGCACCACCAGGTTGAGGCGCAGGTCCGGCGCCTCGGTATCAACGTCAGGGCGGGCGCCGGTGTTCGCGCGCAGCACGTCGACCACGGCGTCCTTGAGTCGCTGCGCGGCGTAGCGTGCATGGGTGATGCCGCTGCCGGACACGTGTGCATCGACCGCGACGGTCATCGATGCGTCCAGGTGTTGCTGCCAGGGCAGCGCCGCGGCGCCGGCGTACAGGTCGTGCTCGTTGCTGCATTCGAACTCGGTCAGCGGCCAAAGGACCCGGCTGGCCAGGCGCGACCACATCACCGCGCGCAGTGCGTCGGCCATCGAGCCTTCGACATTGACTCCGGCGACGGTGGCGGTCGCGCGCGCGCAACCCAGTGCCAACACCTCGTCAGCCAGCAGGTATTCGAGGCCCTTGCCGCAACTTGCGAAAAATTTCATGGCGATGGCGTCAGCGCAATGACGCCAGCAACACCGCAAAGGCGTCGGCGCTGTCGCGGACGTGGTCGGAGAGGCGATGGCTGTCGTCCACCAGCAACAGGCGCGCACCGCGTGCGCTGGCCCAGGCGACCACGTCGGCCGCCGGGATCAGTTCATCATTCCAGCCATGGACAACCGAGGTGGGGATCTCGGCGGCCTCCATCGCCGGCGCCGGCGCCATGGCGATCGGCGGCTCCAGCAGGAACAAGCCTGCGACCGGAACCTGGAGTGACACCCGCGCGGAAATCCAGGCGCCGAGGCTGGATCCCGCCAATACCACCGGTCCACGCGCTGCTGCCGCGCGCGTCAGCTCGAGCAGGCGTTGCAGGCGCGCTGGCACATCGCCGAGCGGACTGACCTCGTGGCATGCGTCGAGGTCGGTGTAGTCGGGGCGTTCGTGGCTCCAGCCCAGGCGGCCGGCGACTTCGGCCAGGGCCGTGACCTTGGTCGCATCGGGACCGCTTTCGAAACCGTGGGAGAGGATGCAGTGGCCGCGCATGGCGGCGATGCTAGCATCCGCGCGATGCCGACGACCCCCGCCATTGACGTAATCCACGCACCGCTTCCCTACGCGGGCAAGTTGCCATCGCGTCCGCTGGCGAAAGTGGACCTGGTGGTCGTGCATTGCACCGAGTTGCCGGACCTGGCAACCGCTCGCGAATACGGCGAACGCATCCTGTATCCGCAAACGGGCACCGGCAACAGCGGCCACTACTACATCGACCGCGATGGCAGCCTCCACTGCTGGGTCGAGCCTGGCCGCATTGCCCACCATGTTCGCGGCCACAACACGCGCGCAGTCGGGATCGAGCTGGTCAACAGCGGGCGCTGGCCACGCTGGCTTGATGCCCGTCACCAGGCCATGGACGAAGCTTACCCGGACGCGCAGATTGCAGCGCTGCTGTCGCTGGTGCAGTGGTTGCAAGCCGGGTTGCCGGCGTTGACGGCCATTGCCGGACACGAGGATCTTGACCGGGAAGACGTCGCGGCCAGCGACGACCCGACCCAGCTCGTGCGCCGCAAACGCGATCCGGGGCCGAAGTTTCCCTGGGGTCGGGTCATGACCGCGGTGTCGTTGCGGCGGATCACTGCAGCGGATTGAATGGTGCCCGCGGCTGGCATCGCTGCCCCGTTTATACTTCGCCAATGACTGTCCCAGACTCCACCGCACCCGTCACCGAACTGCTCGAACTGCTGACCCTGGAACGGCTGGAAGACAACCTGTTCCGGGGCGAGAGCCGCGACATCGGCACCAAATATGTGTTCGGCGGCCAGGTCCTGGGCCAGGCGCTGTCGGCCGCGCAGGCCACCATGAGCGCGCCGCGCGACGCGCATTCGCTGCATGCCTACTTCCTTCGCGCCGGCGACATCGACCATCCGATCGTCTACCACGTCGACCGCACCCGCGATGGCGGCAGTTTTTCGGTGCGCCGGGTGACCGCGATCCAGCACGGCAAGGTGATCTTTTTCTGCGCGGCCTCGTTCCAGGAACATGAAGGGGGCGGCGAACACCAGATGACGATGCCGGAGGTGCCGATGCCCGAGGACATCGAACCAACGCCGGCGCTGCCGCCCGAGGTGTTCGCCAAACTATCGAGCAAGATCCAGCGCTGGCTGTCGCGGATGGGACCCTTTGAGTTCCGCCACGTACGGATGTTCGGCGAGGGCATGCGCGACGAACTCAATCCACCCAAGCGGCCCCCGTTTCAACAGGTCTGGTTCCGCCTGGCCGAGCGTGTTGGCGACGCCCCCGAGCTGCACCGTGCCCTGCTCGCCTATGCCAGTGATTTCCACCTGCTGGGCACCGCTACGTTCCCGCACGGTATCAGCTACTACCAACCCGACGTGTTGATGGCATCGCTGGACCATGCGATGTGGTTCCATCGTCCCTTCCGTGCCGACGAATGGCTGCTGTATGTCATCGACAGCCCCAGTGCCCAAGGTGGCCGCGGTCTTGCGCGAGGCATGATCTATGACCGCAGCGGCCGCCTGGTCGCCAGCACCGCGCAGGAAGGCCTGATCCGGGTGGTCGAAGACGTCCACCCCGCTACCCTCGCGCCGGAGGCGTAGGCCACGCATGCGCCAGGTCTTTTCCAGCCCGCGCCACGAGAACGTCGAAGGCGTCGCCAAGCTGCTGCGCGACGAAGGCATTGAAGTCCAGGTGACCGCAGGACGTTCGTATCGCGGCGGCTTGCGTGGGAACTTCAGCTATCGAGACAGTGAACGCGTCGGTCCGGAACCGGCGGTTTGGGTGGTGCGATCAGAGGACCAGCCACGCGCGCGTGAGTTGCTGCGCGGGCATGGATTGCTCGACAGTACCCGCAGCGATACCGGCTACCGGCTGCCTGCGTTCCACAGCGAGGCGCCGCTGGCTGCCAACGATCCCGGGCGCAAACGCGCGTTCCGGTTGAAGATGGGCTTGCTGCTGGTGATCGCGATGGTGATCGGACTGGTGTTCTACTCCCACCTCGGCCCATCCACGTCGCCGATTCAGGCCCGGGGGTTACTGCCGGCCGGCACCTCACCAACCCCGGATGCACTGGCAGTGGCGGTGCTGGCGGGCGAATTGCCAAAGCGTGCCGACCAGGCGGTATGCCTGGCCATTGATGGAGGCGATCCATCGCCTGCATTGCTGGCCGCATTGCCGCCCACGCCGGGACAGGTCATCGCGCTGTCGCAATGCCCGGCCGTGGGCCTGCCACGCTTGTCGATCTCCGATTACCGCATGCGTTCGCCTTCGGGTGCGGGCGACATCAAGCTGTCACGCATCAGCGATGCCGGCGCAACGCCGGTGGTCGACACTTACGAGGTTTCGCATGGCGCGCGCGGGTGGCGCGTCATCGAACTGCTTTAGGCGCGCGCATCGGCTGCATTTCGGCGGGACTGATGAAGCCGTCACGGTTGTCATCCATCCAGGCGAAGGACGTTTGCAGCTTCGGCATCTTTTCCGCAACTTCGGCCTTGCTGAGCTTGCCGTCGTGGTTGAGGTCGGCGGCGGCGATTTTCTGGGCGATGCGTTCCTGCATCGTCGCCATGCGCTGCGCCTGCTGCTTGCTGCCCCATGCGCGCATTTCAGTGCGGACAATGTAGCCGTCGCGATTGCTATCGATGGCGGCGAATTCCTTGTCGAGACGGGCAGCGAGCTTCGGATTGGCAGCGAGCTCGGCCTTGGAAATGCGGCCATCGGCATTGGTATCCAGGCTTGCAATGCCAGCCATGCCCGCCATGCCCGCATGGTCGCGGTCGTGGCCACGCATGCCACCTTGGCCGTGCATGGCGCCGTGGCCGCGCATGCCATCTTGGCCTTTGGTGGCGCCAGGGTCGCGGGACTGGGCCACGACCGCGGCAGATGCGGTGGTCGCGGCGAGGACAAGCAACAACAGCGGAAGTCGTTTCATGGGTGCTCCGGGGCAGGCGGCACGGTGCCGCCATTACCTCCATCAACGCCAGTGGCGGGCCGATGGTTGACCGTCAAACGGCGACATTCAGCTTGGGGACAGTGGCGCGGCGCCTGCGACGTGCGGCAGTTATGCTGGGGCCATGGGCAATACGCCTTCGCGCGACGACGATTCCAGGGAAGCGGGTTTGCGGGTGTTCCACACCGGCGAGCACCCGTGTGGGTATTGGCCACAACGCACGGCCCGGGACCTGGTCCTGGACCCGAGCGATGAACGCCTGCCGCAGTTGTACCCGCTGGCACTGGAGTCCGGATTCCGTCGCTCCGGCGACATCGTCTACCGGCCGCATTGCCGCGGCTGCCATGCGTGCGTCGCGGTCCGCATCCCGGTCGCCGAATTCCAGCCCAGTCGCAGCCAGCGCCGTTGCCTGGCGCGCAATGCCGACCTCGACATGAGGGTGCTAGCCGCGCAACGCAGCGACGAACAATTCGAGCTGTACCAACGCTACCTGCACGCGCGCCATGCCGGTGGCGGCATGGACGGGCACGGCGCGCTCGAGTTCGATCAGTTCCTGGTGGGTTCGTGGGCGCAGGGGCGGTTCCTGGAGCTGCGCCAGCGCGACAGTCATCGCCTGCTTGCGGTCGCGGTCACCGACCTGGTCGGGGACAACGACTTGTCCGCGGTCTACACCTTCTACGATCCAGACCAAGGCGCGCGCGGATTGGGCACGCTGGCGATCCTGCGCCAACTTGAATGGGCGCGTCGCGACGGGCGCGACCACCTCTACCTGGGGTACTGGATCCAGGGACACCGGAAGATGGACTACAAGCGCAACTTCCGTCCGTTGCAGGGATTCGACGGACGCGAGTGGACTGCGTTATAGCGTCGGCTCAGGCCGGTTTGTCGGTTGAAGGCACTGCCAACGTTGCGCGCGGTGCGAAGCCGAAATTTCCATCGCTTTGGCTGGACACGATCATCCGCACCATTGAACCGGGCACCATCAGCTCGACCTGGGTCGCAGTGCCGTCACTACCGAGCCCCTCCAGTGTCATCTCGATCAGGGCACCGCCGGTGTCGATTTCGCGACACAGCACGTGCGGGCCCGCTGGCGCGTCCTGCAGATAGGGCTTGATCGCCTCGCCCAGCGCCTCAAGCGCCTGGGGAAAGAAAAACACCACATAGCCACTACTTTCGTTCATGGCTTCAGTGTGCCCGATCCGGGGTCGCAGGTCATGCCAGGTCGATGCTGATTGCTGCCGCCGCATCGCGGGCAATGCGGCGGGCGTCGTCGGTGTCGACGCCACGGGCCAGGGTCACGCCCACCCGGCGGTGGCCGGCCACGCGCGGCTTGCCGAACAGTCGCAACGCGGTGTCGGGATGGCGCAACGCGGCTTCGACCTGGCCGAACACGGGCACGCCGTGGCCTTCGGCAAGCAGGGCGCACGATGCGGACGGGCCGAGTTGGCGGATGGCCGGGATCGGCAAGCCCAGGATCGCGCGCGCATGCAGCGCGAACTGCGACAGGTCCTGCGACACCAACGTCACCAGGCCGGTGTCGTGCGGGCGCGGCGATACTTCCGAAAACCAGACCTCGTCACCCTTGATGAAAAACTCCATGCCCATCACGCCCCAGCCGCCGAGTGCGTCTGAGACCTCGCGCGCCATCCGTTGCGCAGCGCCCAGCGCAAGGCCGGACATCGGTTGCGGCTGCCAGCTTTCGCGATAGTCGCCGTCGCGCTGCAGATGACCGATTGGCTCACAGAAACTGGTGCCGCCGGCATGGCGCACGGTCAGCAGGGTGATCTCGTAGTCGAAGTCGACGAAGCCCTCAATGATCACGCGCCCCGCACCGGCACGGCCGCCGGTCTGCGCATACTCCCAGGCGGCTTCGATTTCGTCCGGCGTGCGCACCGTGCTTTGGCCATGGCCAGAGGACGACATCACCGGCTTGACCACGCAAGGCAAGCCGAGCGCGGTGATTGCCGCGCGGTAATCCGCGACCGTGTCGACGAAGTGATACGGCGAGACCGGCACTTGCAGTTCCTCCGCGGCCAGGCGGCGGATCCCTTCGCGGTCCATGGTCAGGCGCGCGGCGCGCGCGGTCGGGATCACCCGCGTGGTCGGCTGGCCTTCGACCGCCGCGGCATTCCATTCGCGCTCCAGTTGCACCAGGGTGTCGGTGTGGATGGCCTCGATCTCCGGCACCACCAGGTGCGGGCGTTCGAGCGCGATCACGGCGCGCACCGCGGCGCCGTCGAGCATGTCGATGACGTGGCTGCGATGCGCGACCTGCATTGCCGGTGCATCCGGGTAGCGGTCGACCGCGATCACCTCGACCCCGAAACGCTGCAACTCGATCGCCACCTCCTTGCCGAGCTCGCCGGAACCAAGCAGCAGCACGCGGGTCGCGTGGGGCGTGAGGGGCGTGCCGATGGTGGGCATGGGCGGATCCGTCGGGAGTGGGGGCCATTCTAATCTCGGCCCTGGTGGTGCCCACGGTTTCCGCATCCCGTGCGATGCTGCGCCGATGCCTGCGCACCCGCCCCCGTCGACGGCCCTCCGCCTCGCGCTTGCCGGCGTGCTTGTCGCTGCGGTCGCGGCGCTTGCGGCTGGTTGCAGCGCGGCGCCCCCGTTTGCGCAGATTTCAGGGCTGATGCTCGACGCGCAACTGGATGAAATCAGCGGCCTGGCTGCCTCGCATCGCCACGCCGATACCTTGTGGATGCTCAACGATGGTGGCAACGCGGCGCAGGTGTACGCCGTGGGCAGTCGCGGCGGCAAGCTCGCCACCCTGCGCATTGTCGGCGTCGACAACACCGACTGGGAAGACATCGCTGCCTTCGAACTCGATGGCCAGCACTACCTGCTGGTGGCTGACACCGGCGACAACGGCGGACTGCGCAAGACCCTGCAACTGCATGTCATTGCCGAGCCGGCCA
>JBDSOZ010000178.1:0-10177 GCA_039914555.1 Luteimonas sp.
CCCTTGTACGAGGCGATCATGAAGCACGTGCCGCCGCCGTCCGTGGATCCCGACGGTCCGTTCCAGATGCGCATCAGCCAGCTGGACTACAACAACTTCGTCGGCCTGATCGGCGTGGGCCGGATTCAGCGTGGCAAGGTCCGGACCAACATGCCGGTGAGCATCGTCGATCGCCACGGCAAGAAGCGCCAGGGCAAGGTATTGCAGGTGCTTGGCTTCATGGGCCTGGAACGGGTCGAAGTCGAAGAGGCCGAAGCCGGCGACATCGTCGCCATCTCCGGCGTTGCCGACCTCAGCATCTCCGACACGATCTGCGCCCTGGACACACCCGAGGCGCTGCCTGCGCTGACCGTGGACGAACCGACGATCAGCATGACCTTCCAGGTCAACAATTCGCCGTTCGCGGGCAACAAGGACCGCAGCGGCGGCAAGTTCATCACCAGCCGCCAGCTGCGCGAACGGCTGGAGCGCGAGACCCTGCACAACGTTGCGTTGAAAGTCGAGGAAGGTTCCGATCCGGACAAGTTCCTGGTTTCCGGTCGCGGCGAGCTGCACTTGTCGGTCCTGATCGAAACCATGCGTCGCGAGGGCTTCGAGCTGGCCGTGTCGCGCCCTGAAGTCATCATCAAGGAGATCGACGGCCAGCTGATGGAACCAATCGAGCAGCTGGTGGTCGATATCGAGGAAGTACACCAGGGCGGCGTGATGGAGAAGCTTGGCGTGCGCAAGGGCCAGCTGAAGAACATGGAATCCGATGGCAAGGGCCGCGTCCGCCTGGACTACATGATCCCGGCCCGTGGCCTGATCGGCTTCCAGAACGAATTCCGCACCCTGACCCAGGGCACGGGCCTGCTGTTCCACGTGTTCGACCATTACGGCCCCAAGGAACAGGGCGCGATTGCCAAGCGCCAGAACGGCGTGATGATCGCCAACGCCCCGGGCGCGACCCCGGCGTATTCGCTCGGGCCGCTGGAAGAGCGCGGCAAGCTGTTCGCCGCGGAAGGCGACCTGGTGTACGAAGGCCAGCTGATCGGCATCCACTCCAAGGACAACGACCTCACGGTCAACGCGATCAAGACCAAGCCGCTGACCAACATGCGTGCCTCGGGCAAGGACGATGCGATCAAGTTGACCCCCGCAATCAAGTACACGCTGGAACAGGCGCTGGACTTCATCGAGGACGACGAGCTGGTCGAGGTCACGCCGAAGGAAATCCGCCTGCGCAAGAAGTACCTCACCGAGACCGATCGCAAGCGCGCCTCGCGCGCGGCCTGACCGGCCCTGGCGAACGTGCCCATGCGTCCCAGCGACCAGCAGCACGGGCATTCGCACTACAACCCGAATCCGCGCGCGCATCCAGGCCTGCACGCGATCGCGCTGGTCGAAGGCATCAAGGGCCTGCTCGCGCTGCTGGCGGCCAGCGGTCTCGAGTTGCTCGGCCCGGCGCCACTGCAACGCTGGGTCCATGCGCTGATCGCGCGCTTCCAGCTCGATCCGCAGCACGGCACGCTGGCACTGTTCGCGCGCCAGATCAGTCCCGGCGCCGTGCATTGGGCGGCAGCCGCGGTCATGGCCTATGGCGTACTCCACCTGTTTGAAGCCTGGGGCCTGTGGCGGGCCCGGGCCTGGGCGTCGTGGCTGGGCTGCGTCGCAGCCGCGCTGTACCTGCCGCTGGACCTCTATGCCCTGTGGCACCACCCGGGCTGGCCGACGCTGGCGGTGCTGGCGATCAACCTGCTTGTGGTTTGGGTGCTGGCCCGCGATATCCTGCGTCGTCGCTACTAGACGCACGCTTCCAGTCGAGGGGGTCGCCATGTTCCGGATCAGAAACCTGCTGCCATTGGCCGCATTCATCGCCGTCGCCATGTTCGTGCCGCTGCACGCCGCGACGCCGACTCAAACCACCGCCAATGCCGATTTTGCATTCGACGAAGCCTCGATCGCCCAGCTACAAGCGCAGATGCAATCCGGCGCGCTCAACAGCCACGCCCTGGTCCAGGCCTATCTCCAACGCATCGCCACCATCGATACCTCCGGGCCAAAGCTCAATTCGATCATCGAGTTGAATTCCGCGGCACTGGCCGAAGCCGATGCGCGCGACGCCGAGCGCGCCGCCGGCAAAGTCCGCGGGCCGCTGCACGGGATCCCGGTGTTGCTCAAGGACAACATCGACGCCACCCCAATGGTGAACTCTGCCGGCTCGCTCGCGCTGGCAGCGAACCATCCGCGGCACGACGCCTTTCTGGTGCAGCGTCTGCGCGACGCCGGTGCGGTGATCCTGGGCAAGACCAACCTCAGCGAGTGGGCCAACTTCCGCTCCACCCGCTCGATTTCCGGCTGGAGCTCGCGTGGCGGCCAGACCCGCAACCCCTACGTGCTCGACCGCAACCCCTGCGGCTCCAGCGCCGGCACCGGCACCGCGATCGCGGCCAACCTCGCCACCGTCGGCGTAGGCACCGAAACCGACGGCAGCATCATCTGCCCCGCCGCGGTTGCCGGCCTGGTCGGCATCAAGCCGACCGTCGGCCTGGTGAGCCGCAGCGGCATCATCCCGATCTCGATCTCGCAGGACACCGCCGGCCCGATGGCGCGCACGGTCGCCGATGCAGCCACCCTGCTGGGCGCGATGGCGGGCGTGGATCCGGGCGATCCCGCAGCCGTGGCAGCGGGCTCGCACCAAACGACCGACTACACCAAATTCCTCGATGCAGGTGCCCTGCGAGGCAAGCGTATTGGCGTGTTGCGCCAGGCAATGGGCTACCACCCGGGCGTGGATGCCGCGACCGAAGCGGCGATCGCCACGATGAAGGCTGCCGGCGCAACCGTCGTCGACGTCAAAATCAATGGCTACGACAAGTGGAACGACGCCGAGTACCAGATCCTGCTGTACGAGTTCAAGGACGGCCTCAACGCCTACCTGGCACAAGCCAACGCCGCACCCGCATCGCTCGAGGCGCTGATTGCATGGAACAGTGCGCATGCCGCCGATGCCATGCCGCTATTTGCCCAGGAAATCCTGGTGCAGGCGCAGGCCAAGGGTCCGCTGACTGAAAAGGCGTACCTGCAGGCACGCGACCACGTACGCGCGATGGCCGGACGCGACGGCCTGTTGGCTGCACTCGACAAAGGCAAGTTCGACGCCATCGTCGCCCCGAGCATGTCGCCGGCATGGATGACCGACGAGGTGCTCGGCGATCATTTCGTCGGTGCCGGTTACGGCATGGCGGCCGTGGCGCGCACCCCAAGCATCACCGTGCCTTCGGGCAATGTGCGCGAGCTACCCATCGGCCTGACATTCATGGGCCGTGCGTACAGCGAGCCGCAATTGATTGGCCTGGCTTACGCCTTCGAGCAAGCCACCCATGCGCGCAAGCCACCAACCTTCATCCCTAGCCTCGAACCGTAGGAGCGCGCCTTGCGCGCGGTCCCCACCCCCGTAGGAGCGCGCCTTGCGCGCGATGGCTCTTGGCTTTTAGTGCCAACAGCTAACAGCCACTTCCTTCGGGAGGGGCCGCCGCGAGCGCGGGGGTACCAGTCGGGTGACGCCGTGAATACATCCATGTAGGCTTTTTGGCGACATCCATGTCGCCAGAACCCACGGCTGATACCCCCGCGCTCGCGACGGCTATCGCAGATGGGTTCCTGGGCTTCTTGTGGCAGGAGACAGCAACTTCAATCTCGGGTGGCGGCGTGCAGCGGGGATCCTGGATCCCGAAGCGGCCATGGATGGCCGCGGCCGCGACCTCAGTCAGGATGACTGGAGGGAGCGGCGGGGCCATGGTCCCCGCTGCGCGGCGCCCCGGCCGAAGCTACGGCCGTTGTTTTTTGCGGTTGGCGGTTGGCGGTTAGAGCGCGCTAGAGGTCGGAGTTGTAGAGGGCTTTGCGCGGGGCGCCACTGAGGTCGGCGGCGAGTTTGGCGGCGGTCGACGGCGGCAGGTGCTCGCCGAGCTTGGCGTACAGGCGGCGGCCTTCGGCGATGCGCGCGTCGACGTCGTCACCAGCGCCCTGCACCAGCACCACGAACTCGCCCTTGCGCTGGTCCGGGTCCGCGGCGACCTGGTCGCACAATGATTCCAGGGTGCCATCGAGCACGGTCTCGAACAATTTGGTCAACTCGCGCCCCACCACCGCGGATCGCTGCGCGCCAAAAGCGCTGCGCATGTCGGCCAGGGTGTCCTCGATCCGGTGCGAAGATTCATAGAACGCCAAGGTCCGGGTCTCCGACGCCAACTGCGACAAGCGCTCGCGTCGTGCCGCGCCTTTCGTGGGCAGGAAACCTTCGAAAACGAAGCGATCACTGGGCAGGCCGGCAACGCTGAGCGCGGCGATGAATGCGCAGGGTCCCGGCAAGGGACTGACCCGAACACCCGCCGCGCGCGCCGCGCGAACCAAACGGTAACCTGGATCGCTGACCAGCGGCGTGCCTGCATCCGACACCAGTGCCAGTGAGTCACCCGCCTGCATTCGCAGCACCAGTCGCGCGGCAAGATCCTCTTCGTTGTGCTCGTGCAAGGCCAGCAACGGCGTTTCGACCCCGAAGTGCGCCAGCAATTGCCGGGTATGGCGGGTGTCCTCCGCGCAGATCGCCGCCACCGACTTCAAGGTCGCCAATGCGCGCGCGGACAGGTCGCCGAGATTTCCAATCGGGGTCGCGACGATGTGAAGGACGCCCGCTGCCGGCTTGGGGGACAAGGGGGTGCTGACTGCCATTCGCGCTCCACCGCGCGGGATTCCGCGCACGGGTAGAATCCTAACCGGTTCTCCAGGAGTGCCCGCTGCAATGCTGAAAAAGTTGCTGTTGCCGTTGCTGTTGGCGGTACTTGCCGCTGGCTGTGCCACCACCACGGTGCGCGCGCCGGTGGCGCCCGTGGTCACGCCCGCATTTGCCGAAGCGCAACAGCTGGCGCGCGAGCTGGTCACGCTGGACCCGAGCCAACGCAAGGCCAGTGCGGCGCGCATCGATAACCTGCTTTCCGGGATCGACGACGCCAGCCTGATCCGCGAGGCCAGCGCATTGCCGCTGGGAGATCCGCTCTACAATTTTGCCGGCCGCACCCTGCTCGACCGCGGCTTGGCCTTGCCGCGACCTCTCGACCGCAACGCCGCTCCCGCGCATGTCTTGCCGCGACCGCCTGCAGACGCCGATGGTTACCGCCCGCCGCTGAAACTTGCGGTCCTGCTGCCGCTGTCAGGCAACCTGGCCACGGCTGCCACGCCAGTGCGGGATGGCTTCCTTTCAGGGTATTACGCGGAGCAGCGGCGCCGCCCGGAAGTTGTTTTCTTCGATACGGCTATCGGGGTTTCTGCCGCGTACGACCAGGCGGCGGCTGCAGGCGCCGATTTCGTGGTCGGCCCGCTTGGGCGCGAGCAAGTGGATCTTCTGTTTGGAAAGACCGCGCTTGCGGTACCGGTGCTGGCGCTGAATCGCGGCAACGTGGCGCCACCACCCGGGAGCGCGGGTTTCGCCCTGGCACCAGAGGACGACGGGATCGCAGCCGCCGAATATGCGATCGCGCGAGGCGCCAGGCGCGCGCTCATCCTGGCCAATACGGATGACAGCATGCGCCGTGCATCCGCCGCGTTTCGCGCACAACTGTCACGTCGCGGCGGCACCATCGTCGCCGAACTTGGCGTTGGCGCCGACCCGGGCGACATGGGGACGGCGCTAGCCACAGCCGTCCACTCCGATGGCGGTGTCGATGCCGTATTCCTCGCATTGCGTCCATTGGACGCGCGCGCACTGGCCCCGCAACTGTCCGTCGCCGGGCTGTCCGGCAAACCCTGGATCGCAACCTCGCAACTGGCTACCGCGTCGACCGCCGACACCGCTGGCCACGCGCTCGACAGCCTCGTCTTTCCAAGCGATGCCTGGAGCGTGGGCTATGTACCCGGGCTGCCGTCCGCGGCCAGTGCTGCAACCCTGCTGCAGAGCGCACGCGGCCCGGCTCAACGCCTGTTCGCCTTCGGCTTTGACGCTTGGCGGATTGCGGCGTACCTCGATTACCTGGCTGGCGACGCCAATGCCAGCATTGCCGGTGCCACCGGGACCTTGCGCCTGGACGATTCCGGCAACGTCGTGCGCAATCCAGGTTGGGCCCGTTGGAACGGCGACCTCGTGATGCTGCTGCCGGATGGTGGTCGCTGAGCCATTGGACCGCCGCGCACGCGGCGCCTTGGTCGAGGCGGCTGCGCGCCGGCACCTGCTCGACGCAGGCTTGCGGCAACTGGCCGCCAACGTCAATTATCGGATCGGCGAACTCGATCTGGTGATGCTGGACCGTGATCGCGACGGTGACGTCGTGGTGTTCGTCGAAGTTCGCTATCGCGCAGACGCCAACTTTGGCGGCGGCGCCGCGTCGGTCGACCATCGCAAGCGTCGCAAGTTGCTGCGCGCCGCGGCGATGTTCCTGCTCAGGACCCGGCGCAACGATGCCTCCTGCCGCTTTGACGTAATCGAGGCCAGTGGCGATCCAGTCCGGCCGCGGCTGCACTGGATCCGGGATGCCTTCCGCGCCGACGATTGAGGGCATTGGCCGGGTGTTGCCAGGTGAATCCTGGCTGACGATCATGACCTTCGGCCATGCCGGCAATGGCAGCGGGCATGTCAATATCCGGTTTGATCCAGCCCACGAGGCCAAGGCCAAAGCCGAGGCGCCGACACCCCAACCCCGGCAAGCTCCTGCCCTGAACCCCCGCGAGGCTCCAATGCGCAATATCCTGGCCACGATCGCCGCTTCGCTGCTGTTGCTTTGCGCCACTTCAGTGCAGGCGCAGGAACCGGCGCCGCTGCGCGTGATGTTCATCGGCAACAGCCTCACCTACGTCAACAACCTGCCACGACTGGTGAGTGCGCTTGCCGCATCGCAGCCGGGCAAGCGCGGGATCACCACCAGTTCCTGGGTGGCACCGGATGGTTCCCTGGATGCACGCTGGGATGATGGCCATGCCGCCGCTGCGCTGGCTGCTGGCCATTGGGACGCGGTGGTGCTGCAGGAGCGCAGCGGTACCTTGATCTGCATGGCTGCCCCCGCGATCAAGCGGCCCGCCGCCTGCCGCGTTTCCGAAAGCGCCCACCACAATTTCGCCAAGCTTGCGGCCGCGCATGGCACCCGGGTATTGCTGCTGTCTACCTGGGTCAAGCCCGGTGTCCGCCAGGTTCGTCGGCGCGGTCCGGATCCGCAGTCACGGCTTGATGCCGCCACCCAGTCCCTGGCCGAGCGCCTTCGCGCCGATGGTGCGCAGGTCGACGTCGTGCCGACGGGCCGCACGCTGCACGACTGGGCGGCCTCCCGCGACGACCCTGCCGTGGTGTTTCCGGATGGCGGTCATCCGGGCGTGACCGCCTCGTTGGTGATGGCCGCACAGCTCTATCGCAGCATCACTGGCGAAGCGCCGCAAGCGCACGATGTCATCGTCACCTTCCCGATGCTGCCATCCAACGCGATGGTGAAGCCGAACGTGCCGCTGGAAGAACAGGCGCAAATCGCCGGCGACGGTAGCGTCGTGGTGATCAAGGCGGAAGCCGTCGAGCCCTACCTGAAAGTTGCGGCCGAGGCTCCATCCGCGTCGAAGTGAGCGTAGCCGCTGCGTTCCGGGTGCCACTGGCTGCCGTTGGCCGCGAGTGCATGCACACCTTCGCCAGCGATGATTCGGCCGATGCGCGTGAGCGGCACATTGCAACGCAGGGCAATGTCGGCAATCGCAGCACGATTGCCGGCCACTGCGGAAAAACACAACTCGTAGTCATCCCCGCCGGTGGCCTGCAACGCCGCGCGGGCCGCAGCGTCGAAGCGCTGCTGCAGCAGCGGCGAGGCCGGTAGGGACGCCAGCGACAGCTCTGCGCCGACACCGCTGGCGACACAGATGTGTCCCAGGTCGGCGATCAACCCATCGGAAAGATCAATCGCTGCGTGGGCAATCCCTGCCAGTGCAAGGCCAATATCGACCCGCGGGGTTGGCCGGTCCAGGCGTGCGCGAAATTCCGGATCCCCGGCGCCGCCCGCGCGCCATTGCGCCAGCGCAGCAGCGGCGTCACCCAGGGTGCCGCTGACCCAGATATCGTCGCCGACGCCTGCGCCATTGCGGCGCAAGCTGGCATCCGGGTCGACGAAGCCATGCACGGTGACGCCGATGGAAAGCGGCCCGCGCGTGGTGTCGCCCCCCACCAGCGCCACGTCGTGGCATGCGGCCAGTCCGAGGAACCCGTCAAGGAAGCTGTCGAGCCAGTCCAGGTCCACCTGCGGCAATGACAGCGACAACGTCGCCCACGCCGGGAGCGCGCCCATCGCAGCAAGATCCGACAGGTTCACCGCAAGCGCCTTCCAACCCACGTCGGCAGCACTGGTGTCACCCGGGAAATGCACGTCGAGATTGAGGGTATCGGTGGCGACGGCCAGCAATTTACCTGGCGGCACCTGCAACAGAGCGGCGTCGTCGCCAATGCCCATCACCACGTCGTCGCGGCTGCCGACCCGGGCGCGGATACGGTCGATCAAGCTGAATTCCATGCGCTCGCGCTCCTGTGGAATCCCGCGCTGGACCGGGCTACAGCCCGCGTTTCCCGGCGGCGAATTCGGGCGCGCGCCAATCTGCGGCGGCGTGGTCAAGGACGCCATTGACGTAGGTATGGCCGTGCTCGGAACCGAAGCGCTTGGTGATGTCGATCGCTTCGTTGATCACCACCCGGTAGGGGACATCGGGGCGATGCAGCAGTTCGTAGGCCGCGATGCGCAGGGAGGCGCGCTCGATCTGGTCGACGTGTGCGACCTCGCGGTCAAGGAAGCCAGCCAGCGATGCGTCGATCCCGTCGACATGCTTGATCACTCCGCGCACCACGTCCTCGAAGTAGTCGAGATCCGCGACTTCATTGGCCTGTTCATGCGCAAACTGGGCAATGATTTGCACGGCGGTACCGCCAGACACCTGCCAGGCATAGATCGCCTGCAGTGCGCGGCGGCGTGCACGCGAACGCGCCACCGGATCGATGCCGTCCTTGCGATGTCGGTTCATGCCTGTTCCCTCCTGGCCTGCGGCAATTGTTGCAAGAGCTGCGCCATCTCGATCGCGACCAGCGCCGCTTCTTCACCTTTGTTGCCATGGCTGCCGCCGGCCCGATTGGCGGCATCGGTGTGGTTCTCGACCGCAAGCACGCCATTGCACACGGGGATTGCGTAATCCAGCGCGACCCGCATCAAGCCCTCGGCACAGCCATCGGCAACCTGTTCGTAGTGGCGGGTCTCGCCACGGATGACGCAACCCAGCGCTACCACCGCAACGTGGCCACCGGCCGCGGCAATCCGCGCGGCGGCGAGTGGCAGCTCCCAGGCACCAGGCACGCGTACCACGTCAATGGCTGCCTCGGCGACGCCATGTTCGGCGAAGGCCTTGTGCGCACCGGCGACCAGCGCATCGGTGATGCGCGGGTTCCAGCGGCTGGCAAGGATGGCGAAGCGGGCGCCTTCGCTGGCACGCATGTCGCCTTCGTGGTGGGCCATGGTTGACGGGGTCTGGATGCGGATGCGGTCGCCCAGTTTAGCGGCTCTGCCTGCGATGGCGCGCGACTGCTGGATCCGGGGTCTGGGTCAGTCGTTGCAGGCAGGTTGGCCGGGCAGCTGCGGCTGAGCGGTTGCCTTCCCGAAGCTTCGGTTGGGACCAGACAAGGGCAACGCATGGGTCAAGGGGCGAAGCGTCGCGTACGGAGCTTGCGCAGTGCGCGATGCTTCGTCCCTGACTCACCTCGTTGCCACCCCATCTCGATTGCCGGCGCTTGCGACGTGTTGTTACGTCGGCAGCGGCAGGTATTCGACGACTTCGAGGCCGTAACCGGCCAGGCCAACCTGGCGGCGGGGGGTACCGAGGACGCGCAACTTGCCCAGGCCGAGGTCGGCGAGGATCTGGCTGCCGGCGCCATTGCGGCGCCACTCGGCAACTTCGCCGCGACGACCGGTTGGCAATGACGCGGGTTGGTCGTGCGGTCGACGGATTCGCGCCAGCAAGGCTTCGGCCTGGTCTGTCGGATTGCCCTGCGACTCGCCCAGCAGGACCAGTGCTCCGCGCCCTTGGCGCGCAATCGTCGCCAGCACCTCGTCGATCGCGGGGCCGAAGTCGGCGCGTCGCCAATGCAACGCATCCGACAACAGGTTGAACACGTGCACCCGCACCAGGGTCGGCACCGAGG
>JBDSOZ010000204.1:0-18017 GCA_039914555.1 Luteimonas sp.
CAGGAGGTTTTGCCGACCACGTGGTACTCGCCTTCAACCACGTTCGCCGGACGCATGATGGTTTGTGGGCGACGCCGGAACAGCTTGTACAACAAGCCAACGGCCAGCATCGAGGCACCGACGAACACGCTGAAGAACACCAGCAAAGCCAATACCGCCAAGCCAAGGATGCCGATGACGATCCGCAATAGCGGATGACGCCGATGGCGCGGCGGCATTTGCGCGCTACGGAAGAAGGCGCGGCGATCAAAGCGAAAGTGCAATGCGGACATCAGGCTTCGGGTGTCGTGACACAATTGGGCGGTGCCGGGACAGGCAGTATCAGGCGACGTGCAGTCGGGTTTGTGAGAACTTTGTTAAACATCCAGGCAGGTGAGGCCATTTCCGAGGACGATCAAGCGCTTGCGAAGGTTGCCTTGATCGAGGATGGCGGCTTTGTCGCAGCCGAAGCCGGGGTTGGGGGCGCTGCGGAGTCGTTGATCCTGTATCGCGAAGGCGAGGCCATCCGCGCCTGGCTCAATGTTTGCCCGCACCAGGGCCGACGCCTCGACTGGGCTCCGGGCAAATTCCTGAAATCGAAAGAGGGGTTGCTGGTGTGCGCCGTGCACGGCGCCAGCTTTGAACTGCAACACGGCCAATGCGTGGCAGGCCCGTGTCGCGGCGATTGCCTGCGTCAGGTGTCAGTCGAGGTGCGCGACGGGTTGGTGTTCCTCGCCCAGGGCTAGAACATCAGGTTGACGGCCAAGATCACGATCGCGGTATAGACCAGGGTCAGGGGACCGCCTGCGCGCCACATGTCGGCGGCGGTATAGCCGGCTGGTCCGGTGATCATCGAGATCGATGGATTCGACGCGGTGATGAAGTTGTTGGATGCCGACAGCGCCACGATCAAGGCGAAGGCCGTCGGGTTGCCACCCACCGCCAGCGCCAGGTTGATGGCCAATGGCACCATCACGATGGTCGCGCCGACGTGGCTGATCACCATCGAGAAGGCGGTCGCCACCAGGCCCAGGACCAACTCGATCAGCCAGATCGGCAATCCGTGCGGCAAGCGTTCAATGCTGTGCCCGGCGATCCACGCTGCGGTGCCGCTGCTGTCCATGGCCCAACCCAGCGGGATCAGGCAGGCCATCAGGAATACGGTCTTCCAGCTGATCGCCGAATAGGCTTCGTCCATCTTCAACACACCGGTGACCAGCATGCCGGCCACGCCGGTCATCAACGCGATCGAGGTCGGGATCCTCGACGACAGTGCCAGCAGCATGCTGATGGCGAAAATCAGCATCGCCATCTTGAACTTGTGCGGTCGCTGCTCGCCCTTGGGAAAATCCGTCACAACCACGAAGTCCCGGCTCTTGGCCGCATCGGCCAGGTCGGCCCAGATGCTGTGCAACACCAGCATGTCGCCTGCGCGCAGTTTCATCGTGCGCACATCGCGGTTGTGCACGTCCTTGTCGCGATTGATCGCCAGCAGGCTGATGCCCTGTTGCTTGCGCAACCTCAAGTCCGCCGCGCTCTTGCCGATGAAGTGCGAGTTGGGCGGTACCACCGCTTCGGAAATCCCGGCCCGGCTGGGGTTGAACAGGTCGCCGAACTCGCGCAAGCGGGTCGACATGCGCAGGAACTGGTTCTGGGCGAAGTCCGCCACCTGTTCGCGCTGGCCCATCGCGCCAAGCACGCTCCCCACCCAGATCCTGCTGTCGCCGGGCGGTGACAGGCGCGATTCATTGCCGGTTTTCAAGGCCAGCAACAGTGGCGCTCCGTGCAAGCGCTCGGCCTCACCCAGGGCCATGCCGACCAAGGGGCTGTCAGCGCCGACCGTGAGTTCGAACACGTCGCCTTCGATCCCGTAGGCGTTGGCGAAATAACTCTGGGTTCGCGCCGGGGTCACGCCCTTGTCGCCGTCATCGCGTAACAGTTTGTTGCCGAAGAAATGGAAGTACAGCAGGCACGCGGCCAGCAGCGCCAGGCCGATCGGCATTGGCGCGAACATCTTCAACGGTTCCAGGGTGGCTGCACCCGATGGCAGGTTGGCGTTGGCCGAGACCAGCAGGTCGTTGAGCAGGATCAGCGGCGAGTTGCCAACCATGGTCAGGCCGCCGCCCATGATGATGGCTGCCGACATTGGCATCAGCAGGCGTGACAGGCTCAGGCCGGTGCGCGCGGTCAGGCGCGAGGCAATCGGCAGGTACAGCGCGGTGACCGAGGTGTTCTGGATGAACGCCGAGTTGAGCCCGGCGACTGCCGAGGTGTACAGCAACAGCCGTTGCTCGACCCCATGCGCGCGTCGCAGCAGCCAACCGGCCAGTCGATTGAGCGCGCCGGTACGGTCCAGGCCGGCGCCCAGGATCATGGTCGCGATCACGTTGATCACGGCGTTGGACGAGAAGCCGCTGAAGATGTCTTCGGGCGCGACCAGGCCGGTGAGCCCGAGCAGGACCAGCACCACCAGTGCGACCACGTCCGCGCGGATCCGCTCAAACAGGAACATCACCATCGTGAAGCCCACCAGCCCGAGCACGAGCTTCATGTCGGTGGTGAGCGTCAGGGCGGTATCCATCGTGCGGCGTTCGGTCCTGGTGGCGCTTCAGCAGCGGTCGTAGAGCAGGTCCCAGACACCGTGGCCAAGTTTCAGGCCGCGGGCTTCGAAGTGGGTTTCTGGACGCCATGCTGGTCGCGGCACGTGGCCACGTGGTCCTGCACGATTGCGCAGGCCCGGCGTGGCGTCCAGTACATCCCACATCTGCTCTGCATAGTCGTGCCAATCGGTGGCGAGGTGCAAGCGTCCGTCGGCTGCCAGCTTGCGAACCAGCAGCGCCGCGAAGCCGGGGCTGACCAGGCGACGTTTCTGGTGGCGCTTCTTGTGCCATGGATCGGGGAAGTAGATCCGCACCTCGTCGAGGCTGGCGTCGGCAAGTTCAAGGTTGAGCACTTCGACCGCATCGTGGTGGTAAACACGGACATTGCCGGCATCGTCGGCTGCCAAAGCGTTCAGCAAGCGACCGACACCAGGGGCGTGGACCTCGATGCCCAGGTAATCGCGATCCGGGTCCTGCTGCGCGGCAAACCGCAGCGCCTCGCCGTTGCCGAAGCCGATTTCAAGGACCCGGGGCGCGTGTCGGCCAAACACGGCATCGAAGTCGCGCGGTGCGGACGGGGTGAAATCCAGGCCGAAACGCGGCCACAACTGATCAAACGCGCGCTGCTGGGCGGGGGTGAAGCGGCCTTGTCGCAACACGAAACTGCGTACCGTGCGGTGCCCGGGTTCAACCGTGAACGGTTTACGCTCGGGTGCCCGCGCGGTGCCGGTCATCCGCCAACCAGGCCGTCAACCGGCGACGATGCGCTGGCATAGCGCTTGCGCGCGATGCGCCCGGCGAGGAATGCGGCGCGGCCAGCCTCGACCCCGAGCTTCATCGCCAGTGCCATGAGCGCCGGATCCTTCGCACCCGCAATGGCCGTGTTCATCAGTACACCATCGCAACCCAGCTCCATCGCAACGGCCGCATCCGAGGCGGTGCCGACACCGGCGTCGACAATGATGGGCACCGTCGCGTTCTCGACGATTTCCAGCAGGTTGTAACGGTTCTGGATGCCCAGGCCCGAGCCGATGGGTGCCGCCAGCGGCATCACCGCGACACAACCCATCTGCTCCAGGCGCTTGCAGATGATCGGATCGTCGGAGGTATAGACCATCACGTCGAAGCCATCGGCGACCAGGATCTCCGCAGCCGCGAGCGTTTGCACGACGTCGGGGAACAACGTGCGCGGATCGCCCAGGACCTCGAGTTTGACCAGCTTGTGGCCATCGAGCAGTTCGCGCGCCAGGCGGCAGGTGCGTATGGCTTCTTCGGCGGTGTAGCAGCCGGCGGTGTTGGGCAGGATCGTATAGCGATCCAGTGGCAACACGTCCAGCAGGTTGGGCTCGTCCGGGTTCTGGCCGATGTTGCTGCGTCGGATTGCGACGGTGACGATCTGCGCCCCTGCAGCTTCGGTCGCGCGGCGGGTTTCTTCCAGGTCACGGAACTTGCCGGTGCCGGTGAGCAGGCGCGAACGGTAACGCTTGCCAGCGATGACCAAGGCGTCGTCGCCAACCGTGCTGATGTCTTTCATGCGCTGATTTTAACCCCCGCCGAGGGCGTGCACGATCTCGACGCAGTCGCCTTCGCCAAGCACGTGGCTGGGATGGGCGCTGCGCGGCACAATCGTGCCGTTGACTTCCACTGCCACCCGGCGTTCGCCGAAGCCGGCGTTTGCCAGTAGCCCGGTCACCGTGCAGCCGGCGGGCAGGCGGTGGGTTTTGCCATTGAGCTGGATTTCCATCAGGGCATTGTCCCTGCCTTGCGCTCAGGTCTCCAGCGGTGAAAGGATAGGCACCATCCGCGGGCGTATCGCCGTGCCGCGGCCCCTGATCCTGGAGACCCCCATGACGCTGTCCCGCAAGCCGCTCCGTACCCTCCTGGCCGTTTCGCTGGCGCTGGCCGCCGCACCCGTCATTGCACAGGAGTCGCCATTCTCCAAGACCGTATTTTTCGGTGACAGCCTGACCGACAGTGGCCATTTCCGGCCGGTGCTGATCCAGCTTGTCGGCCCGAACGGCGCCTTGATCGGTCGTTTCACCACCAACCCGGGCCTGGTCTGGTCCGAGTACCTCGCCGACCATTACGGCACCGACGCGACCAGCGACAACCAGGGCGGCAGCAATTACGCCGTTGGTGGCGCGCGCGTTGGCGTGAACACTGCCGGTGGGCTGGGTGCACAGCCATCGCTGGCGTCGCAGATGAGTGCCTACCTCGGCGCCAATGGCGGCCACGCGGATCCGAACGCGCTGTACTCGGTGTGGGGCGGCGCCAACGATATGTTTGCGGTCTCGGCCAATCCCGCCCAGGCGCAGGCGATCATCGGTGGTGCGGTGATGGCCGAAGTCGGCATTGTCGGCGGTCTCAAGGCGGCAGGCGCGCGATACCTGTTGGTACCCAATCTCCCCGATCTCGGCCTGACACCGTCCTCGCGCGCCGGTGGCGCCGCGGCAATGGCCCAGGGCACCGCCCTGGCCAAGACCTACAACGATGCCTTGTTTGGCGCGTTGGCCAGCCAGGGCCTGGCGGTGATTCCGGTCGACGCGTTCCACTTCCTGCAGGAAGCGGTGGCCAATCCCTCGGCCTATGGCCTGGCCAATGTCACCACCCCGGCTTGCGCGAAGCAGCCCGCACCCGCCGGTGACTCGTCGTTGTTCTGCAGCCCGGCCTCGTATGTATCGGCGAACGCCGCCAACTATCTGTTTGCCGACGGCGTCCATCCCGGCACGGCCGCACACGCGATGCTCGCCCAACTTGCAGTGGCGATGATCGAGGGCCCGCGACAGATCGCGGCGCTGCCGCATTCCGAAGTGGTGGTCGGCCGTGCCCGTGCCGGGCGCGTCGAAGCACGCATGGCGCAGGCAGCTGGCGCCGACGGCATGCGCTGGTGGGCTGACGTGCGCGGCGACTCGCAGCGCTATGGCGGCGGCAACCGCTACGACGGCATCGGCCCGACCTTGACCGCAGGCGTCGACTGGAGCAATGGCAACCTCATTTACGGCGGGTTCGCCGGCTACGGCCAACAATCCATGGACTGGGGACTGCGCCGCGGCAATTTCGACCAGACCGATTCCAGCCTCGGCGGCTATGTTGGCTGGCGATCGGGCCGTGCCTGGCTCAATGGCCAGGCCAGTTATTCGTGGGTCGGATATGACATCAACCGCGAGGTCCAGATCGGCCAGGCCACCCGCGTCCACAGCGGTTCGCCCAATGGCACCAACCTCAGCATCGGCGCCAGCGCCGGCTGGGAGTTTGGTGACGGTGCCGTGCGCCATGGCCCGGTGGTGTCGGTGTTGTCGCAACACGTCGATATCGATGGCTACAACGAAACCGATCCAGGCCTGTCCACCTCGTTGGCGTTCCCGGACCAAGCCTTCGATTCGTTGATCGGCAGCATCGGCTGGCAGGTGAACTGGTCGCCGGTCGACCGCATCCATCCATATGCGCGGATCACCTGGGATCGTGAGTTCGAAGACAGCGCTGCGCAGGCCTTCGCCTCGTCGCAGTCGATCCCGGGATCGTTGCCATACGCAGTGCCCGGGCTTGGCTTTGACAACCAGTACGCCACCTTGCTGTTCGGCGCGCGCACCCAGTTGATGGGGCTCGATGCCAACGTGGGCGCAACGGCGACGGCTGGCCAGACCGGCGGCCATGACGCCACCGTGTTCGCCACCATCGGCAGTCGGTTCTGATTGCCAGCGGAATTGCCGCTGGCAATCGCGCTAGAATTCCAGCCCAGCGCGGGTGTAGCTCAATGGTAGAGCTGTAGCTTCCCAAGCTACTGACGAGGGTTCGATTCCCTTCACCCGCTCCAGCTTCGGGAACGCGCATGAAGCTCGCCATCCTCTCGCGTAATTCGAAGCTGTATTCGACCCGTCGCCTGGTCGAGGCGGCCCGCGAGCGCCAGCACACCGTGCGGGTGCTGGATCCGTTGCGTTGCTACCTGCGGATCAGTTGCGACGGCTTCGACATGCATTACAAAGGCAAGCCGATCGCCGACTACGACGCGGTGATTCCGCGCATTGGCGCATCGATCACCCGATACGGCACCGCGGTCCTGCGCCAGTTCGAATTGATGGGCAGCTTCACCCCCAATCCGTCCGATGCCATTGCGCGTGCGCGCGACAAGCTGCGCGCACACCAGTTGCTTGCGGCGCGAGGGATCGGCTTGCCGGTGACGGTGTTCGGCGACAACCCGGACGACACCGTCGACCTGCTGGCGATGCTCGGGCCGCCGCCACACGTGATCAAGCTCACCGAGGGCACCCAGGGTGCAGGCGTGATGCTGACTGAAAAGCCGTCTGCTTCGCGCAGCGTGATCGAGGCCTTGCGCGGCTTGTACGCCAACTTCCTGGTCCAGGAATTCATCGGCGAGGCCAAGGGTGCAGACCTGCGCTGTTTCGTGGTGGGCGACCAAGTGGTGGCATCGATGCGACGCCAGGCGCCAAAGGGCGATTTTCGTTCCAACCTGCACCGCGGTGGCACCGCCCGGGCAGTACGCGCTTCGGCCGCGGAACAAGCCACCGCAATCCATGCTGCCGGGGTATTGGGACTGGGGGTGGCAGGCGTCGACATGATCCGTTCGGATCGCGGGCCATTGGTGCTGGAGGTCAATGCTTCGCCTGGCCTGGAAGGCATCGAGGAAGCGACCGGGATTGATATTGCCGCGCGGATCATCGATTTCGTGGCCGACGGGCGGCCACTTGCCGTGAAGCGTCGCAAAGCTTTTTGAGATTGCTTCGGTGTGACCGGATTCGACTTCAATTAACGAAGTTTTAATGCCGGGTTTAACGGCGGTTTAATCGATGGGTGGGTAGCCTAGTCCGGACCGTAGACCTGCTCATTCCAGATCGCCATCCCTCGTCAGGTGCCGTTGTCCGGCGTCGCAGATTTCGGTAATCGGGGCTTTGGCCCAGGCGCGGACTCCGCGCCTGGGCCTTTGTTTGCCGGCTGCATGCGGGCAATGAATGGCCCGTGTGCAAGAATCACAAGAGCCTCCGATGCCCCCCCGCACAGGAACCCCAATGCGCATCCTCGTCATCGAAGACAACACTGACATTGCCGCCAATCTTGGCGACTACCTCGAGGAGCGCGGGCATACCGTGGACTTCGCTGCCGACGGCGTGACCGGGCTGCACCTGGCCGTGGTCCACGACTTCGACGCGGTGGTGCTGGACCTCAGCCTGCCGGGCATGGATGGACTGGAGGTGTGCCGCAAGCTGCGCAACGATGCGCGCAAGCAAACCCCGGTACTGATGCTGACGGCGCGCGACTCGCTCGACAACAAACTGGCCGGTTTCGAATCCGGTGCCGACGATTACCTGATCAAGCCATTCGCGTTGCAGGAAGTCGAAGTGCGGCTCAATGCGCTGGCCCGTCGCGGCAAGGGCGTGCAGACCCGAGTGCTCGAGGTCGCCGACCTGGAATACAACCTCGACACGCTCGAAGTGCGGCGCGGCGGCAAGTTGCTGCAACTCAACCCCACCGCCCTCAAGATCCTGCAGGCGCTGATGGAGGCATCGCCGGCAGTGGTGACCCGGCAGGAGCTGGAAACCTGCGTCTGGGGCGAGGAGCTACCGGACTCCGACTCGCTGCGCGTGCACATCCACGGCCTGCGCGTGGTCGTCGACAAACCATTTCCGACCCAGTTGATCCAGACCCGGCATGGCATCGGCTATCGGATCGCAGCCCCCGATGGCGGCTGAAGCCGCGCCACCCAAGTCCCGGGAAAGCGCGACCGCCCGTCGCAAGTCTGTCCCCCGCTATCGGCGACGCCTGCGCAGCCGCATCATCCTTTCGTTCCTGCTGCTGGGTTTCGGCCTGACCCTGCTGCTCGCCTTTGCCACCAATTGGGCACGCAATCGCGTGGAGAACCAGTTGGTCGAAGACGTGATGAACAAGAATATCGACGAGTACGCACGCCGCTTCTACACCGATCCGACCAAGAGTCCCGACCTGCCGGTGCAACAGATGCTGGCGCGGGTGGTGAAGCGGCAGAACTTCGAAGCCCTGCATGCCGACCAACCGGACTGGTACGAATTCGGCGACGGTATCCACAACGTCAGCGGCACGAATCCGGACGGGACGCCATTTTCCTACAAGCTTGCGGTGCGCAAGACCGCGGAGGCCTGGTTCTTCCTTGCTTACGACATGAGCCAGTCGGCACGTGGTGAGCGCCAGTTCAACAACGCGTTGATTGGCGTGGTGATCGTGTTCACAGCGCTGTCGCTGCTGGTCGGTTGGTGGGCTGCTTCGCGGGTGATGAGCCCGGTGTCCGAGCTTGCGCAACGCTTGCGCGACTCCGGGCGCAGTTCGCGGCCCGAGGCGCTGGCCACCCATTTCCCGGATGACGAAGTCGGGCAGCTGGCCAGTGCGCTCGACGACTACGCCGCGCGGCTCACCGAAGTGGTGCAACGCGACCGTGAGTTCAACGCCGATGTCAGCCATGAATTGCGCACGCCGCTGGCGGTCGTGAAAGGCGCGGTCGAGTTGTTGCTGTCGAAGGCGGGCCTCGACGAAAAAACCCAGGCGCGCTTGTCGCGGATCGAGCGCGCGGAGCAACAGTGCACCGACTTGATCAGTGCGCTGCTGCTGTTGTCTCGTGCCGAGCGCGGCCATGGCCACGCCGATATCGCACGCATCGCCGAGCAGCTGCTGGACACCCACCGCGCACAGTTGCGCGACAAGCCGCTCGAACTGCGGCTTGAAGGCGCGCGTGGGCTGGTGGTGGATGCTCCCGATGCGGCGGTCGCGGTTGCGCTCGGCAACCTGATCGGCAACGCCGTGAAGTACACGATGCATGGCGTGGTGATGGTGCGGGTGCTCGCCAATGCAGTCGAGGTGGTTGATTCCGGGCCTGGGCTCACCGCCGAAGATGCAGCACAGCTGTTCGAACGTGGCTATCGCGGCACCCATGCCGAACATACCAATGGTGGCGGCATCGGCCTGTCGATCGTGCGCCGGCTGTGCGAACTCTATGGTTGGAGCGTGCGGGTGGTTCCAGGTCGTGAGCGCGGCGTCGTTGCGACCTTGACATTCTGATTGCGATCGCGGCTTCCGCCGCTCCTACGCGAGCTCGAGCCAACCGTGCTTGTCGGGGGTGCTGCCGTTGAACAGGCCGAAGAACAACTCCTGGATCCGGCGGGTCACCGGCCCGGCCTTGCCGGCACCGACCTGGCGTCCGTCGACCGAACGGATCGGAGTGATCTCGGCGGCGGTGCCGCACATGAACACCTCGTCGCACAGGTACAGGTACTCGCGCGGCATGTCGCGTTCGACCACCTCGATGCCAGCATCGCGCGCCAGGGTCATCAACGAGTTGCGGGTGATCCCGTTGAGTAGTGCGGCACTGACCGGGGTAGTGTGCAAGGCCCCGTCAAACACCAGGAACAGGTTTTCACCGGCGCCTTCGCTGAGCAGACCGGTGGAGGCCAAAGCGATGCCTTCACCAAAGCCGAGCCGACGCGCTTCGCGTGCGATCAGCTGGCCGGACAGGTAGTTGCCACCGGCCTTGGCCCCGGCGGGGATGGTGTTGGGCGCGAATCGCTGCCAGCTGGAGACGCAGGCATCGATGCCCTGTTCGAGCACCCCATCGCCGAGATAGGCACCCATCTTCCAGGCGGCGACGGCAACGTCGATCGGTGTATCGGCCGATAGTCCGAAGCCACCCAAGCCACGATAGGCCACGGGCCGCAGGTAACCCGCCTTCAAATCGTTGCGGTGGAGGACTTCGCGACAGGCGGCGTTGATCTGTTCGAGCGTGTACGGAATCTGCATCTCGTAGATCCGCGCCGAGGCAAACAGGCGCCGGGTGTGGTCGCTGAGGCGGAATATCGCCGAACCCGACGGGGTGTCGTAGCTGCGGATCCCCTCGAACACCGAGGAGCCGTAATGCAGCGCATGCGACATCACATGGGTGCTAGCCTCGGCCCACGGCTTGATCGTGCCGTTCTGCCAGATCCATTGCGGGTATTGCATGCGGACTCCCTGGATGACCTCGCCGACACGGCTGGCCACATTCTACAGGGTCGCCTGCAGCCGATCAGTAGCGCATGCCTCAATATCGCATGCCTCAATAGCGCATGCCTCAATAGCGCATGAAGTAACACCCCGCATATCGCTGGACCTTGAAGTTGACCGTGGACGCCGCCGCGTGGTCACCGCTGCCGAAGACCAGCTGGAGGGTCCCACCGGCGTCGGCATTGCGTTGCGGCCCTGCGACCACGGCAGTGTCGCCAAAACCGCCAAGTCCGGTCGTGGTCATGCCCGCGTTGAAGTAGTGACTTTCAATCACCGAGCGCCCGATGAGTGTCTGCAGTCGATCGAGTGCCCGCTCACCGGCGCGACTGGACATCCCGGCGAAGTGGTAGCTCTCTGCCAGGCGATTGACGTCGCCCACTGCCAACGCAGCATGGACGTCCATCGCAAGTTGCACCGGGGAGCGCGCACAGCCCGAAGATGGTGAACGAAAGCCCGGGGCTGGCGCCATGTCGGTGTCGTATGCCGCCAAGCCGCTACCGTCGTCGGCGATGCCTGCGTCGGCATCCAGGTCAGGATCCCCGACCGTTGCGTGCGCGCGCCGCGACCTCAAATCGTCTGGCAGTGGCACGGCCGTGGCCCCGAAAACCGCGCAGCTCTTGTCGGTGTAACCAATGCTGCCGTCGGCGGCCTGGCAACGCAGCACCGCATCAGTGGCGGTGGCCGGCATCGGCGTCGGCGCTGCGGCGACCAGCGCCACCGTCAATGCGGTGAACAGGAAGGGGAGCCTGTGGTTGCGTTCCATCGAAGCGTACCAAGGTGCTCGGGGGATGTCGGCATGGTCCCCTGGTCGGGGTCAACGCCGCGTGGTCAAAACGCCGTAAAGCTGAACGCCGGCAAAATCAGCGCAGGTGTTGCAACACGCTGGTCGTTGGCTTGGACAGGTTCAAGGTATAGAAATGCAGCGACGGTGCCCCGCCGGCCACCAGCCGCGTGCACATCGAGGCAACCAGTTCCGCGGCAAATTCGCGGATCGCATCGCCGTCATCGCCCAGGGCCTGCATGCGCTTGCTGATCCAGCGCGGGATCTCGGCCCCACAGGCTTCCGAGAAGCGACGTAATTGGGTGAAATTGGAAATCGGCATGATCCCCGGCACGATCGGCACGTCGACCCCGAGCTTGCGCACGTCCTCGACAAACCGGAAGTAAGCGTCGGCGTTGTAGAAATACTGGGTGATGGCGCCGTGGGCCCCGGCGTCGATCTTGGCCTTGAAATGCCGCAGGTCGGACAATGCATCATCGGCTTGCGGATGGCACTCCGGATAGCAGCCCACTTCAATGTGGAACCAGTCGCCGTGCTCGGCGCGAATGAACGCAACCAGGTCGGTGGCATAGCGCAGGTCGCCCATGCGCGCCATTCCCGAAGGCAGGTCGCCGCGCAACGCCACCAGGCGCCGGCATCCCATTGCCCGATACAGTTTGAGCAGCTGCCGGATTTCCTCGCGGCTGCCGCCCATGCAACTCACGTGCGGTGCCGCATCCAGCGCATGCTTTTCGCGCAGGTGCTGGATGGTTTCCGGGGTGTAGGACAAGGTCGATCCACCCGCGCCGAACGTGCAGGACACGTACTCCGGTCCTTCGCGGCGCAACCGGGCCGCGGTGCGGTCCAGTTGCGTGCGCTGCTCGTCGGTCTTGGGTGGATAGAACTCGAAGGAAACGGGAACGCCAACGGCCATGTCTGACTCCATGGAGGGCACGATCAGTAGCGGTAGTGCTCGGGCTTGAACGGACCGTCGACGGACACGCCGAGGTAATCGGCCTGGTCCTTCGTCAGCGTCGTGAGCTTGACTCCGATCTTTTCAAGATGCAGGCGCGCGACTTCTTCGTCGAGTTTTTTCGGCAGCAGGTAGACCTGCTTGTCGTAGCTGTCCTTGTGCGCCCACAGGTCGATCTGGGCCAGGGTCTGGTTGGCGAAGGAATTGGACATCACGAAGCTGGGATGGCCGGTGGCACAGCCCAGGTTGACCAGGCGACCCTCGGCCAGCAGGAAAATCGCGTTGCCGTTGCCGAAAATGAACTTGTCGACCTGCGGTTTGATGTTGATCTTCTGCACGCCCTCGAGCGCGTACAACGCATCGACCTGGATCTCGTTGTCGAAGTGGCCGATGTTGCAGACGATCGCCTGGTCCTTCATCGCCTGCATGTCGGCGACGGTGATGATGTCCTTGTTGCCGGTAGTGGTGACGTAGATGTCGCCGCGACCGAGGGTGCTCTCCAGGGTGTTGACTTCGAAGCCTTCCATCGCCGCCTGCAGTGCGCAGATCGGATCGATCTCGGTGACCACGACGCGCGCGCCGTAGGCACGCATGGAGGAAGCGCAGCCCTTGCCGACGTCGCCGTAACCACAGACCACGACCACCTTGCCGGCCAGCATCACGTCCATCGCGCGCTTGAGGCCATCGGCCAGCGACTCGCGGCAGCCATACAGGTTGTCGAACTTGCTCTTGGTGACCGAGTCGTTGACGTTGATTGCAGGCACCAGCAGGGTGCCGGCTTCGGCCAGCTGGTACAGGCGGTGCACGCCAGTGGTGGTCTCCTCGGAGACGCCTTTCCAGTCGCGGACCACGGTGTGCCAATAACCGGGGCGTTCCTTTTGCACGCGCTTGAGCAGGTTCTTGATCACCTGCTCTTCGTGCGACGCCGCTTTCTCGTCGACCCAAGTGCTGCCGTTTTCGAGCTCGAAGCCCTTGTGGATCAGCAGGGTCACGTCGCCGCCATCGTCGACCACCAGCTGCGGCCCAAGATAGCCACCCTTGCCGTCAGGGAAGCTCAGCGCGTCCAGGGTGCAGTCCCAGTATTCCTCCAGGGTCTCGCCCTTCCATGCGAACACCGGCGTGCCGGTGGCAGCAATTGCAGCGGCGGCATGGTCCTGGGTCGAGAAGATGTTGCACGAAGCCCAGCGCACGTCGGCGCCAATGTCCTTCAAGGTCTCGATCAACACCGCGGTCTGGACGGTCATGTGCAGCGAGCCGGTCACGCGCACGCCCTTGAGTGGCTGGGTGGCGGCGTGCTTGCGGCGGATCGACATCAGGCCCGGCATTTCATGCTCGGCGATGTCGAATTCCTTGCGGCCGAAGTCGGCCAGCGAGAGGTCGGCAACCTTGTAGTCGTGGTTGGGCTTGGGCTGTGCGTTCATGGGAGCTCCGGTCTGGATGTGGTCAACCGGGCGCCGTTGTCGCTAAGCCTTGCCGAGCCTGATTCCGGACCTCCAACCCTGGGCGGGCTTGCCGGACTTGCAGCGCCCCTCGGCAGGGCAGGCGGGGATTATATATCGCTTTCTCGCGATGAAGGGATGGAATCGTTGCCAACTACCAATCGGTGGGCTTGTAGTCCTTCAGGAACTGGCCCCAGACATGGCGGCCGGTATTGATGCCATCGATGATCGGGTCGACGATCCGCGCGGCGCCGTCGACGATGTCCAGCGGCGGATGGAAGCGTTCTTCCAGCACCTTGCGCGCAGCCAGGTCGGCGGGATCCTCGTCGGTAACCCAGCCGGTGTCGACGCTGTTCATGTGGATGCCGTCGCCGTGGTAATCGGCGGCCGAGGTGCGCGTCATCATGTTCAGCGCGGCCTTGGCCATGTTGGTGTGCGGGTGCCGGGTGGTCTTGAAGTTACGGTAGAACTGGCCTTCCATTGCCGACACGTTGACCACGTGGCGGTCGCGGCCGGGATTGCCGTCGACGAGCATCAGCGATTTCAGGCGCGCATTGAGCAGGAACGGCGCGACCGCATTCACCAACTGGGTTTCGAGCAGTTCAACCGTTGGCACTTCGGCCATCTGCAGTCGCCATGAGTTGCGCCCGCGCAGGTCGACCTGCTGCAGGTCCTGGTCGAGCCGGCCTTGCGGGAACAGATGCGGCTGTCCCAACAGTTCTTCGGCCAGTAGCGGCACCTGCGACAGTTCTGCCGAGCCGCGCCGAGCAAAGGCGGCTTCCGGCGGCGCCGGTACCAGTCCCGCCGCGACTTCGTCGGCATGCCCGAGCAACTTGCGTACATGTTCGGGCAGCGCGCGCGATCCCGCGGTCTCGCGCTCCATCATGTGGGCGTAGAACTCAGGCGGGCGGCGGACCGTCTGGCAGGCGTTGTTGATGATGAAATCCAGGCGCGTGCGGGTGGCCAGCAGTTCGCGGCAAAACGCTTCCACGCTCGGGGTATGTCGCAGGTCGAGGCCGAACACCTGCAGGCGGTGGCCCCAATCACCGAAGTCCGCTTCAGCGGCGTAACGCTCGGCCGAATCACGCGGGAAGCGGGTGGTGACGATCAGGCTGGCGCCGGCGCGCAGCAATTTCAGCCCGGCCTGGTAGCCGATCTTGACCCGGCCACCGGTCAGCAGCGCAACCCGCCCATCCAGATCGGCACTTTCACTGCGTTTGGCGAAGTTGAACTCGGCGCAAGCCGGGCACATCTGGTCGTAGAAGTGATGCACCTGGGTGTATTTCTGCTTGCACACATAGCAATGCAGCCGTTCGGGCGAATGCCCGCTGGCGTCATGCCTGGACGAGCCATGTTCGTGGGTGGTGGCCTGCACTGCGGGGTCCAGGGACCCGGCCGGCATCGGTGGGAAGCAGTTGGGGGTGGTAAACACCGGCTTGCGTCGCAGCGCACGGATACCCGTGGCATTGAGCAGGGCTTCGGTGCGGCGGATATTTTCGGCATTGCGGCTGCGCTCGCGCGCCTTGAGTTGCTGCCTGCGCTCACCGGGCTCGGGGTGGTAGACCCTGGCAACCGCCTGGTGCAGGCGGTTGCGCTCCTCCTTCGACAAGCTGTCAAGAACGCTACGGTCGGCGACGATGGCCTCCAGCAGGTCCATCGCCTCCGTCAGGCGTTCGTTGATCGCGCGCAAGGCGCGCTCCTACAGTTTCGCGGCCTTGCGCAGTTCCTCGGCCTTGTCGGTCTTCTCCCAGGAGAAGGCGGTCGCCTTGTGCTTCCTGCCCGCGCCATCGACGTACTCGAATGCTTTGGGCGTGCGACCGAAGTGGCCGTAGGATGCGGTCTGCTGGTACATCGGGTGGATCAGGTCGAGCATCTGCAGGATGCCGAACGGACGCAGGTCGAAATGCGCGCGGATCAGCTTTTCGATCTTGTCGTCGCTGATCTTGCCGGTGCCAAAGGTGGTGACCGAGATCGAGGTGGGATGGGCCACGCCGATCGCATAGCTCACCTGCACTTCGCAACGGTCGGCAATGCCGGCGGCGACAATGTTCTTGGCGACGTAACGCGCGGCATAGGCCGCGGAACGGTCGACCTTGGATGGATCCTTGCCCGAGAACGCGCCACCACCGTGGCGGGCCCAACCACCGTAGGTGTCGACGATGATCTTGCGTCCGGTCAAGCCACAGTCGCCAACCGGGCCGCCAATCTCGAACTTGCCGGTCGGATTGATGTGGAACTTGGTGCCCTTGTGCAGCCATTTGGCCGGCAGTACGGGCTTGAGGATCAGCTCGCGCACGCCTTCGATCAGGTCTTTCTGCTTCACGCCCGGATCGTGCTGGGTCGACAGCACCACGGCGTCGATCGCGGTGGCCACGCCATCCTCGTAGCGCAGGGTGACCTGGCTCTTGGCATCCGGGCGCAGCCACGGCAGCGGCGACTTCTTTGCCTTGCGGACCTTGGCCTGCTGCTCGACCAGGCGATGCGAGAAATGGATCGCCGCCGGCATGAAGCTCTTGGTCTCGTTGGTGGCATAGCCAAACATCAGGCCCTGGTCGCCCGCGCCCTGGTCTTCCGGCCGCTTGCGGTCAACGCCCTGGTTGATGTCCTGCGACTGCTTGCCGATCAGGTTGATCACGCCACAGGTGGCACCGTCAAAACCCACGTCGCTGGAGTCGTAGCCGATATCAACGATCACCTTGCGGGTGATCGCTTCCAGGTCAATCCATGCGTCGGTGGTGATCTCCCCGGCAACGATGGCCACGCCGGTCTTGACCATGGTTTCGCAGGCCACGCGCGCGTGTTTGTCCTCGGTCAGGATGGCGTCGAGCACGGCATCGGAAATCTGGTCGGCGACCTTGTCCGGATGGCCTTCAGAGACCGACTCGGAGGTGAAGAGATAGGCGGAACGGCTCATTCTGCGGGCTCCAGGGGACATGCCAAGTGACATATCCTTCAATGCGGATGAAAGGATGGTCGCGAATGATACACCTCGCGGCAGCTGTCTGCATTGTGCGCCGGGGTGAATGCCCTTGGGTTAAGCGGGCCGACAGGTGCTAGGCCGCAACCGGCAGCACCGGGGCCACGCCCGCGACCAGCGCATCGAAGTAATCGGCGGTCAGCCGCAATTGTGAGCGGGCATCGTCGGCCTGGTTGACCACGGCGCGGAAGGCATGGTTTTCCGGGCGGTCCCTTGCATACCAGCCCAGGTGCTTGCGCGCGATCCGCACGCCCTTTTCCTCGCCATAGAAGCCATGCAGGGCGTGCAGGTGCTGGAGCAGGACCGCTCGGACCTCGGCCAGGCCCGGTTCCGGGAGCAGTTCGCCGTGCGCCAGGTAGTGGGCGATCTCGCGGAAGATCCACGGCCGTCCCTGCGCGGCGCGCCCAACCATCACCGCGTCGCAGCCGGTGTATCGCAGGACTTCGGCCGCCTTGATTGGCGAGTCGATGTCGCCGTTGGCGATCACCGGGATCTGCAACCGCGACTTGATCGCGGCGACGGTGTCATGTTCGGCCACGCCGGTGTAATGCTGATCGCGGCTGCGGCCATGCACGGCCAATGCCGCAATCCCCGACTCCTGGGCGATGTGTGCAATCACCAGCGCGTTGCGGTTCGCGGCATCCCAGCCGGTGCGGATCTTGAGGGTGACCGGCACGTCAACCGCGCTGACCACGGCGTCCAGGATGCGCGCCACCAGCCCTTCGTCGCGCATCAACGCGGAGCCGGCCCAGGTGTTGCAGACTTTCTTGGCCGGACAGCCCATGTTGATGTCGATGAGTTGTGCACCCTGGCCAACGTTGTGACGTGCGGCCTCGGCCATCGTGGCGGGATCGGTGCCGGCCAGCTGCACGCTGACTGGTGCGGGTTCGCCCGCGTGGTCCATGCGCTGCAACGATTTTTCCGTGCCCCAGAATCTCGGATCGGACGTGGTCATCTCGGACACCGCCAACCCTGCGCCCAGTTGCTTGCACAGCACCCGAAATGGCTTGTCGGTAACCCCGGCCATCGGAGCCAGGATCACCTTGGGTGAAATGTCGAAATTCCCGATCCACATCCCCCATTGTAGGAGCGCGCCATGCGCGCGGTAAGCGCCAACGGCCGCATCTTCGGCGGGGGCGCCGTGCAGCGGGGACCATGGCCCCGCCGCTCCCTCCAGTCATCCTGACTGAGGTCGCGGCCGCGGCCATCCATGGCCGCTTCGGAATCCAGGATCCCCGCTGCACGCCGCCAAGCCAGATTGAAGTTGCTG
>JBDSOZ010000063.1:0-35202 GCA_039914555.1 Luteimonas sp.
TCGTCCATCACCAGCAGGTTGGATGGTTGCGCAAACAGTCGCGCCAGCAGCAGCCGGTTGCGCTCGCCGCCCGACAGCCGGGTGATTGGCGCGCGCGCACGTTCGGGCGTGAACAGGAAATCCTGCAGGTAACCAATGATGTGTTTCGGGCGACCGTTGATGGTGACCGACTCACGGCCCTCGGCCACGTTCTCGATTGCATTCCAGTCCTCGCGCAACGTGGCGCGATACTGGTCGAAGTACGCGACTTGCAGATTGCTGCCCTGGCGCACTTCGCCCGAAACCGGCGCCAGTTCGCCCAGCAACAACTTCAACAAGGTGGTCTTGCCACTGCCGTTGGCGCCGACCAGGCCGATGCGATCCCCACGCAGGATGGTGGTGCTGAAGTCGCGGACCACGGTGCGCCCGCCCGGATAGCCGAAGCTGGCCGCGCGCGCCTCGATGACTTTCTTGCCGGAAGATTCGCCTTGTGACACCTCCATGCGCACGTTGCCGGTCAGCTCGCGGCGCTGGCTGCGCTCGTTGCGCATCGCTTCCAGTCGCGTGACCCGGCCTTCGTCGCGGGTGCGGCGGGCCTTGATGCCCTGGCGGATCCAGACTTCTTCCTGGGCCAGGAACTTGTCAAATCGCGCACTTTCCTGGGCTTGTGCGTTCAGGCGCTCTTCGCGGCGACGCTCGTAATTGGCCCAGTCGCCGGGCCAACTGCTGACCTGGCCGCGATCGATCTCGACAATCCGGGTGGCCAGCGCACGCAGGAAGCGGCGATCGTGGGTCACGAACACAAGGGCGCCGGCCCATGACTTGAGGAAGCCTTCCAGCCACTCGATCGCTTCAATGTCGAGGTGGTTGGTCGGTTCGTCCAGCAATAGCAAATCCGGCTGCGAAACCAGCGCGCGCGCCAGCAGCACGCGGCGCTTGAGGCCGCCTGACAGCGACGCGAACGCCACGTCGCCGTCCAGCGCCAAGCGCTGCAGGGTTTCGGTCACGCGTTGGTCGGCGCTCCAGCCATGGACCGCCTCGATCTGCGCCTGCACATCGGCCATGGCGTCCGTGTCGACCGGCTCGGCGTGGCTGAGGTGGTGGAATTGCGCAAGCCAGGCACCCAGTTCGCCCATGCCACCGGCGACCACGTCGAACACGTCTCCGTGGGCCCCCGCCGGGACCTCCTGCTCCAGCCGAGCGATACGGGTGCCACCCTCGACCCGGACCTCACCGTCGTCGGGTTTGAGGTCCCCCGACAACAGCTTGAGCAAGGTCGATTTTCCGGCCCCGTTACGGCCGATCAAGGCGACGCGCTCGCCCGGATCCAGCGAAAGGCTGACGTTTTCCAGCAACAAGGGGCCGCCGACGCTGAAGTCGACGCCCTGGAGGGTGATCAAGGACATGCGCCATTGTAAGGCGGCCGGTGCATAATCCGGTGTGCGTCACCGGCATCCATCCGTTCCAGCAGTCGAGGGGTATCGCCATGAGCAAGGGCATGGACCAGAAAAAGTCCGAGAAAAAGAAACCGGAAAAGTCGCTGAAGGAAAAGCGTGCAGCGAAGAAGGAAAAGAAAGCCGGCAGTTAGCCGGCTTTTTCTTTTCAGGAACTGCAGGACAGCATCGAACACCCTGCCCGGTCACGGGCCCAGTCCGGGCGCCTGCGCGCATAGGCCTCGGATCCCGGCTGCTCCTGGTACGGTCGCCGCATCACTTCCAGCAAGCGCGTGACGCCGTCCAGATCGCCGGCTTCGGCGCGGTCGATCGCTTCCTGGGCCAGGTAGTTGCGTAGCACGTACTTGGGGTTGGCGGCATTCATCACCACGCGGCGCGCGCCAGGATCGATCGCTTCGGCGCGGACCCGGGCTGAATGCCGATCCAGCCAATCCAGCAGTGCCGGCGTTGCGGCCTCGCGCTTGCCGGGGTTGTAGAAGGCCTCCGCCAAGGGCGCAAGATCCGGGCTTGCAGGATCAACGTCCGCCAGCGCGCGGAAAAACAAGGTCATGTCGACCTCGGCTGACTGCAGCAGCGCATGCAGGTCGCGCATCAAGGCCACATCGTCGTCCTGGAAGCTGGACAGCCCGAGCTTGCGGCCGGTGTTGTCGCGGTCGGCGGCTTCAATCCCGGCGACATAGCGGTCAAGGCCGGCTTGCAGCGGTGCCTCGTCGCCAAACAACGGCGACAGTGCCTGCGCCAGGCGCAACAGGTTCCAGTGCGCGATTTTGGACTGCCAGCCGAAGCGATAACGACGGCCGTTGGCATCGGTGGTATTCGGGGTCCATTCCGGATCGTAATCGTCGACCCAGCCGTAAGGCCCGTAATCGATGGTCAGGCCAAGGATCGACATGTTGTCGGTATTCATCACCCCATGCACGAAGCCGACGCGCATCCAGTGTCCGATCATCACCGCCGTGCGCGCGCACACTTGGGAGAACCAATCGGCATACAGCGACCCACCACTGCCACGCAGGTGCGGAAAGTCGCGCCGGATGCAGAAGTCAGCCAACTTGCGCAACAGGCGAACATCATCGCGGGCGTAAGCCAATTCGAAACTTCCGAAGCGGATGAAGGACGGGGCAACCCGGCAGACGATGGCGCCGGGCTCCGCGCGCGCATGTCCGTCATAGAACATGTCGCGCACCACCGCTTCACCGGTCCCCACCAGCGCCAGGGCACGGGTCGTCGGCACGCCCAGGTGATGCATCGCCTCGCTGCACAGGAACTCGCGGATCGAAGATCGCAGCACCGCACGGCCGTCGGCATTGCGCGAATACGGGGTGCGGCCGGCGCCCTTGAGTTGCAGCTCCCAGCGTTCGCCGGCGGCGTTGACAACCTCACCCAGGCTGATCGCGCGTCCGTCGCCCAACTGCCCGGCCCAGTGGCCGAACTGGTGGCCCCCGTAATTCGCCGCGTACGGCTGCATCCCGGCAAGGATCGCATTGCCGGCAAATACCCGGGCGAATTCGGCAGACGCGATGTCGGATTCGCTGAAACCCAATCGCGCCGCCATCTCGCGCGAATGCGCCAGCAGTTGCGGCGCCGCGACCGGTTCCGGCGCCACCGACGACCACAGTGCGCCACGGACCTGGCGTGGCCGCGGGCCGGATTCCGGATCCCCGGGAAGCTCGCGAATGAAGGCGTTGTCGAAATTCAGGCGGGCATCCATGGGGGTCATTCTGCGCTGCAGGTGCGATCATGGGGGATGAACGCAACGCCCCCGATCAATTTCACCGACCTGCCGCTTGTGCCGGCACTGTTCCAGGGGCTCGACGCCTTTGGCCATGTGCAGCTGACGCCGATCCAGGCGCAAAGCCTGCCGGCGCTGCTGGCCGGCCGCGACGTAATTGCGCAGGCACCTACCGGCAGCGGCAAGACTGCCGCATTCGGCATCGCATTGCTGCAACGGCTGCACGGCACTGACACCACCCCTGTCGCCAGCGGGCTGCAGGCGCTGGTGCTGTGCCCGACCCGCGAACTGGCCGACCAGGTCGGCAAGCACGTTCGCCGACTCGCGACCGGCATCCCCAACTTGAAACTGCTGGTGCTCACCGGCGGGATGCCGCTCGCGCCGCAACTGGCATCGCTGCAACAACACGCTCCGCATGTGGTGGTCGGCACGCCGGGCCGGGTCCAGGAACTGTTGCGCAAGCGTGCATTGGACGTGCGCGGTCTGCAGGTGCTGGTGTTGGACGAAGCCGATCGCATGCTCGACATGGGATTCGAAGACCAGATCCGCGAGATCGTGAAAGCCACCCCGAAGCAGCGGCAGACCTTGTTGTTTTCAGCAACGTATCCGGATTCAATCCGCGAGCTCGCACGCAAGTCGATGCGCGATCCATTGGAAGTCTCGGTCGGCGCGGACGCGGCATTGCCGGCGATCGAACAGCACTTCTACGAAGTCGAGCCGGCGCAGAAACCTGCCGCACTGGCCGGCTTGCTGATCGAACACAATCCGGAATCAGCCGTGGTCTTCTGCAACATGCGCCGCGATGCCGACGAGGTCGCTGCCTCACTCGCGCACCTGGGTTTCTCGGCTGCGGCGCTGCACGGTGACATGGAGCAACGCGACCGCGACGAGGTGCTGGTGCGCTTCGGCAACCGCAGTTGCAATGTGCTGGTGGCCAGCGACGTTGCCGCGCGCGGACTGGACATCCAGGACCTGGGGGCGGTGGTCAACTACGAACTGCCGACCGACCCGGATGTGTACCTGCACCGGATCGGCCGCACCGGCCGCGCCGGCCGGGACGGACTGGCATTGAGCCTGGTGTCAGCGCGCGAAATGCCGCGGGCGATGGAACTGGAGCGGCGCGAACTGGAGCGCCGCGAGCGCGAAGGCGACAGCGCAGGGACCAGCGGGCGCACCCCATTGCGCTGGTCGCGCGCGCCCCTGGCCAGCCTGCGTGACACCCGCGCGCCGGCGGCCCCGATGGCGACCTTGCGCATCGACGCCGGCCGCACCGACAAGCTGCGACCCGGCGACATCGTCGGCGCGCTCACTGGCGAAGCCGGACTCAAGGCCGATGCGATCGGCAAGATCGACGTGTTCGCCACCCGCAGTTATGTGGCCATCGCCCGCAATCAGCTGGACAAAGCGCTCTCACGGCTTCAGTCCGGGCGCATCAAGGGCCGCAATTTCAGGGTTAAACGCCTGTAACCCAGCTGCAAGCCGGCGCGAATCCGGGCAAAAACGCCGACTTCAGCCGCCATGCCCTAGACTGGGCGGCATCCACAGGAGAAACGCCGATGGCAAAGCCCAATTATTCGTTCGAAAAGCGCCAGCGCGAGATCGCCAAGAAAAAGAAGCAAGACGAGAAACTGGCGAAGAAACAGGCGGCCAAGGACGCCTTGAACCCCCCGTCCCCGAACCAGGACCAGGGCCCCGCCGCCGACGAGTGAGTCGCGCCGCGTAAACTGTCGGCTTGCGTCGGGTCCTTCCGGCAGCGCGAGACCGCCATGAGTTCCGAAGCCCCTCCATCGCCAACCACACTGTTTGCCGACCTCGGCCTGCCCGATGCGTTGCTGCGGGCGCTTGCCGACGTGGGCTACGAATCACCTTCGCCAATCCAGGCCGCTACGATCCCGCCGCTGTTGGCCGGCCGTGACGTGCTTGGCCAGGCCCAGACCGGCACCGGCAAAACCGCCGCATTCGCGCTGCCAGCGATGGCGCGCCTGGATCCGGCCCAGCATGCCCCGCAGGTGCTGGTGCTGGCGCCAACCCGTGAACTCGCGATCCAGGTGGCCGAGGCGTTCCAGAAGTACGCCTCCCACCTGCCCAACTTCCGGGTCCTGCCAATCTACGGTGGGCAAAGCTACCAACCGCAGTTGCAAGCGCTCAAGCGCGGGGTGCAGGTGATCGTCGGAACCCCGGGCCGGGTCATCGACCATCTCAATCGAGGCTCCCTGGACCTGTCGCAACTGCGTTGCCTGGTGCTGGATGAAGCCGACGAGATGTTGCGCATGGGCTTCATCGACGACGTCGAAACCGTGTTGAAAAAGGTGCCGGAAACGCGCCAGGTTGCGCTGTTCTCAGCCACGATGCCGACCCAGATCAAGCGCATCGCCCAGACCTACCTCAAGGACCCGGTCGAGATCGCGATCAAGGCGCAGACCACGACCGCCGCCAACATCCGCCAGCGTTACTGGATGGTCAGCGGTGTCAACAAACTCGATGCCTTGACCCGGATCCTGGAGGCCGAACCGTTCGATGGCATGTTGATCTTCGCGCGGACCAAACTGGGGACCCAGGAGCTGGCTGAAAAATTGGCGGCACGCGGTTTGTCCGCGGCGGCGATCCACGGCGATGTTGAACAGAAGCAACGCGAAAAAATGGTGCAGTCGCTCAAGGATGGTCGCATCGACATCCTCGTCGCGACCGACGTCGCCGCACGCGGCCTGGATGTGGACCGGATCAGCCATGTACTGAACTACGACATTCCCTACGACACCGAAAGCTACGTGCACCGCATTGGCCGCACTGGCCGCGCCGGACGCAGCGGTGAGGCGATACTGTTTGTCGCCCCGCGCGAGCGCGGCATGCTCGGCGCAATCGAGCGCGCGACCCGGCAGAAGATCGAGCCGATGCAGCTGCCCAGCGTCGAGATCGTCAACGAACGCCGCGTGGCCAAGTTCCTGGACAAAATCGGCGGCGCACTGGAGAGCGACAAGCGCCCGATTTTCCGCGAACTGGTCGAACGCTACGAGCGTGAACACGACGTGCCGATGGTGGACATCGCGGCTGCGCTCGCGCAGTTGGTGCAGGGCAAGACCGCCTTGTTGCTGGATGCACCGCCGCCAGCGCCGCCGCGCATGGAACGCGAGGCGCGACCCGCACGGCCATCCGCGGCGGCCAATGCCGGCGAATCCAGGTTCAACGACGCGACTCCACGGCCGCCACGCAATCCCGGCGGCGCCCCCGAAGTCGGGATGGAAACCTTCCGGATCGAAGTCGGCCATGTCCATGGCGTGCAGCCCGGCAATATCGTCGGCGCGATTGCCAATGAGGCCGACCTGGAAAGCCGCTACATCGGCCGCATCGACATTCGCGAAGACTTCACCCTGGTCGACCTGCCCGAAGGCATGCCGCACGAACTGCTCGAGCACCTGAAGCAGGTACGCATCGCCGGGCGGCCACTGCGCATGCAGAAAGCCAGCGACGCCGACACCGACCCGTCACTCGAACGCCGGCCGTTCGCAGCGCGAAAGCCCGGCGCCAAGCCGGGCGGGTTCAAGCCCGGCGGGTCCAAACCCGGTGGCTTCAAGCCCGGTGGCAAGCCGGGCTTCCGCAAGCCGCCGCGCAGCTGATGGCGGCCAACGCCACTGTATTCCGCGCTGAACTCCAGGTCAGCGACATGGATCGCAATTACTACGCGACCCACGCGCTGACCCTGGCCAGGCATCCGTCGGAAACCGACGAACGCTTGATGATCCGATTGCTGGCATTCGCGCTGTTCGCCGACGAGCGCCTGGAATTCGCGCGCGGTGCATCCAGCGACGACGAACCCGACCTGTGGCTGAAATCGCGCAGCGGAGAAATCGAACTCTGGATCGACGTCGGCCAGCCCGATGAATCGCGCATCCGCAAGGCCTGCGGCCGCGCCAACAAAGTGGTGGTGCTGAACTACCACGGTCGCGCCGCCGACTTGTGGTGGGACAAGGTGCAACCCGCCCTCACCCGCTGCCAGAACCTCAGCGTGATCGACATCGACGCGGCCACGGTCGCCGAACTGGCCGCGCTCACCGACCGCGGCATGCGCCTGCAATGCATGATCCAGGATGGCCAGGCGGAGATCTACACCGAAGGCAGCAGCATCACCGTGCAACAGGTGTCGCGCATGGCACCTACCGAACGGGCCTGACATGGCCCAGGCAGTCGTGGCAGGTGCGTACGACGCAATCGTGGTTGGAGGCGGCGCAGCCGGCCTGATGTGCGCAATCACCGCGGGCCAACGCGGCTTGCGGGTACTGGTGATCGAACACGCCAACCGGGTCGGCAAGAAGATCCTGATGTCCGGCGGCGGGCGCTGCAACTTCACCAACACGGGCGTCTCACCCGCCAATTATCTTTCCGCCAATCCGCACTTCTGCAAGTCGGCGCTGGCGCGCTACACGCCGGCGCACTTCATTGAGCTGGTCGAGCGCCACGGCATCGCTTGGCACGAAAAAGAACTCGGGCAACTGTTTTGCGACGAATCCTCCAAGCTGATCGTGAAAATGCTGCTGGACGAATGCGCGGCTGCAGGCGTGCAGGTTGAAACATCCTGCAGTGTCGAAAGCGTGGTGCACAGCGACGGTGGCGAGTTCCGGGTCCGCACGGTGCGCGGCGAATCCAGCGCGCCAGCATTGATCGTCGCCTGCGGTGGCCTGTCGATCCCGAGCATGGGCGCCAGTGGCTTCGGCTATGAACTTGCGCGCCAATTTGGCCACGCGCTGCTGCCGACGCGCGCCGGGCTGGTGCCACTGACCTTGAGTGGCAAGCACCAGGTCCGCCTGGCCGACCTCAGCGGCGTCGCCCTGCCGGTGACGGCGCGTTGCAACGGCGTGGAGTTCAGCAACGCGATGTTGCTCACCCATCGTGGCATCAGCGGCCCGGCCATCCTGCAGGTCTCGTCGTTCTGGCAACCCGGCGATGGGTTGCAACTGGACCTGCTACCCGGCGTGGAGACATTGGATATGTTGCAGGCATTGCAACGCGAACGCCCCGCTGCAGAACTCAAGACCGTGCTTGGCGAACTCCTGCCCAAACGCTTCGCCCAACGCTTGTGCGAGCACTGGTTGCCAAACCGCCCGCTGAAGCAATTCAACTTGCCGCAATTGCGCGCGGTGGCCGACGTGCTGCAGTCCTGGCCGTTGGTGGCCAGCGGCACCGAAGGCTATCGCACCGCCGAGGTCACCCTCGGTGGCGTCGACACCGACGGGTTGTCGTCAACCACGATGCAGTCCAGGTCCGTCCCGGGCCTGTATTTCATCGGCGAAGTCGTCGACGTCAGCGGTTGGCTCGGTGGCTACAACTTCCAATGGGCGTGGGCATCGGCCCACGCCGCGGGGATGTCCCTATGCTCAAGCCACGCGTAGTCAAAGGCGCCAGCAACCAAGCAGAGTCGCCGGATCATCTGGATACCGGGCTCCCAGTTGACAAGGGCTTATTTTTGCCGTAACTGCCTTGATGTGAGCCGGACCGGCCGACCAACTGGCAGCTTACGAGCTCGGTCCGAGATGCTAGCCAAATAATTTTGGTAACGCTTACGGGGAGTTTAAATGAACACTCTATTGCTTGTTTCGCTGTTGATGCAGTCGATTGGACCAGTTCCTGGTTATGGGCCTACTTCTGATTGCGATAACAATTATCAAGCTTGCTACTGTTTTACTGGACATGACAAATTCGCTGGGAATGATTATGGATTTTGCTATATGGATTCCAGTACGTGCAATGTGACTCGCCAGCCATTTGCGAGTGACCCTTTGCAAACCGGTGTCAGTCAGTGCGCCAAGAAAGATCCCCCGCCTTTGCCTCCATGTGGACCGAACCCATCGCCAAATGGTTGTATCCTCCCGCCAGACCCTTAACCATCGGGTGTGATTGGGTTTCTCCTCATCGCTAACTCACTAGCGAAGGATACGCGGCAGGCGGCCGCGATTGGGTATCGGCGGAATTCGGTGCCTATTCGGCGCTTATCAGATCAATCCCCGGAGATTCCACCCATGATTCCCGATAGGCCGCCTCGACGCGTTCATTCCCTGCCGAAGATTCTGCTCTGCCTGTTGCTGCTCGCTTGCAGCACCGGAGCAGCTGCCCAGGATGCTGGGCTTTGCGAGCTCCAATCCGAGTGCGCGCCGATCAGCAGAGCGAAGACCTGGCTTGACCAGCAGCAGCAGAATTTCATGTGCGACACCCAGACGGACGTCACCACCTGCGTAGGGTCACGCGTTGTCAGGTCGGACAACAATGGCATCTGTCGAGACATAGGCGAGCTAGAGACTAGGGTCGGGGCGTGCCTGTCCGACTGGCAGGCCTGGTTTCCTACAGCGTTTCAGTCCATGTTTGGTCGCCCGCCACCATCGCCTTCCTGTAGCGCCACCATCCCTGACAACATAGCGTCGTTCAAATCCAACTACGCCGAGATGTTGCAGCCTTGCGCGCCAATGTGACTAAATATTCTGCCCAGCCCAGAAGCGAATGTGCAACGCGCGCTCGCACCAAGGCGGTGGTGATGTTACGCATTTGCTGGTTGGCATCCAGCGGCTAGCCCAGCCTGTTGTGCACCTTGAAACGGGCCGGGGTAATCCCGGCCCGAGACGCTCAGAATGTGTACGACACGCCGGTGGAGTAACGCATCGTGCCGCCCACGACGCCAAAGTTTGGCTGGGCGTCATAGTCATATTCTGCCTGCAGGGTCATGGCAAGCTTGCCGGTGATCGGTGCCCGCAGCGTCATCGCCGCCTTGCCGCGCCAATCCGACCAGTCTGAAAGCTTGGGCAGGACTTCTGCGGAGAGCGTCAAAGTCGAACGGTTACCGGCCCCCAAATGGGTCTGCGAGGCGGCGTAGAAATTGCCTCGCGTGTTCTGCTCATCCCCAAGCGAGGTGGTATAGCGGATTTGTTCCTGCGTGACGCCGGCGCCCAGCGCGTAGCTTAACTTCGCGTTAGGCGCTGCCTTCGATTCATAGCGGTAGCCAACTCCGATTTGCGATTGCCTGGAGAGCCGTTCGAGCACATCGCGATCGTACTTCAAATAGGCTTCGATGCCGTGGACTTCCGAGCGATGACTGATCATTCGGGCCTGCGCAGTTTCTCGCTCATCGGTCTTGGTAGCGCCCGCGCGCGAGTCCTGGATCTCCGCCATGATCGTCCAGGTCAGCTTCTTGCCGCGATGGGCGGTGTTGAGCTGTAGCTGATAAGTTTGGTTGCTGTGGTTCCCGGACGTGCCATTGATGTTCAGGCCCAGAGTCGAATAATCGCTAACATCCAGGCTGGTAAAGAGCACGTCATGCACATCGGCGCCGTAGCTGGCGAAGGGCCAGAGGAAAAGTGCGGACATCAGAAGGTTTCGCTTCATGGGATTGACCTTGGGATATTCCGCCGATGGGAAGCCAGTGGCGGATGCCTGGTGAAAAAAAAGGGGCCTATGTAATTGATGGGCGTGGGCAGCAGCCCACGCCGCTGGCATGTCGCTCTAGTTTTTTGCACCCGGCTTGACCGGCACCAGACGCAAGTCCTGGAAGTCGAAACTGAAGTCGGTGAGATCCGAGACCGGCACGATCCTGGCTTCGCGGATCTTGCCGTCCGCATCCAGCGAGAACGTCAGGAACGCGTCGGCATTGAGCCAGCGCTGGTCCCAGCGCACCAGGAAGGTGTCGTGCTGCCAGTGCGACAGGGTGCCGACGAGATCAGTCGTGTGCGCGAACTGGATGCGCAGCTTGCCACCTTGCTGGCTGACCACGACGTCGCCATACCACGGGTCACGATAGGTCTGTGCATACGCCGACAATGGCAGCGACGGCTTTGACTTGGTGTCGCGAGCCGCCAGGTGCTTCTGCCAGCTCTCGTCGGCCTTGCCTTCCTGCTGCGCGCGCGCCTTTTCGTAAGCAGCAGTCCAGTCGGTCGCCGGCAACGCGAGCATGGCGTCGAGCGCGCGCATCGTGACTGCGTTGAATGCCGCGCCGGATTCAGCGTTGGTCAGCACCACCACGCCCACGCCCTGGTCGGGCAATAAGGTGACCCGCGAGACCATGCCTGGCCAGCCGCCGGTGTGCCAGACCAGCTTGTTGCCGCGATAGTCACCCAGGTTCCAACCTTCGCCGTAACCCATGAAGTTGGGAGCCGCTGCCGCCAGTTCCGCGATGGATGACTTGCGCACCGGGATTGGCGTCAGCATCGTCCACATCTGGGCCTGGCTCTTGGCGCTGAACAGGCGCTTGGCATCGCTGCCTTCGCCGTTGACGACGCCCCCAGCCAGTTGCGCGCTGATCCACTTCGACAGGTCATGCACGCTTGAGTAAATCCCGCCGGCGCCGCCGACGTTGGACCAGGTCATGCGCGGCGCCGGCACCAGGTCCTTGAAATCCGCCTTGGCGTAACCGGTGGCCACGTTGTCCATGCCCTGCAGGTGGTCACTGTTGTAGCGGGTCGCGGTCATCCCCAGCGGATCGAAGATGCGCGTCTGCAGGAACCGGTCATACGGCATGCCACTGGCTTTCTCGACCACCAGCTGGGCCACGCCGAACAGGATGTTGTCGTAGGCGTATTGCTCGCGGAAGCCACCGGTCAGCGGCACGTCTTTCAGGCGCTTGGCCACTTCGGCATTGCTGTAGTTGGTGGTCGGCCAATACAGCAGGTCACCGGCACCCAGGCTCAGGCCACTGCGGTGCGCGAGCAGGTCGCGGATGCGCATTTCGCGGGTGACATAGGGGTCGGACATGCGGAACCACGGCAGGTGATCGATCACCCGATCGGTCATTTCCAGCTTGCCGTCTTCAGCCAGCATCTGCAGCGAAGCCGCGGTAAAGGCCTTGGTGTTGGAAGCAATCGCAAACAGGGTGTGGGCGTCGACTGGAGCATTGGCCTCACGATCGCGCAAGCCATACCCGCGCTCGAGCAGCACCTTGCCGTCCTTGACGATTGCCACGGCAATGCCGGGCACGTCAAACGTTTTGCGGACGTTGTCGACGTAAGCATCGAAATCCTTGAGGCCGGCCGGAAGTGGCTCGACATACGGCACCACGGTTTCGGGTTGCGGGATCGATTGCGGTGGCGCTGCAAATGCAATGCCGGATCCCAGTGCGAGCGTGAGCCCGAACGCCAGCATCCCGGCCGCCTTTCCGCGACGCATCTTGGTGACTCGCATGTGCTTCTCCCCGTGGCCCGAGACCGGATTTCCAAACATGAACAATACCCGAGGCCGGGACCAATGTCGGGTTCAGGCATCATGTGGACATGCCCGTGGCCATTACACGAGACGTCAGTGCCAACCTGGCCGAGTGCCAGCTATCGTTCGTGGCGCGCGACCACATCGACCTGGACTTGGCCCGGAGCCAGCACGCGGCCTACTGCGGCGCCTTGGCGGCGTTGGGTTGCGAGGTGCGCAGGCTGCCCGCACTCAATGCACTCGCTGACGCGGTGTTTGTCGAGGACGTGGCGCTGGTGCTGGACGAAGTCGCGGTCATGACCCGGCCGGGGGCCGCATCGCGCCGCGCCGAGGTCGAACCGATGGCCGACGTGCTCGCCGCTTACCGGCCCCTGCTCCGGATCGAAGCGCCAGGCACCGTGGATGGCGGCGACATCGTCCGGCTTGGGCGCGACGTGTATGTGGGCCAGGCCGCACGCAGCAATGCCGACGGCGTCGCGCAACTGGCGCGGATGCTGCTGCCGTTCGGCTATCGCGTGCACGCTGTCACCACCCATGGCTGCCTGCACCTGAAGTCCGCGGTGACGGTGGTTGCCGACGACACCTTGCTGGTGCAGCCGGCCTGGGTGGACATTGCAGGCTTTTCCAACCATCGCTTGCTCGAAGTGGATCCAAGTGAAGGACACGCGGCCAACGCCGTGCGTATTGGTGACGCGGTGATCCATCCATCCTGTTTCCCACGCACCCATGAACGCCTGCGGCAGGCAGGGATCAGCGTGCACGCCGTGGATGTGTCCGAATTGCAGAAAGCCGAAGGCGCCGTCACCTGCTGTAGCCTCGTGTTCGAACGATGAGGCTGGCTCCATGAAACTGGCCGTCGTTGGCGGTGGCCCGGCCGGGCTGATGGCCGCGGAAACGGCGCGCGCAGCCGGCCTCGACGTCGACCTGTACGAGGCCAAGGGTTCGGTCGGGCGCAAGTTCCTGATTGCCGGCAAGGGCGGCCTCAACCTCACCCATTCCGAAGCACGTCCTGGATTCGACGCACGCTACCGCGAACGCAGCACCCAGGTGCAAAGGTGGCTGGATGGCTTCGATGCCAAAGCGCTGCGCGAGTGGGCGCGCGGTCTGGGCATCGACACGTTCGTTGGCAGTTCCGGACGGGTGTTCCCGCTGGACCACAAGGCCGCAACATTGCTGCGCGGCTGGGTACGGCGGCTGCGCGAGGACGGCGTGCGTTTCCATGTCCAGCATCGCTGGATGGGTTGGGACGCTGATGGCGCACTGCGTTTTGAAACGCCCGATGGCGACAGGCAAAGCGTGCGCGCCGACGCGGTGGTGTTCGCCATGGGTGGGGGTAGCTGGCCGCAACTGGGGTCCGATGGCGCCTGGCAGTCCTTATTCCGCGCGCGCGGCGTGGATGTCGCGTCGCTGCAGTCGGCCAACTGCGGCTTCGACATTGGCTGGAGTCCATTCCTGGCCCAACACCATGCCGGCGCGCCACTCAAGCACGTGATCGCGTGGTGGCGCGATACCGCCGGCAACGAGCAATTCCGCCAGGGCGAATGTGTCGTCACCGAGACTGGAATCGAAGGCAGCCTGGTGTACGCGCTTTCGGCCGACCTGCGCGAAACGATCGACCGCGATGGCAGCGCCGTCCTGTACCTGGACCTGGCCCCGGACCGCGACCTCAAAAGCCTGATCGCGGCGTTGGCGAGACCGGGCCATCGGCGCAGCCTGGGCGAGCGCCTGCGGCGGATTGCAGGCCTGGATGCGGTCAAGGTCGCACTGCTGCACGAGGTCACCAACCCGGCGCAGCGTTCGGACCCAGAGGCTTTGGCGCGCACCCTAAAGCGCCTGCCGCTGCGGCTGTTACGCGCCCGACCGCTCGACGAAGCCATCAGCAGCGCCGGTGGCGTGCGCCTGGAAGCGCTGGACGACACCCTGATGTGCAAGACACTCCCGGGGGTCTGGTGCGCCGGCGAAATGCTCGACTGGGAAGCGCCCACCGGCGGCTACCTGCTGACCGCCTGCTTCGCCAGTGGACGACTCGCTGCGCAAGGCGCGCTCAGTTGGCTTTCTTGTTCGCCTGCATCTGCGCCTTCATCTGTTCCTGGGTCCAGTCCTGCCACCGTTTGAAACGCGGCTCATCGCGCAGTACCCGCGAATGCGGGTCAATGGTGTAAAGCGCATGCGCGGAGATCGCGATATGACCCCGGCCATCGGTCATCGGCAGATCGATGTCGTGTCCGTCTACCCGGACCTGGATCGGCATCGGGAATGGCTTGTTGCCCGCCACCTTCCATTGCAGCAACAAGCCGGTCGCGTCGCGGGTCTCGACCAGCTCTGGTAGTGGCGCCGAATACACGTACACATCGAAAAACCAGCCGTAGTCACGGCCGGTAGCCAGGTTCAATGCATCGATGAAATCACGGGTCGTGCCGTAGCGCGGCTGGAAATGACCCGGACGCGGATCGGTGGTGCCATAAACCAACTGACGCGTGGCCTGGAAAAACGCCTGGTCACCCACCAGGTTGCGCAATGTATCCAGCAGCAACGATCCCTTGTAGTAGATGTCGTTGCCGGGGCCGGTTTTGCCGTTGTAGACGGCTTCTTCGGTCATGCTCCGGCCCGACACGAGCGGCACCGCATTGACCAGGGTGCGGCGCTGGTTCAGCAACCAGGCCTGGTACTCGCGGTCGCCGTGCAGCCACTGCAGGTACAGTGGTTGCATGTAACTGCCGAAGCCTTCGTGCAACCACATGTGGTCCCAGTCGGCATTGGTCACCTGGTTGCCGAACCACTCATGCGCGAATTCGTGTTGCAGCAGCCAGTCGTAGCCGAACTCGGTCGGCTTGTAGCCGTTACCGTAGGCATTGATGGTCTGGTGTTCCATGCCCAGGTGTGGCGTTTCCACCACCCCCATCTTCTCGTCGGCAAACGGATACGGGCCAATCGTGCCTTCGAAGAAATCGAGCAGTTTCGGGAACTCGGTGAACAGTTGCCTGGCCTTGGCCTCGTTGCCCTTCAGGTACCAGAAACGCAGCGGAATGGTGTTGCCGTAGCGGCTCGGGTAGTCGGCCGATAACACTTCGAAAGGCCCGACATTGATGGCGATTGCATAGGTGTCGGGGCTGCGCGCGCGCCACTTCCAGGTACGCCAGCCGTCGTGTTCCTCCATCCCCATTGGGGTGCCGTTGCCCGCAGCCACCAGTGGCGCCGGCACCGTGATCGCCGAATCCACCAGCAAGGGCTCGCCTTGCGGATGGTCAATGCACGGCCATAGCAGGTCGCAGCCCTCGCCCTCCAATGCGCTGGCCACCCACGGCTCACCGGTTGGCGCCTTGCTCCAGACAAACCCACCATCCCACGGGGCGCGGACCGCCACGTGCGGCTTGCCGCCATAACGAATGCGCAGCCGTGCGGTCGCGCCCTGGGCCAGGGTGGTCGGCAAACGCACCGTCATCCGCCCTTCGGGGTTCGACCATGCACTGGTCGGTATCAGCTGACCGTCCACCTGGACCGAGGCGATCGCGTAATTGCGATCCAGATCAACCACCAACGCCTGCAATGGTTGCAGCGCGCGGAAGGTCAAGGTCGCATCACCGTCGATGCGCTGTCGCGCAGGATCAATCCGGAATCGCAGGTCGGCGTGTTCGAAGGTCACCGCCAGTTGTTCCGGTGCGCGGGCCAGGCCCGATTGCGCGGTGAATGTGCTCAGCGCCGGTGGGTCGACTGCCGGTGCAGCCGGTGCAGCCGCTGCTGTCGGCGCGGCCAGCCACCAGCAGATCCCGGCAATCGCGAGGCAATGACGCTTTCCCATGGCGGTCGGGCTCGTTTCGAAGATGAATGAAGTCTTACGGCTGCACGCATCACTGCGCAAGTGTCAGATGTCGTTAAGGGGATTTCACGTGTAGTGCACGCAAGGCAGGCAGACGGCGTGCCGGCAACCGAGGACACACATGAAAACCAATATCCGAACACTTTTGACCACGGCGATGGCCGTCTCGCTGCTTGCCACGGGATTCACGGTATCGGCATCAGCTCGCGCCAATCGCGACGCCGACCAAACCCGGAACGTGACTGAGACCTCCCAGCCACAGGCACGCTGGGATGGCCAGCACCAGCGCGACACGGGCAGTGCCCGACGCGGCGACAAGCGCGATGATCGTCAAGATCGCCGCGCAGATCGCCGTGATGATCGTCAAGACCGCCGCGATGACCGGGACGATCGACGCGATGACCGGCGCGAGCGTGAAGCCTATCAGCGGCGAATGGCCCAATACCGCTATCAACAAGCCTATGACCAGCGCGTGCGCGCCGACATGGCACGGCGTGCGGCCCTGCGCTACAGCTACAACAACAATCCTTATCGCAACGTGCCTGCGGCATATCGGTACAACCGGGGCGGTGCCTGGTACACGGTCAACCATTACGGTGCCGACATGTTGCGCCAGGCCGTCAATCGTGGCTACGAGCAAGGCTTGCGTGCGGGTCGTGCGGATCGCTTCGATCGCTGGCAGTCCGATTACCGTCGCTCGCGCGGGTGGATCGATGGCAGCTATGGCTATGACAACGATTACGTCAGCCGGGGCGACTACCAGTATTACTTCCGCCAGGGATTTGAACGTGGATACCAGGACGGCTACAGCAGCCGCTACCGCTACGGGCGCAGCAACTCGGATGGCACCGCGATCATCCTGACCGCGGTGCTGGCAGGGATCCTCGGCCTGCAGGCAATCAACTGACCGCGTAGTCCGCATCCAGTGCCCGGCGCAGGTTGCGCCGGGCATTTGCGTCCAGTTGTTGGTGGAAGTAGTCGCTGAGGTAAATCCGTTTGCAGTCCAGCAAGGCACCCAGGAAGCGCCTCCGGTTGAGCCGGAACAACCAACCCGGCATCACATCGCGATACTCGCTGGCAATCGCCAGGTTGTAAGCGTCGAAGCGTGCTGGCGACGCGCCCAGGATCGCCATGTCGCAATCCAGGAAATGGCGGATATCGGCGGCGGCGGGATCCAGATCGAAATCCCCTGGCTCGTGCCTGCCATGACGCGCGGTGCGCGTAATCAGTCCTGCAACCCGCTGCACATCCAGCCCGGCTTCCGGAATCCAGTATGCGATGTCGGAAACAGCCAGCTGCGCTGAGCGTGCTTCGTTGTCGCCCTTGCCCGCCTGGTAAATTGCATCGTGGTACAGCACGGCCAATGCCACTTCGCGTGGTTGCAACCAACCCGGACCCGCGGCGACGTCGGCGAAATGGACCAGCACTTCGCTGACGTGGCCAAAGTCGTGGTACGCCCGCGGCGGCGAGGCATAAGCTGCGCGTAGCGATTGCAATTGGCCTTCGGGCAATGCCAACGGCAGGGCTGCCAGCCCGGTGAGCATTTTCAACGATCCCGCTGCGGCGCCACCGGCAAGCGCCAACCGCGGCGGATCGCCATGAAGCGCAGGAAGAAAACCAGGCTCGCGCCCAGCACCAGCACCGGCGCCTGCGGCCAGCCAAGGCGATGACCCAGTACCACGACCGCTGCGCCAGCCAACGCGGCCACGGCATACAGGTCGGAACGCAGCACGACCGGGATCCGGGCCACCAGGATGTCGCGCGCGATGCCGCCACCAATGCCGGTGAGCATTCCAAGCAACAAGGCGCCGATCGGACCCAAACCCGCCGCCAGCGCCTTGGTGGCACCGGTGACGGCAAACAATCCCAGCCCGATCGCATCAAACAACTGCACCGGGTTGCGCAGCCGCTCGACCACGCTGCCGCGATAGAACCCGAGCAACCCGGCAAGGCAACTCACCGCAAGATAATTCCAATTCATGATCGCCACCGGCGGCGTCGCGCCGATCAATACGTCGCGGGCGATGCCTCCGGACACCGCTGCTGCGAACGACAGCACCAGCACGCCAAACAGATCCAGTTGCTTGCGCACCCCCAGGGTCGCGCCGCTGATCGCGAACACGAACGTACCGACGAGATCCAGGAACACGAGGAACTGGTGCATGTCGTATGATGCCATCACCGGGCGCTACTTCCCGCGAGAGCCCCCGAGATGACTGGTTACCAGACCCGAATGGTCTCGGTGCGCCTCGGCGGCCGCGACTACCAGATACGCGCGCTCAGTGATCGCCAGCAGTTTGCCGACCATGATGGCGCGGCCGAGCGCGCCGGCATCTCTTCGGCCTTGTGGAGCCTGTTTGGCCAGGTGTGGCCGTCCGGTCGGGTATTGGCGGAGACCATGTCCGGGTTTTCGATTGCCGGGAAACGCATCCTCGAAGTGGGTTGTGGCCTGGGCTTGTCCAGCCTGGTGCTGCGCCAACGCGGCGCCGACATCACCGCCAGCGATCACCATCCATTGGCCGAATCCTTCCTCGCGTTCAACGCCGAGCTCAACGGCCTGGAAACGATCACCTACCGTGACCTGCCATGGGGCGTACCGGATCCGTCCCTCGGCCGGTTCGACCTGATCATCGGCAGCGACATCCTTTACGAACGCGACCACGCCAGCCTGCTGTCGGAGTTGGTGACGCGCCATGCCGCACCCGGCGCGCAGATCCTGATCACCGACCCGGGGCGTGGCAACAGCGCGCCCTTCACCCGGCTCCTTGCTGCACAGGGCTATGCCGTGACCGAACAGCGTTCGCGCTTCAACGACGCCGATACCGCGCCGTTTCGCGGCCGACTCCTGAGCTACTGTCAATGACGCCTGGTCCAGCCTCGTTCGAAATCCAGCCCGATGACGATCGCATCGATCCCACCATTGCCTGCGATCGTTGCGAAGCCGTGTGTTGCCGGCTCACCGTGGTGGTGATGCCCGACGACGACGTGCCGCGGCAGTTCCTTGCACGCGATTCCGGCGGGATGCAGGTGATGGCGCGTGGCGAAGATGGCTGGTGTGCCGCGCTCGATCGCACCCGGATGCGTTGCGGCATTTATGAGCGGCGTCCAGATGTATGCCGGCGATTTGCAATGGGCGGCGGTTATTGCCGGGCAGTACGCGAAGACTTCAGGCGCGCTCCGCCGCAGGACTGAACACGTCGCGCCTGATCGCGACGCCTCAGGGGTTGCGCAACAGCAGTGGCACCAGCGCCAGCAACGCCAACATGGCGAGGATCCCGAGCACACTGAGCACGACCCGCAAGGGTTCACGCCTGCACACATCGGCGAAGGTCTCGGCACTGCCATCGCGCAATTGATCCGCGCGCTCGGCCCGAGCCCGCGCGCTGCGCGCCCCCTGATAGTCCGCCATCAGGCGCTTGGCACGGGCGAGATCGTCGTCGTTGGCCAGCCAGATCCCGCCGTATGAAATGCCCCAACGACTAGGCTGGGTCTCATAGAATTCCAGCGTCGCCTCACGCAGCATTGCGCGGACGTCTTCTGCCTCGTCTTCGGGCACCATGCGCATGTTGAGCAACAGCTTCGACATGGGGGGATGATAGCCGCAACGGCGGTGAGGAAATGGCGATGCATGGCGAATACAAGGTTCCGGGCGGCAAGCTGGTGGTGGTGGACTTGGCCGTGGTCGATGACCGCCTGTCAGCGGTCCAGGTGAGCGGCGATTTCTTCCTCGAGCCTGACAGCGCGCTGGACACGATCAATGGGTCGCTGCTTGGCCTGCCCGTCGACAGCGAGGAAATGCTGCTCGCCGGGGCGGTGCGAGTCAGCCTGGGCGGCGACGCGATCCTGTTCGGGGTGACCCCCGAGGCGATTGCAATCGCGGTCCGCCGCGCCATTGACGCAGGCATCGATGGAGCGCGCACGTGAGCCGCACCAGCTGGCTCGACCACACCTGGCGCCTGCTGCACGAGCCGCCGCAGTCGCCTGCGCTGCACATGGCCCTGGACGACGTGCTGGTCGATGAAGTTTCAGCCGGGCGCCGCGGGCCGACCCTGCGGCTCTGGGAATGGGCCGGCCCCGCGGTGGTAATGGGGCGCTTCCAGTCATTGCGCAACGAAGTCGATCGCGAGGCGGCGCAACGCCACGGCATCGAAATCGTGCGTCGGATCAGTGGCGGCGGCGCGATGTTCATCGAGCCTGGCAACACCATCACCTATTCGATCTTCGCCCCGCTGACGATGGTCGAGGGCATGAACTTCGAGCAGGCATATGCCTTGATGGATGCCTGGGTCATCGCCGCGCTCGCCGATCTTGGCATCCAGGCCTGGTACCAGCCGCTCAACGACATTGCATCACCGGCCGGCAAGATCGCCGGCGCCGCCCAGGCCCGGCGCGGCAACGCCGTCCTGCACCACGTCACCATGGCCTACGACATCGATGCGACCAAGATGTTGGAGGTGCTGCGGATCGGACGCGAAAAGCTTTCCGACAAAGGCACTGCCAGCGCCCAGAAGCGGGTGGATCCGCTGCGCAGCCAGACCGGGCTGGCGCGCGAAGCAGTGGTCGAGGCCTTGCTGGACAGTTTCCGCAAACTCCATGGCGGACTGGTGGCCGATACCCTGCAGCCCCATGAACTGATCCGCGCGCAGCAACTGGTTCGCGACAAGTTCAGCACTCCGGAGTGGACCGCCGTGGTGCCCTGATGGCGGTCAGCGCAGCTGGCTGTCCTTGCTGCCGCGACGGTTAAAGCCAGCACCGCCACCCGCTTCATCATCCAGCGTTTGCTGGCACGGCACGCACAGGCGCACCCCTGGCATCGCTTTGCGCCGGGCCGCGGGAATGGGCGCGTCGCATTCTTCGCAATGGGTCCGCCCGGGTCCCTTGGGCAAGCGGCTGCGAGCGCGCTTGACCGCATCCTCGACGGTCGCGTCGATCTGGTCCTGCACTGCAGTGTCGCCTGCCCAGCCGGTGGCCATGGTGTTTCTCCTGGAGCTGGCGAGAGTTTAGCGCCGGCCCGGTGCAGGACATGGCACCATCGCAATTCCGGTTGCCCTCCACAGGAGTTCCTGAATGCGCCATTGTCTCGGGTGGCTGTTGCCGTTGTTGACCCTGCTGTGCACCGGCTGTGTTACCACCGCAGAACCAACGGGTGCCGCTCCCGTGGCCAGCGTGCGGGTGGCGTTCGATCGTGACGCGATCACATCGACCCGGGTGCAGGGCTTTGCTGACACCACCACCGCTCGCACGGTCACCGCCGACGACCCGGTGCGGATCGCATCGATCTCCAAGCTGGTCACGGCCATCGGCGTGATGCGCTTGGTCGAGGCCGGCAAGCTCGACCTGGACGCCGACGCGTCAGAACTGCTGGGCTGGCCACTACGCAACCCGGCATTCCCCGACCAGCCGATCACCCTGCGTTTGTTGATGTCGCACCGCTCCAGCCTGACCGACGCCGCCGGCTACTGGCAGACGCCGTTGGGCGGACAACTGCGCGACATCCTCGCCGATCCACGCGCCTGGGACGACAAGCACGCCCCCGGCAGCTATTTCCGCTACACCAACCTCAATTTTCCGTTGGTCGCGCAGCTGATGGAGCGTGCCACCGGTGAGCGTTTCGACCAAGTGATGCAACGCCTGGTGCTGCAGCCACTGCAACTTGATGCGTGTTTCAACTGGGACGGATGCAGTGCTGCCACGGCAGCGCGCGCGGTGGTGCTTTACGCACCCGATGGCACGCCCGCAAAAGATGACAACCACGGACGCAAGCCCGCGTGTCCGGTGATCGCTGCCGCCGATGGCAGCTGCGACCTGTCGCAATGGCGGCCAGGCGAGAACGGCGCGTTGTTCTCGCCGCAAGGGGGCCTGCGGATTTCTGCCAATGGCCTGGCCCGCGTTGGCCGCTTGTTGTTGGGCGATGGCAGCATCGACGGCGTGCAACTGCTCAAGCCCGCATCGGTCCAGGAGTTGATCACGCCACGCTGGCAATATGCTCCTGGCGGCGGCCTGACCTACGAACAAGACACGGGCGAACTGGGCGACGGATTTTTCTGCCGCTATGGCATGGCGGTGCAAACCCTGGCGACGCCGGTACCAGGTTGCCGCGACGATCCGTTCGGGGATGGCGTCGCCCGCATCGGGCATTCGGGATCTGCGTATGGATTGCAAGCCGGCCTGTGGTTGGATCGCAAGCGTGGCTCCGGCGTCGTCTGGTTCGTGACCGGCATGCCCGATGAGCGCGAGGGTGGTCGTTCCGCGTTCAGCGCAGTCGAGGAGTCGCTGGCGCGTGACCGCTGACCCGACCTTGGCCAAACCCGGCATGCGTGGTTGGTTGCATGCCGGGATGTTCCCCATCACTCTGGTCGCGGGTGTCGTGCTGGTGGCATCAGCCATCAGTCCTCGCGGGCGATTGGCGTCCGCCATCTTCGTGTTGACGGCCTGCGCCCTGTTCGGCATCAGCATGATTTATCACCGAGGCAACTGGGACGTGCGCAGGGCCGCCCTGCTCCGCCGCCTCGACCACGCCAACATCTTCCTGATCATCGCCGGCACCTATACGCCGCTATCGCTGCTGCTGTTGTCACCACACGATGCAACCTTGCTGCTGGGCGGCGTCTGGTTGGGGGCGCTGGCGGGCGTCGCTTTCCGCGTATTCTGGTTGAACGCACCGCGCTGGCTGTACACGCCCTGCTACCTGTTGCTGGGTTGGGCAGCCATATTCTTCCTGCCTGAATTCTGGCGTGCCGGTGGTCCACTGGTGGCTTGGTTGATCATCGCCGGCGGGGTGTTCTACAGCGCCGGAGGCCTGATCTACGCGCTCAAGCGCCCCAACCCCTCGCCGCGCTGGTTCGGCTTCCACGAGATTTTCCATGCACTGACGATCCTGGGGTTCAGCTGCCACTACCTGGCAGTTTTCATCGTGGTGCAGTCGCATCCCTGAGTTGGACTGGCCGCGCTGGATTGGCCGGTTTGGATCCGGACGACATCATGCATACTCCCGGCACAGGGGGAGTGTCGAATGTTGTTTCGGGTACGTGCGTGTTGCGGGCTGTTGTTGTTTCTGTCGTGCGCGGTCCTGCCCGCGTGGGGCGCGCGCGCGCCTGACCCGGACGGGGCCCCTGCCCGGACGCCCATCAAGGCACTGCCACTTTCGGACCTTGGCGCCCCTTCCTTCACTAATTTTTCGCCACGCGACGGCCTGCCCTACGCAGTGACAGTGGACGTGCGCACTGACCCCGATGGCTTTGTGTGGGCAGCATCGCCACTCGGGGTGTACCGCTACGACGGACGCCATTGGGTCGCCAGCCCGGATCCGGCAATGGCCCACGACGTTGCCAGCCTGTGGGTGGACTGGACAGGCACCCTGTGGGCCGGGTTTCGCAACAACGGCCTTGCGCATTACGACGGTAGTCGCTGGCAGGTTGAAAACACCTCCACCGGATTGCCCTCGGCACAAATCCGGCGCTTTGCGGAAACCGTGGATGCCGATGGCGCGCGCACGTTGTGGGCGACGACCTGGGACAAGGGCTTGCTCGTGCGCCGCAACGGTCGCTGGCAGGCTGATCCGGACAACGCCAGCTTGCCCCGCGGTTCGATCCTGACGATGGCCCAGACCCGACATCTGGGCGGCCATCCACGCCAATGGGTGGGCACCGCCACGGACGGCCTGTGGTATCGCGAGGAAGGCAGCCGTGGATGGCGACAATGGCACCTGCAAGACGCCGATTCGACCCAGGTCGAGTTCCTGTTCGCCAGCCAGCGCAAGGGTCGCGATTCGTTGTGGATCTCGATTTTCGGCATTGGCCTGCTACAACTCTCCGACGATGGCGAACGCCGTTGGACCCGGGACAGCGGCGGCCTGCCAAGCAACGAGATCTATGACATCGCGGCGACGCCACTGCCCGATGAGCAACAGGCTATCTGGGTGTCGTCCCGATCTGGCCTGGTCCGGATCCACGACGGTGGCGCCCTGGACGGCAGCATCCAGGTGTTCGATCGCGGCTACGGTTTGCCGTCCGACGTCATCCGCAGCGTCAGTACCTGGCGCAGTCCCGGTGGCACCGATGTGTTGTGGCTGGCCACCGAATCCGGTGTCTCGCGGACCTTGCCGGGAGCCGACGCATGGTCCACGGCGTCGCTGATGGGCGCACGTTCGATCGGCGTATCCAGCGTCCTGGTGGAGCCCGATGACAATGGCGGCGAACGCCTGTGGGTGTCATCCAGCGATGACGGCCTCGGGCTGTACGCAGATGGCCGCTGGCGGCACTTCACCGCCGAAAACGGACGTCTACCCCAATCAACGGTTGGCAGGATCACCGTGGCCGAGGGCGCCAACGGTATTGCCGAACGTTGGCTTGCAGTAGGCCGCGGCGACCTGATGCGTATTCACCTCAGCGCGAAAGGCGAACCCACGTTCGAGCCAATCCCGACGCCATGGCGCAAGGTCGCCGGCGAAGTCATTCGCGACATCCTGGTGGATACCAGTGATGGCCGAGACGTCCGCTGGATTGCCACCCGACTCTCCGGCATCTGGCGCTGGCGCGATGGCCAGTGGACCGGCTTCCGTCCAGCGGCCGTGCGTGGCCAATGGAGTGCGATCACGTTGCACGCCCAGCATGACCCGAGCGGGCGGTTATGGATCTGGGCCAGCAGCAACCAGGGCCTGGCACGCTACGACGGCAAGCAATGGGACGTCTTTGGCCGCGAAGCGGGCTTACCCGACGACAACCTGCTGGGCATGGCCTTGATTGCCGATGGCGATGGACACCCGGTCCTGTGGATCGGCAGCGTCAGTGCCGGCGTCATCCGGGTCGACGTCTCCGATCCGCAACATCCGCGGGTGCTGCCAGCCACGCTGCCGCCAGCGCCCGACGCGACCGCCTATGGCGCATTGCAGGACTCGGCCGGGCGCGTCTATATCTGCACCAACAATGGCGTCCAGCAACTGACGCCCGGCAAGGACGGCAAAGGCTATCGTTCACGCGTGTTCAATCGTGGCGATGGCATGGTCCACGACGAATGCAACACGGCTGCCCAATTCATCGATACGCACGACCGCTTCTGGACCGGAACGCTGGGCGGCCTTGCGGTCTACGATCCGCGCCGCGAGGTCGCTGACACCCAGGCGAAACCGCTCCGCCTCACCGGCATGCACACCGACCCGCGGACCGGCGCGATCGAAGTTGAATTCGCACTGCTCTCATGGCAACGCGAATCCGAATCACGATTCCGCACCCAGCTGGTCGGGATCGAGGATGTCCCCGGCGAATGGACCGCCAGGACCTCGCGCAGTTTTGACGCACTCCCACCCGGGAGCTACCAGCTTCGAGTCGAAGCGCGCGACCATGCCGGGAATGCCAGCATCCCACTCGAGGTTTCGTTCAACGTTGCCGCCAAGTGGTGGCAAAGTAGTTGGCTCTATGCCGTCGGCGTGCTGGCCTTGGTATTCCTGGGATATGCCGCCGCGCAATGGCGCTTGCGTGCGCTGCGATCGCAGCGGCGCGTGCTGGAGCAACGGGTAGCAGCGCGCACTGCCGATCTCGATGAGGCCAACAAACGCCTGGTCGACCTGTCATACCGCGACGCACTGACCGGGCTGGGGAATCGCCGCCATCTGCTCGAACAACTCGCGCAACTGGCCGCTGCGGTTGGCACGAAGTCGCCAGCCAGCCTGGTCCTGATCGACGTCGACTACTTCAAGGACTACAACGATCGCCACGGCCACCTTGCCGGTGACGAAGCGTTGCGGCGCGTGGCAATCACCTTGCGGGATTGCGCGCCGGAGGGTGCCCTGGTCGCGCGCCATGGCGGTGAGGAATTTGCCTGCCTGCTGGTCGACACGGAGCTGGCTCACGCCGTTGCCATTGCAGAACGCCTGCGCAGCGCGGTGCAGGCTTGCGAGATCCAACTGCTCGACGGGCAGCGCAGCGAGGGCGTGACCATCAGCGCCGGCGTCGCCGACCTCAGGCTCGACGACGACGAATCGATCGACCGCTTGCTTTGTGATGCCGACGCCGCGCTTTACCAGGCAAAGCGCGACGGTCGCAACCTCGTCCGGGTCTGCAACGACGTGGTTTCCAACAGCGCCAACTAGATCCCGCCAGTCGTTTCCTGTTCGCGTGCGACAACCCGCTCCAATGCAGCAAAGCAGTCGGCATCGATCGCAGTGCCGACCACTTCGCGCATGATTTCCAAGGTCTGGGGGATTGGCGTTGGCGGGTGGTAGGGGCGTTCGGCGGAAATTGCATCGAAGATGTCGGCCACGGTGATGATCCGGGTCTCCAGGGCAATGGCGGCGCCCGCAAGGCCAAGCGGGTAGCCGGTGCCGTCGAGCTTTTCATGGTGGGCCGCTGCCACCGGAGCCAGTTCGGCGAATGGCGTCACGCGCTCCAGGATCTGGGCGGTATAAGCCGCGTGGCGCTGCACGGCGACCCATTCGTCGGCATCCAGGCGTCCTGGCTTGTCGAGGATGGTGTTGCTCACGCCAAGCTTGCCGACGTCATGCAATGCGGCCGCCCTTCGTAGCCAGCGTCGAGGTTCGGCAGCCATGCTCAATTCGCTCGCGACCTTGTCTGCATAATCGCGCACGCGCGCACTGTGTCCTGCGGTAAACGGGCTCTTGGCATCCACCACCTGGCCGTAGGCATCGACGATGGCGTCCAGGTAGTCGTCGTCCAGTGTGACTCCATGCCCCTGCGGCTCGAGATCCTGGACCGCCTGCTCGATGGACTCACTGCCCAGCTTGGTCCAGAAACCAGGCTCCGCGGCGACACATTCCAGTGCTGCCACCAACCCCGGATCAAACCAGGTGCCAGAACGCGCCCGTACCTCGGCAATCGCGGCCGCCGGCCCATCGTTGAAATGGAACACGTCCACCACCTGTGCCAACAACGCGATCCGTGAAGCCAGCGGAATGTCGCTGCCGCGCCGCTGATCGGGGCGGCCGCTGCCGTCGAAATGCTCGTCCAGTGCATGCACGCCCTGCGCCACCGATTCCGGGAACCGCAACTGGCGGGCGATGTCGGCACCGCGACTGCATCGGGTCTGGATCAGCTCCTGCGCCACTGCGTCGCCATTGCGCATGATGTTGAGGATTGCGGCGACCCGCTGGCGCCAGCTGGCATGCGGCCCGGTGCGGCTGACCACGAATGCCAGCGTGTTTGGCGAACCCGGGCGGACGCGCTTGAAACCCTGCTTGAACGCGCGGTCGTCGGTCAGGTAAAGCTCGCAGATGCGCGCGGCATTGCTGCTGCAACCCAGGTCCTTCAGCAACAACGTGTAATACAGGGCCCACAGCGGTTCTTCGTCCAGGCCGATCTGGCGGCCGACGTGCATCCCGATCCAGCAACAACGCACGCAATGCCCCGCCGGTTGGCCTTCGGTGAGATCCAGCGCATAGCTCAACGAGCCGATCAATTCCGCCAGCTTGAAATTCGCCAACTCGCTCGCCACGGGTCAGCGCCGCAAGCTACGGTCAAACAGCGACAACGTGCGCGTCCATGCCTCGTTTGCGGCCTGTTGGTCATAACGCGGCGTGGTGTCGTTGTTGAACCCGTGCTGGGTGCCAGCGGGCTGGTAGAGCGAAAAATGCACGCCTGCCTGCCGCAACGCTGACTCATAGCCTGGCCATGCGGCGTTGATGCGTTCGTCGTTGGCCGCCAGTACCACCAGCAGCTCCGCCTTGATCGCCGGCACGGCGTCCAGCGGCGGCGGACTGCCATAGAACGATGCGGCCGCGCGCAGTGCGGGTAGCTGCGTGGCCAGGAGGTTGGTGATGCCACCGCCATAGCAGAAGCCAACGACGCCCATGCGCCCGTTGCTGCCCTCAAGCCCCTGCAGCATCCTGGCAGCGGCAAGGAAGTCGTTACGGGTCTTGTCCTGGTCGAGCTTGGCAAACAGGGCACGCGCCTTGTCCTCGTCACCGGGATAGCCGCCCAGCGGAAACAACGCGTCCGGGGCAAACGCAATGAAGCCATCCAGGGCCAGTCGCCTGGCCACATCCTCGATGTGCGGATTGAGCCCGCGGTTCTCGTGGATCACCAGCACCACCGGCAACGTTGCAGGCGCATCGACAGGTTTGACCAGATAACCGCGACCCGTGCCGTAACCATCTGGCGAAGGAAATTCGACCCACGTCGCCGACAACCGCCGATCATCGGGTTTCACTTGTTGTGCGGCAGCGAAGTTCGGCGCAAGCGCCGCCAACAGTCCGGCCGCGGTGCTGGCGCCCACGGCGAAGCGCGCTGCGCCTGCGAGGAATCCCCGGCGATCGATCAGGCCATGCACGTACTGGTCAAACAGGCGCAGCACTTCCGGATCGAAGTCGCTGGCATCTTTTCTGGGCGCAATCGTCATCGCAAACCTCGCCTGCCTGGGTTGGGATAGAGCCTACTGCCTTCGTGCCGTCTTCACGCATACTTGGGTCAACGCTGGAGAGTTTATGCACACCGTCGAAGGCAGGATCGTCTTGGTTACCGGCGCTGCCATGGGCATGGGGCGTCTTTATGCCGAACATGCCGTGGCCGAGCGCGCCGCCGCGGTGGTGCTCTGGGACATTGACCAACAGGCCTTGGCCGAAACCCGTGATGCCCTGGTTGCGGCAGGCGGCCGCGTCATCGCCCACGCGGTGGACGTCGCCAATGCCGAAGCCGTTGCCATCGCGGCGGCTGCGGTCCGGGCCGAGGTTGGCGACCCCGACATCGTCATCAACAATGCCGGCGTGGTCCGCAGCAAACCCTTCTGGGAACACGAACCACTGGCTGATACCGAATTCGTCATCCGCATCAACACCCTGGCACCGATGCACGTGGCACGGGCATTCCTGCCAGCAATGATCGCCAATGGCCGCGAAGCCAGGCTGCTCAACGTGGCCTCGGCTTCGGGCTTGGTGTCGGTGCCGCTGATGAGCGTCTACACCGCTTCCAAGTGGGCAATGATTGGCTGGAGTGATTCGCTGCGGCTGGAACTGGCGCGCGCAGGCCACCACCATGTGCGAGTCACCACCCTGATCCCGAGCTATATCAAGACCGGCATGTTCGCCGGTGCGCGCGCGCCGTTGTTGACACCGTTGCTGGAGCCTGGCTATGTGGTGGACAAGGCGTGGCGCGCGATGAAACGCGGCAAACCGCGATTGATGCTCCCTTGGACCGTCGCACTCAGCGCTGCGCTGCGCGGAGTCATGCCGCTGCCGGCGTGGGATTGGCTGGCCGGACGCGTGTTCAAGGTCTATTCCTCAATGGATGAGTTCCGCGGCCGCGGCGGCAAGGCATGACCGCGACCAGCCCGGAAGAGATTGTCGCCGGCTTGCGATCAAGCTTCCGCAGCCAGCGCACCCATGCGCTGGACTGGCGGCGTGGGCAGTTGCGCGCACTGCGCCAGATGCTGGTCGACCACGAGCAGGCGTTGATCGAAGCACTGCACCAGGACTTGGGGAAACCACCACTGGAAAGCTTCGTGACCGAGATCGGGCTGGTGCGCAGCGAAATCGACCATGCGCTGGGCCACCTGCAACGATGGACACGCGGCGAGCGCGTCCAGGTGCCGATGTCGCTGCAGCCGGCACGTGCCCGCGTGGTCCCGCAACCGCTGGGCGTGGTGCTGGTGATCGCGCCCTGGAATTACCCGCTGCAGTTGCTGCTGGCACCCTTATGTGGCGCACTGGCCGCCGGCAATTGCGTGCTGCTCAAGCCCAGCGAACTGGCACCGGCAACCTCGCGGGTGATCGCGCGCCTTATCCCCGAATACCTGGACAACGGCGCAATTGCCGTGGTCGAAGGCGATGCCGACACGGCCGCGGCGCTGCTGCAACAACGCTTCGACCACGTGTTCTTCACCGGCGGTGCGCGCGTTGCCAGGATCGTCGCGGCGGCCGCCGCGCGGCACTTGTGTCCGGTGACGCTGGAACTGGGTGGCAAGTGCCCGGCCATTGTCAGTGACGGCAACATGGCCGCCATTGCCCGCCGCATCGTCCACGGCAAGTTCCTCAATGCCGGGCAGACCTGCGTGGCCCCTGACCACCTGCTCGTGGTCGACACCGTTGCCGATGACCTGCTGCGCGGCCTGCGCCAGGCCCTGCTGGAATTTTTCGGCAAGGATCCGTCGACCAGCGCCGACTACGGCAGGATCGTGGACGAGCGCCACTTCGACCGATTGGTGGGGGCGTTGGCCGGCGCCGAGGTCGTGCTCGGTGGCCAGCACGATCGCAAGCAACGCTACATCGCCCCGACCGTGGTCCTGGAGCCAGACGCGGGATCGGTGCTGATGGAGGAAGAGATCTTCGGCCCGATCCTGCCATTCATCCGGGTCGTCGATGTCTCCGCCGCCATCACCCGCATTGCCGAGGGTCCGCCACCGCTGGCTGCCTATGTCTTCACCCGCCGCGCCCCAGTGCAGCGTGCGGTTGAGGACGGCGTCCGGGCCGGCGCCATCGGAGTCAACGCCTGCGCCGCACATCTCGCGGTGCCGGGACTTCCGTTCGGCGGGGTCGGCGAGAGCGGCAGCGGGCGATATCACGGCAAATATTCGTTCGACACGTTCAGCCAACTGCGCCCGGTGTTTTCCAAGGGCACGCTGGTGGATACCTTGCGTTTCGCTTATCCGCCCTATTCTCGACTCAAAGCCAGGCTCCTGCGGAAGCTGTTCTGAGCCCATGGGCGATATGCGGCACGTTCGCAGGAGAAGCTGCGTTTTAGCAGACGATGTCGACAACAATGGAATTTTAATGGAATTTCGCATAATATGTCCTGTCCACTCCACTGCAGTTGAAGGAGACGCATGCCTCGCACCGCTACCCAAACCGCCGCCGCGCCCAAGACCCAGCCCAAGACCCAGCCGCGTGCGGCCAGTTCTGCCAAGGGCAGTCATGCCAACCTGAGCCGCGAGTCGATCGCAGAACACCTTGCAGCCTTCAGGAAACGCGGCGGCCGGATTGAAATCCTCGGCATCACGCCGTTGCGGGTCAGTGTCCCGCCCGCTTCGCGCTCCAAGACCACTGTGCACGCCAAGACCGCAGAAAAGAAGACCTGATCCGCGCGTTGCGTTTCAGCGCGGCACGCCCTGGCGCGGCACCCCGGCGACCAGGGCATAGTCGATCCCCGCACACACCGCCGCCACCTGCGCGGCATTGCACTGCGCCCGGCTGGCACGCGGACTGTCGGGGTAAACCTCGGTCGTGGTCTTGTAGCGGGCATCGGTGATGCCGGCACACAAGCCAAGCTCCCTGAACGCATAGCGGATGACTCCCGCAGACACCACCGGCGAGCCAATGATCGTGCCATCCGCATCCGCCGGTGCGATGTGGGTCACTTTTTCCACCGCGGCAATCATCGCCTGCTGGAATCCCGGTTGTGGATCCAGCGTGTCGTCGACCAGGTAGAACCCATCCGGGATGGTGCCCGGCACGGTTTGCTTGCCGTCACGCGCCGCCAGTGCCGGACGGAACTCGGTTTCATCGCTGTCGGTGGTTTCGTGCAGGTCGATGTGCATCAGTACGCGTTCGCGGATGGGCTCCACCAAGCGCATCAATGCCGCTGATTCAGCGGCCGGGCTGTCTTCGCGGAACGAGCGGTTTGGATCCAGCGCATCGGGATTCCAGCGGTGGATGCGCTCGTAGCCCCAGGGACTAATGCATGGCGCCACCAACAGGTTGATGCGCCCGGCGTAATCCAGCGCATGCTGATCGATGAACTGCAGCGCGCCATGGACCCCACTGGTCTCGTAGCCATGGACGCCGCCGGTGACCAAGGCAATCGGGAACTCGTCGTCCCAGTCGCGGCTGCGAACCGCAAACAGCGGGTAGCTGTCGTCGCCATAATCCAGTTGACCGTACTGTTCGACATCGAAGCGATCACGCAGGCGATCAATCACCGACAGCACTTCGTCCGCATAACTGCGCTTGCGCACCTGCGCCGCGCGCCATTGCCTGCGTTCTGCTTCACCCCAGGGCTTGCCCGGTGTTCCGATCGGATAGCTCATGTTCGAATGCTCCAAATTGGTTGCATTGGTGGTTGCCCCAGCCGCGGCGATCAGTCTTCGGCTGCGGCGGCCTCGCGTCCCTGCTGCCGGATCAGTGCCTCCTGGCGCGCCTCCTCGATGGCCTCGCGCACGCTGCCGACGTCGGCATGGTGCACGTCATGCACGAAGGCTCCGGTCAGTGGGGTGTCGGGTTGCAACTCTCCGGCTTCGAACAGCGCCCACATCTCCTCGGCGTACCAGGTGTCCAGCAGTTCCGGCGCCCACCGACCCAGGTAGGCGGTGAGGTTGTTGACGTCGCGCAGCAGCATCTGCCGCGCGGCATTGTTGCCCGACGCGCTGACCACTTGCGGGAAATCAATCAACACCGGGCCGTCAGCGTCGACAAGGACGTTGTACGGCGACAGGTCACCGTGGATCAGGCCGCAGCACAACATGCGCACCACCTGCCGCACCAGGATTGCGTGGAACTCGCGCGCCTGGGCCGGGGTCGGCTCGTACTCACCCAGCCGCGGCGCGGCAAATCCGTCCGCGTCGGTCACCATCTCCATCACCAGCACGCCGTGATGGAAACCGTGCGGTTCGGGCACGCGCACGCCGGCATCGCGCAGCTGGTACAGCGCCTCGACCTCGGTGTTCTTCCAGGCTTCTTCCTGCTGCTTGCGCCCGTAACGGCTGGCCTTGCCGATGGCGCGCGCCTCGCGGCTGCCGCGCACCTTGCGCCCTTCCTGGTATTGCACGCGCTGCTGGAAGCTGCGCTGTGCCATGTCCTTGTAGACCTTGGCGCAGCGCACTTCACCGGCGCCGCGGACGACGTACACAGCCGCTTCCTTGCCGCTCTTGAGCGGGCGCAAGACTTCGTCAATGACGCCGTCGTCGATCAGCGCCTGCAGGGCATGGGGGGTCTTCAATGCGGTCCTGTTGGGAAGGCGGCGCCGGTTGGCACCGACCGGACCCGCATTCTCGCATTGACCGGGGCCTGGTGCCCCGGTTTCGGCCACTTTTCGCCTGGGGACGGTGTTCGCGGCAGGTGCTGCCAACGGCATCTACTTGACCTGCATCAAGACAAGTGGTGCGTTTGCCGGGAATTCACGGTGCAACAGTATTGATTGGCGAATAATGGTGAGTGAATTTCCACATGGAGTTGCCAACTAATGAATACCCGAATCGCCCTACTTGCTGCCGCCTGCATGCTTGCCCTTTCGGCTTGCGGTGACAAGCCAGCCGCACCGATCGAAACCGCCCCGGCAGCAACCGCCAGCGAAGTGACCCCACCGGCTGCGCCGGCCGTCGACGAAGCCGCTGCCGCCACCCCGGAAGCGCCGGCGTTGGGCAGTGACAAGCCCGCCGCCGTCGTCGCCAACTGCGCCACTGAAATCGAAGGTTCCGACGCGATGCAGTACAACGTCGGTTCGATCACGATCCCGGCCTCGTGCAGCCAGTTCAAGATCACCCTGAAGCACGCCGGCCAGATGCCGGTTGCGGCGATGGGGCACAACGTGGTGATCGCCAAGGCCACCGACATCCAGGGCATTGACGCCGATGGCATCGGTGCTGGCGTCGCAGCCAACTACGTCAAGCCCGACGACGCCCGCGTGATCGCCCACACCCCGCTGGTCGGTGGCGGCCAGAGCACGTCGGTGAGCTTCTCGGTCAACAAGCTCAAGGATGGTGGTCCGTACGCGTTCTTCTGCAGCTTCCCGGGCCATTCGGCAATGATGAAGGGCAGCATCTCGGTCGAGTAAACGCGGTGGGCAAACCCATCCCGTTGGATCTCAACCCCTCGCGCGCCGTCGACATCGACGGCGCGCTGGTGGCAGCCGGACTGGGACTGGCGGTGGAAGACTTCCGCCAGTTGATGGAAGACCATAAAGTCACGGTGCTGTGCGAGCTGGGCACAGGCGAAGATGCGTGTCTGTACCGCGCCAGTTTCTACTACCAGGACAAGCGCTTCCGGCTGATCGTCGACGCCGAAGGCCAACCTCGACTGGCCGCAGGCCCGGTCGTTCCCGCAAACTAAATTGCCATTCATGAACGCTCTTGGCCAGGGCTTCCCAAATCCATGGAAATCGCTAAAGTGGCGCCATCAACGGGGCCCATCAGATGATTTCGACGACCTTGTCGCCGGCGGCTCTACCGCGGTCCTCGCTGCTGCAACGGCAGCAGTTGGCGTTGGCGATGATCCAGCGTCGCGAGCCACTGGCGGAAGTGCTCACCCTGCTTTGCCACATCGTGGAAGCCGAAACTCCGCTTTCGGTGCGGGCTGCCATCCTGCTGGTCGATCCCGTGCGTAACGTGGTCTATACCGCGGCAGCGCCCGGGCTGCCCGATCACTACAACCGGGCCGTGGACGGCATTGCCATTTCGCCGACCATCGGCACCTGCGCGGCAGCTGCCGCCACCGGCCAGACCGTGGTCACCGCCGATATCGCGAACGATCCGCATTGGGCGGGCATCGCCCACCTGCCGTTGGGATTGGGGCTGGTGTCCGCCTGGTCGATGCCGATCAAGTCCAGTGCCGGTGTGGTATTGGGTACGTTTGGCACCTACTTCAACGAGCTCCGCGAACCCAGCGACGGCGAACGCGAACTCGTCGCATTCCTGGCCGTGACTGCAGCCCTGGCCATCGAGTCCGCCGCAACCTGATCGCCGCGACAGCCCGGACGGGTGCTGCCCAGGGGACGTTGCGGGGAACTCCGAGATTGTTGGCGATGGAAGCCAAGGTAGAGAAGTCCGTGTCATTCCGGCCTGGCTACCCGCCGCAACCCTAACCGCCTCCCGCTTGACCTGGATCAGGTCGGGCGGCAAACGCGACTTCTATATTCGGGCGAGCCGCACTCGAACCACTCCAGGGGACATCGCATGAACCAACGGTTGACTGACCTGGCGCTCTCGGTGCTCGGCACTGTGGTCGCGTTTTTCCTGTCCTGGCCATTCTGGCGATCATTCGACCATTGGACGGAGTCGCACCTGGCGTGGTGGATCTATTTTTCCGCCGGATTCGTGCTGTCGGTTTACGTGTTCTATGTCTTCATCGGCAGCCTGCACATGCTGTTTACCCATGACGCGCAAGAGCAGGCCAA
>JBDSOZ010000137.1:0-8536 GCA_039914555.1 Luteimonas sp.
TACGACGTGGAAGGCTGGAAGCACGAAGAAATCGCCGCGGCGCTTGGCATGGCCGTTGGCAGCTCCAAGGCACAACTGCATCGCGCGCGTGGTTTGCTGCGCACACGACTGGAAGGACACGCATGAACACCGAAGGCATCAAGATCGACAACACAGCGCTTGATGCCGGCTTGCGCCTGCAACTGCGCGGCCTGCGCCGTGATCACGAGCCCGGCCGCGACCTGTGGCCGCAGATCGCGGCACGCATCGCCGCGCCAGTGGTCGTATCACCGCGCCATCGGGGTGGGTCGCGTTTCGCGCCATGGGCACTTGCGGCGTCGCTGGTGCTGTCGCTGGGTTTCGTCTGGAAAATGCAGCTGCCGTCGACCGCGCGGGATCCTGCGATCGCGGCCCCCGCCACGCCATCGATGCATCGTGAAGCCGAAGCCATGACCCGCGAATACCAGGCGGCGCTGCACGAACTGCAAGCCTCGAATCCGGGCATGGTCGCGGCCCACCCGGCGCAACCTGGCCTGAAAGCGCTCGACCTGGGTGCAAAGCAGATCCGGACTGCCATTGCCCAGGATCCCGACGCGCGCTTCCTGCTCGATCGCCTGCACCGCACCTATTCGCTGCGCCTGGAACTGACCCGGCGCGAATTCACCCAGCGCGCCAGCATGAGCTGACGCACACCACGCCGACACGACCTCGCATCACCGGAGATTCCCTATGCGCCATTCCATCCAAGTCCTCAGCCTGGCGATCCTTGCCAGCCTCGCGAGCGCGCCGCTGTTCGCAGCGACCCCGATCGACCAGACCCGACCGCTGGATCCGCGAGGCCGGATCGAGATCGACAACGTCAAGGGCCGGATCCAGGTCCGCGCCTGGGATCGCAACGAGGTGCGCATCACCGGCAGCCTCGGCAAAGGGGTGGAAAAGCTGGTCGTCGAAGGCGACCGCGATCACCTCGAAGTCCGGGTGCAATACCCCAAGCGCATGGGCAGTTGGGGCAATGATCGGGTCGAGCCGACCGAGCTGCTGCTGCAGGTGCCGCTGCGTGCCAATCTCGACATCGAATCTGTCTCCGCCGACATCGACGTTGAAGGCGTCGCCCCCCGCAATCTCGACATCGACACCGTGAGTGGTGACGTCGCGGTGGCAGCCGCACCGGGCGAGATCAGCATCGACAGCGTCAGTGGCGACCAGCGCGTGACCGTCAACAGCAGCAACGTCAAAGTGGAATCCGTCAGTGGCAACATCGTCCTGGGCGGCCGCCTGAACGGTGAAGTGCACGCCGAGACGGTGTCCGGTGACATCCGGGTCGACAGCCGTGGCGAACGCTTGCGCCGGCTCTACACTGGAACCGTATCTGGCGATGCCGAGGTCAAGGTTGGCCTCGCCGACCGCGGCGAGATCCGCTCCGAGACCGTCAGCGGTGACATCCGCATGCGCCTGCCGAAGGCGTTGTCCGCGCAGGTGCGCGGCGAGAGCTTCAGCGGCGACCTCCAAGCCCCGGGTGCGGCGGTGCGCAAGGAAGAGTTCGGGCCGGGCAAGAGTTTTTCTGCGACTTACGGCACCGGTTCGGGTGAGATCCGGATCGAGTCGTTTTCCGGCGATGCGGTCCTGACGCTGGAGCCGTAATACGGCGCGGCGCGCAGTTCCCAGGGTTCGAAGTCGTCGACGGTGATCGCGTCCAGGGTCATGGTCCGCAATTCTTCCAGTTGTGCACGCTCCTCGACGCTGATCCAGCCTTCGCGCACGCCTTCCTCCAGCTGCTCGTCAAACTCCAGGGCTTCAATGTCGCTGTGCTTGAGCGCCTTGAGGAACTTGCGCTCCACCGGCTCGGCCAGCACCACCTTGGCCAGGTAGCTGTCGACGCGTCCGGCGGGATTGCTGGCGCAAGGCGTGAGGAACACGCCCTCGGCCAGGCGCGCACGCGCGTCGCAGGGCGTCATCAGCAACGCCGCGGCGCGCCGGCTCAGGCGATCGCCCGGTGGCTGTGCGCGGCGGCCAAGCGGGAACACCAACAGCCACAACAACCAACCCATCGGCCGGATCGGGAAGTTGCGCAGTGCGCCCGACAATGCGGTTTCAATCTTGTTGACCGAATCATGCAGGGCCCACGCCAACAGCGGTTGGTCTCCCTCCGGACAGCCTTCATCCTGGTAGCGCTTGAGCACCGCGCTGCAGATGTAGAGCTGGCTGAGCACGTCACCAAGGCGTCCGGACAGCGACTCCTTGAACTTGAGCTTGCCGCCCAGCAACAGCATCGAGGTATCGGCCATCACCGCCAGCGTTGCCGAATAGCGGTTGAGCTTGCGATAGAAGCGGCGGGTATAGGCGTCACCCGGCGCGCGTCCGAAGCTGGCGAAGGTAAGTCCGTACCACACTGCCCGCACGGCGTTGGAGATCGCCGCGCCGATGTGGCCGAACACGTTCGTGTCGAACTCGACCAGCCGCTGGGTCGGGTCTTCCAGTTGCGCGGCCTTCATTTCCTTCAACACCCACGGATGGCACAGGATTGCGCCCTGGCCGAAGATCATCAACGAGCGGGTCATTATGTTGGCGCCCTCGACCGTGATCCCGATCGGGGTCGCCTGCCAGCCGCGGCCGAGGTAATTGCGCGGGCCGAGGATGATGCCCTTGCCGCCGTGGATGTCCATCGCATCGCGGATGACCTCGCGACCCATCTCGGTGCAGTGGTACTTGGCGATGGTCGAAGGCACCGCCGGGTTCTCGCCGCGTGCCACCGCGGCGGCTGTGGCCTGGGACAAGGCACTGACGGCATAGGCCTTGCCGGCAATCCTCGCCAGCGCTTCCTGGACGCCTTCAAAGCGGCCAATGGACAAGCCGAATTGCTTGCGGATGCGCGCATACGCGCCGGTGACCACGGCGGCCATCTTGGTGCCGCCGCTGGCGGTTGAGGGCAGGGTAATCGCACGGCCAATCGACAGGCATTCCATCAGCATCTGCCAGCCCTTGCCGGCGTGGTCTTCGCCACCGATCAACTGCGACAGCGGCACGAACACGCCAGCGCCGTGGATCGGCCCATTCTGGAACGGGATGTTGAGCGGGAAGTGGCGACGGCCGATTTCAAGCCCCGGGGTGTCGTGTGGCACCAGTGCCAGCGAGATGCCGATGTCGCGTTTGTCGCCCAGCAACCCGTCCGGGTCGTACATGCGGAAGGCGACGCCGATCAATGTCGCCACCGGCGCCAGGGTGATGTAGCGCTTGTTGAGGGTGAGCTTGATGCCCAGCACCTGCGCGCCACCCCATTCGCCCATGGTGACGATGCCGTAATCCGGGATCGAGGTGGCGTCGGAACCTGCAAACGGGCCAGTCAGGGCGAAGCACGGCACGTCGGTGCCATTGGCCAGGCGCGGCAGGTAGTGCTGCTTCTGTTCATCGGTGCCGTAATGCATCAGCAGCTCGGCCGGGCCGAGCGAATTGGGCACGCCAACGGTGGAACTGACCACCGAGGAGATCGACGCCAGCTTCTGGATGACCTTGTGGTTCATCAGCGCCGAGAACCCGAGGCCACCGTATTGCTTTGGGATGTTGAGGCCGAAAAAGCCTTGCTGCTTCACGAACGCCCACATCTCCGGTGGCAGGTCGGCGCGCACGTGGGTGATGTCCCAGTCGTCGACCATGCGGCACAGTTCCTCGCACGGGCCATCAAGGAAGGCCTGTTCCTCGGCCGTCAACTCCGGCTTGGGCTGTGACAGCAACTGCTGCCAATCCGGCTTGCCCGAAAACAGTTCGCCTTCGAAACCCACCGTGCCCGATTCCAGTGCCGTGCGCTCGGTGTCCGACAGCGGCGGCAGGATCCGGGTATAGAACTTGAGCAGCGGCGCAGTGATGTATTGCCTGCGGATTGCGGGCACCAGCAACGGCACCGCCACCAACGCCAGCAGCACTGCAGCCGTCACGGTGGCGGCGGCATTTGCACCCAGCATTGCGCACACCACCAGCAAGGCCGCGGAAACCGCCACCCAAACGGCCAGCCGCCACCCGTGATAGGCAGCGAACATGCCCGCGAGGACAAGGACGACAAAGGGGATCGCGATACTCATGCTGGCTCCGGCGAGAGATGTGTCCTGGTACGCAGTCAGGATGGCGCTGGACGATCACCATACGCCATGGTATGGATGGAATCCGGGAAAAGCAAATCGAGGCTCGGCCCCCCGCCCCGGCCCCCTTGCACGACGAGCCGTCGCGTACTATTTGTGGGGTATGGCGTATGGACCTTCCGCCTCCGTGAGCGACCCGTCCCGCGTGCGCCCCGAGCGCAGTGGCCGCCTCAGCGTGGACGACTGGGCCCAGGCGGCCCTCGACCTGATCGCCGAATTGGGGGTTGCTGCGGTGGCGGTGGAGCCCCTGGCCCGCCGCCTTGGGGTCACCAAGGGCAGCTTCTACTGGCATTTTCCTTCCCGCGAGGCGCTGCTTGTGGCGGCACTGGAACGCTGGGAAGCGGTAGAGCAGGCGGCCGTGTTCGGCCAGCTCGAGTCGATCCCGGATCCGCGCCAGCGTCTGCGCGCGCTGTTCGACCTGGTCGCGCACGAGGCAAGTTCGCACATCATCTACAGCGAACTGCTCAAGGCCCTGGACCATCCAGCGGTGCAACCGGTGATCGAGCGTGTGTCCATGCGCCGCCTGGAATACCTGACTGCGTCATTCCGGCAGGCCGGGCTCAACCGCAGCGATGCCCAGCATCGCGCGCGCCTGGCCTACGCGGCGTATGTGGGCTTCCTGCAGTTGAACCTGCAATCGCAGCAGCCGCGGCTGCAGCACGATGAGTTCGAAGCCTACGTCGAGCACATGATGGCGACCCTGATTCCTTAGGTACGATCCCGTAACTACGATCCCATAACCGTGACTCGTCGAGTCTTGCAGGAGGAAGCACCCGTGAACGCCCGCACCAAGGACCTGGCCGACCAGATCGAGCGCGCGTCCATTGGCAATGATTCCGCAATGCCCGCAAGCAGCCTGCAAGTACTGAACGACTGGATTGCTGAAGTGGCGGCGCTGACCCGGCCCGATGCGATCCACTGGTGCGACGGCAGTGATGCGGAGAACGCGTCACTGGTGGCATTGATGGAGGCAGATGGCACCCTCATCCGCCTCAATGAGCAGACCCACCCGCAGAGCTGGCTGCACCGTTCTCACCCCGATGACGTTGCCCGGGTCGAACAGCTGACCCTGGTGTGCACGCCCGAACGCGACGACGCTGGCCCCAACAACCACTGGATGGCGCCGGCCGAGGCCCACGCCAAGATCGATGCGCTGTTCGATGGCTGCATGCAGGGGCGCACGATGTACGTGGTCCCTTACTGCATGGGCCCGATCGACTCGCCGCTGTCGCGTTGCGGGGTCGAGGTCACCGACTCGCCTTACGTGGTCGCCAACATGCGGATCATGACCCGCATGGGTGCGCCTGCGCTGTCACGGATCGAGCAGGACGGGAGTTTCGTGAAGGGCCTGCATTCGGTTGGTGAGTTCGATCCGGATCGGCGCTGGATCATGCATTTCCCCGAGGAGCTCACGATCAAATCGTTTGGCTCGGGCTACGGCGGCAACGCATTGCTGGGCAAGAAATGCCACGCTTTGCGCATCGCTTCGCACCAGGCGCACAAGCAGGGTTGGTTGGCCGAGCACATGCTGATCCTCGGCGTCGAGAATCCGCAGGGCGAGACCCACTACATCGCTGCCGCGTTCCCGTCGGCCTGCGGCAAGACCAACCTGGCGATGCTGATTCCACCCGAGGGTTATCGCCAGCAGGGTTGGAAGATCTGGACCATCGGCGACGACATCTGCTGGATGCGACCCGGTGACGATGGCCGCCTGTACGCAATCAATCCGGAAGCCGGGTTCTTTGGCGTTGCCCCGGGCACCTCGAAGAAATCCAATCCCAATGCACTGGCATCGATCCAGTCGCACACGATCTTCACCAACGTTGGCGTGACCGCCGACAACCAGCCGTGGTGGGAAGGCATCGACAATGGCCAGCAGCCGGTCACCGACTGGCGTGGTGACGCCTACGATCCGGCGCGGCGCCCGGCGGCGCATCCGAACTCGCGCTTCACCGTGTCGGCCAAGCGTTGCCCGAGCTATTCCGACAAGGCCGAAGATGCGCGTGGCGTACCGATTTCAGCGATCGTGTTCGGGGGTCGCCGGCCATCGCTGGTGCCGCTGGTGTTCGAGGCCCGCGACTGGACCCACGGGGTCTTGGTTGGCGCTGCCATGGGGTCGGAAACCACCGCGGCCGCGACCGGGCAAGTGGGCGTGATGCGCCGCGACCCGATGGCGATGAAGCCGTTTTGCGGCTACAACTTTGGCGACTACTTCGCGCACTGGCTGTCATTCGACAAGCCGGGTGCGAAGCTGCCGAAGGTCTTCCATGTCAACTGGTTCCGCAAGGGCGCCGACGGCAAGTTCCTGTGGCCCGGCTTCGGCGACAACCTGCGCGTGCTGGCGTGGATGATCGACCGGGTCGAAGGCAAGGTCGGCGCGCAGGACACGCCGATCGGCGCGCTGCCGCGCAACGGCGAGCTCGACCTGGCCGGTCTGGATCTGTCGGACGAAGCGCGCGAACTCCTGTTCCATTACGACCGGGTCGGCTGGCAGGCCGAATTCGAGGGCATCGGTAGCTACCTCGCCGGGTACGGTGAGCGACTGCCGGCAAGGCTCGAGGCCGAGCGTCAGCGGATCGCCACCGAACTGGCTGGCTGAGGCGCTAACTGAACAGCCTGGGTCCGGAATCCAGCAGCCAACCGAGGCACCACTTAACAAACGTCGGATGTTGCGGTGCAGCATCCGAGTTTCGGGTCATTGCAGGCGACAGAAAATTTGTCGGGGTGAAACAAGGACTTGAGCGCAACTCAGGATGTTGCAATGCAACAAAACCTTTGGGGATCCCGAAAAACCTCAAAAGATCTTCGTGAGGGGGTTGTTAAGGAATTGTTGTGTGTTCTATAGTCAGGCAGTCGGGCCAGTTCGGGCCGGACGTACATGTACATCTTCGGTCACAACTGTCCCTATGGGGGTTCACACAATGGCTTCTAATTATCTTGCCAAAGGCCTGAAGCGAAGCGCACTGACGGTAGCACTTGGTTTGTGCTTCGTCGGCGGCGTCCAGGCCCAGAGCACCAGCGGTAATATTTTCGGCAACGTTTCGGGTGGCGAAGGCGCATCCGTCGTCGTTACCAACAACAGTGGTTTCAACCGCACCATCCCCGTGTCTTCGACCGGACAGTACAACGTCAGCTCGCTGCCAGTTGGTGACTACACCGTTACCGCTACGCGTGGTGGCCAAGTGATTGGTACCCGTACCATCACCGTCCGCGCAGGCGCGGGTTCCGACGTCTCCTTCGGTGGCGATACCGCAACCCTGGGTGCCGTGACCGTCACTGCTTCCAACGTCCCGGTGATCGATATCTCCGCGGTCGATACCCGCAGCGTACTTACGGCAAAGCAGCTTGAGCGCCTGCCGCTCCGCCGCTCGGCCGAAGCCATCGCGCTGCTCGCGCCTGGCGCCATCAGCGGTGCCGCTGGTTACTTCGGTGGCCTGGTGTCGTTCGGTGGTTCGGGTGTCTCCGAGAACGCGTACTACGTCAACGGTTACTTCACCGGTGAACCGCTGTCCAACCTGGGTGGCTTCACCCTGCCGTACGGTTCGATCGAGCAGCAGGAAACCTACCTCGGCGGCTACAGCGCCAAGTACGGTCGTTCCGATGGCGGCGTCATCAGCCAGATCGGCAAGCGCGGTTCCAATGAGTGGGTGTTTGGTGCGCAGGTTGCCCTGGTGCCGAAGAGCCTTCGCTCTGATGGCGCGGATCGCTACTACCCGAATGTGACGCTGCCGGCGGGCTACGCCTACGGCAACCCGGCACTGCCGGGCAAGTTGTATTCGCGTGGTGGTGAGTCGTATTCCTGGAACGAGACCTACAGCGCGTATGTTGGTGGCCCGCTCCTGAAGGATCGCCTGTTCCTGTTCGCGTCGGCCGAGGCCAACAAGAGGCACTCAGTCAGCGCACCGGTATTCGGTGGCGACTCCAGCACCCACGGCGAAGTCAAGGATCCCAAGGTCTACGCCAAGCTCGACTGGAACATCACCGACAATCATTTCCTCGAAATGACCTACATGGGTGAGAAGTACGACTCGTCGGGCACCATTTACGACTACAACTTCGCCACGGGCGTCGAAGGCGCGAAGCGCACCAGCGTCGCCACGCCGGCCAACCAGAACAGCGAATACGTCATTGCCAAGTACACCGGCTACCTGACGGACGCGTTGACCCTGAGCGCCACTTATGGCCACAGCCGCTTCAACAACGTCCAGATCAACCCGAGCATCATCCCGGGCCTGCCGTTGATTTCCAACTCGACCCTGCAGGACCCGGCACTCAATGGCGGCGTCCCGCGCACCAATGCCCAGCCCGGCTTCCAGGGCGTGGATGCGCGTGACTACACCGATGGCCTGCGTGCAGACCTCGAGTGGGTGGTTGGCGACCACACCCTGACCCTGGGTGTCGACAACATCAAGTTCGAGGCCCAGAAC
>JBDSOZ010000138.1:0-3897 GCA_039914555.1 Luteimonas sp.
CGTGCAATCGGGTTTTTCAGGAGGTTCAGAACACTCGGACTCGCACCGCGCTGAGTACGGCGGGTGAATCGTTGCGCCATGGTGGGCGGTGCAGGGTTCGAACCTGCGACCCTTGCCGTGTGAAGGCAATGCTCTACCGCTGAGCTAACCGCCCGGGGCTGTGACGCCGGCCACGTAGTTTACGGGCCGGGACGGCTGCCATCAATACATGGGGTCAATACGGCCGGCACTGCAGGAAGCGGATCGGGCGATCGCTGCCGGTGGGATATTGGATCTGCAGCCGTGAGGCGCCCAGCTCCGGGTCATGTTCCAGCAACGGGCAGATCGCCGCGCGCGGGTCGAAAGCGTCGTTGTCGACCTTGACCAGCAGGGTGGAGTCGGTGGCCCAGCCAGCCACGGTGACGTACGGCAGCGCACCGATGGTCTTGGCGAGGGCCGGGCGTCGCGCATTGATTGAAAGTGGCTGGGCGGGTGCGTGGACTTGCTGCGGTGCACTGGCTGCAGGGGATTCGGTGCCCACGGTCGCGACAATGGCGGCTGGGGTGGATTCGACCGCCGTGATCTCGTTGGCAAGCGGCGCGCCCATGGACGTCAGCAACAGATAGGTCGCGACCGCCAATGCCGCGGCCACCAACCAGGCCATGGCGACTTTACGTCGCAGCTGGGCGCGAGCGGGGCGTTCAATCGCAGCGAGCTGGTCGTCGCGCAGCAGCGACTGCAGCTCGTCCCACATGTTGGCGCTGTCGAGCAGTTCGATCCGCTGGGCGTGGGCCAGACCGGCAGCCGCGGGCGGAAAGATGCCCGGAATCGCCAGGATCCCGCCGTGGATCCCGCGATGGCGCAGGTGGTTGCCAAACTCGGCGAAGGCGGTTGAGCCTGGCACATACGCGCGGGCGTGATTGCTGGACATCAGCCAATTCTGGTCGCCGCGTTGCAACAGGTATTCGCCATCGGTACCGCTGCCGCCAAATGCGCGCTCGAAACCGCGCGCATTGAGCACCGCCAACACAAGTTGCGCGAAGCTATCCCAATCCATCTGTGCCAGCGACACCATCCCGGCGGCCCGGCGTTCGCGTGGCAAATGGATTCGGTGGAGATAGACACTGGCAGCGGTGCCTGCGAGCAACAAGGCCAACCCTGCGACCAGCAGCGGCATCACGGCAGGCGTTCCTCGAGCATGCGCTTGAGTTCGGATTCGACCTTGCCTTTCATCGCCGAAAACAACATGCCCAGGGCGGCAGTGACATGAACGTGGCCAGGGGTCAGTGCAATCCTGCCGTCAACGCCAGGGCGGGTGAAATGCAGGGTGTCGCCTTCCCATCGATGCTCGATCCCGAGCTTCTGGCCGAGGCGGGCGATCGCTTCCTCGACCGCCTGGCGTGCTTCGGCATGGGGGAGGGAATGGGCGTGCTGGAGGTCGATGTTGGCCATCCCCCAGTTTAGAACGTCAGGGACAGTGCAGGAGCGACGGAAGTCGCGATTGGCATGGTAGATTTTGGGTCGTGAACGAGATCACATTACGCGCCCCCGGAACCGGCCTCGATGCGCTGCTGCTTGGCACGGGCATGCATCCGATTGGGCGTAGCGACACCGGCAACCTGAACCTGCAACCTGAACTTGCCGACTCGCGCGTGTGTTTGTACATCGATCGACGAGGCATCTGGCTGGCTGTGGGTGAGGGCGTTCGCGGTGTCCATGTCAACGGTCGGCCCATACAACGCAAGGCGATGTTGCGGTTGGGCGACAGCGTGCACGTGGACGGAAACGAGATCGTGCTGGTGGCGACAAAGCTTGCCATGGACGCTCCGGCCAGCCAGGCAGGTGCGGACGTGGGTCCGGTGGCGACCGATCCGCGGGTGGTCTTGCGCGGTAGCGGCGGGCGCCATCACGGTCGCAGCTTCACCCTGGACCAGCCGCGCCTGGTGGGCAGTGCCAGCGATGCGGACATCCGAATTGCCGATCCTGCCTTTTCGGCGCGGCATGCGCGGATCGGATTGCACGGCGGCCAGGTTGTTTTGCAAATGCTGGCGACCGGCAGCAACTGCCTGGTCAACGGTGAGCCGCGTCTCGATGCGCTGTTGCAGCCGGGCGACCAGGTCGTATTCGACTCCAACCATCGCTTCGTGGTTGAAGCGCCCTTGCCCCTGTTGGGCCTGCCGATCGACGAGGGCGTGGCCGACGCGTCTCCGGAACTTGCAATCGTCGAATCAACGACCCGACGGCTTCCATGGCTGCTACTGGCGGCAGTGCTGATTGCTGCCAGTATCAGCGCCTTGTTGTTGCTATAGGAATCGATGATGCGTGCTTACAACTTCAGTGCGGGGCCTGCCACGTTGCCCGAGCCGGTGTTGCGCCAGGCGGCCGAGGAGATGCTCGATTGGCGTGGACTTGGGGCGTCGGTGGTGGAAGTCAGCCACCGCGGTGCGGAGTTCGTGGCGATGGCCGCGGAAACCGAAGCGGACCTGCGGACCCTGATGACGGTCCCCGACGACTACGCATTGGTCTTTACCGCTGGCGGTGCGACCACGTTGCAGGCCTTGTTGCCCCTGAACCTGGCCGCGCCGGGGCAGGCGGTGGACTATGTGATTAGCGGGCATTGGGGCAAGACCGCCATCAAGCAGGCCACCCCATATGTGTCGGTGCACCTGGCCGCCAATGGCGAAGCCGGGGGTTTCCGCGATATTCCCCCGGTCTCGGACTGGACCGTGTCCGCCGATGCCGCCTACCTCCACATCACCGCCAACGAAACCATCCACGGCGTCCAGTTCCACAACATGGATCCCGTAAGAGCGCGCCTTGCGCGCGATTCCCCCAACGTCCCCCTGATCGCCGACTTCAGCTCCTCCATCGCCTCAGAACCGGTCGACGTCTCCCAATACGGTGTCATTTACGGCGGTGCCCAGAAAAACCTCGGCCCGGTCGGGATCAGTTTTGCCATCATCCGCCGCGACCTGCTGCAACGCGAAGGCCAACCGCGTGCGGATATTTTCGACCTGCGCTCGATCCTGTCCAAGGAATCGATGCTCAACACCCCGCCGACCTGGAACTGGTACCTGTTGGGGCTGACGGTGAAGTGGATGCTGGCCGAAGGCGGGGTAGAAGAATTCGCGCGTCGCAATGCGCGCAAGTCTGCGCTGTTGTATGCGGCGATCGACGGCTCCAGCGGCTTTTACCGCAACGAGGTCGTGCCTGCAGTGCGTTCACGCATGAACGTGCCGTTCTTCCTGCATGACGAGGACTTGGACAAACTGTTCCTGGCCGAGTCCAAGGCCGCCGGCATGATCGGCCTCAAGGGCCATCGCGCCCTGGGTGGCATGCGCGCTTCGATCTACAACGCGATGCCCGAAGCCGGCGTGCAGGCGCTTGCTGACTTCATGCAGGATTTCAAGACCCGCCATGGCTGATGAACCTGCCGAAAAGGCCGCTGACCTCGGCGAAATCCGCGCCCGGATCGACGCCATCGACCACGCCATCCAGGCACTGATCGCAGAACGCGCACAATTTGCACGCCAGGTGGGAAAGGCCAAGGGCAAGCTCGCCGCCGCGGTGGAGTATTACCGGCCCGAACGTGAGGCGCAGGTGTTGCGCAGGGTGGTCGATCGCAACGACGGTCCGCTCGCCGACGATGTGCTGGTACGCCTGTTCCGCGAAATCATGTCGGCGTGCCTGGCCCAGCAGGAACCGTTGAAGGTCGGTTACCTCGGCCCGGAAGGCACGTTTTCGCAGCAGGCGGTGTACCGGCACTTTGGCCACTCAGCCAAGGGCTTGCCGATGGCAAGCGTGGAGGAAGTGTTCCAGGAAGTTGCCGGCGGCGGCGCCGATTTCGGCGTGGTCCCGGTGGAGAACTCGGGCACCGGCACGATCCAGTCCACCCTCGACCTGTTCCTGGTCTCGCCC
>JBDSOZ010000158.1:0-4023 GCA_039914555.1 Luteimonas sp.
ATCCCCTGGTCAAGGACCGGATTCAGGACATCGAGCGGATCCAGATCCAGACCCAGGAAGCAGGGGTGCGGATCATCGACAAGACCGGCCCACTGGCCAACTACGCCGACCGTGACCACTGCATCCAGTACATGGTCGCCGTGACGCTGATCTTCGGCCGCCTGACCGCAGCGGACTACAACGACGACATTGCCGCCGACCCGCGCATCGATGCCATGCGCGCAAAAATGGCGGTCAGCGAGAACCCCCAGTTCACCAGGGACTACTTTGATCCTGGCAAGCGCTACATCGGCAACTCGGTCGAGGTGTTCTTCAAGGACGGCAGTTCCACCGGCCAGGTGTCGATCGATTACCCGATTGGCCACCGGAAGCGGCGCGCCGAGGGGATCCCGGTGCTGTTGGCCAAGTGTGAAGCGGCTTTGCGGGCCCAGCTGGCTGGCGCCCAGGTCGACCGGATCATGGCCCTGGCAGCCGATCCCGCCCAGCTTGACGCGCTGCCGATCGAGCAGTTCATGGACCTGTATAGGGTGTAAAGTAATCCAGCCAGCGCCTGAGTTGGCCGCGCCCAAGTGTTATGGTAGTGTTAACACGGGCTTCACGCACACCGCATTAACCTGCGCGGGATGGCGTTCACAACGGTCGCCTCGGATCCAATCCACGCTTCAAACGTATTTTCTGATCAACGATCAAGGAGCTGAATAATGAACAAGAAACTCCTCTGCGCTGCCCTCGTGGCAGGCTTGGGCGTGGCGCACGTCGCTTCTGCGCAGACTTTCGACGACCGCTGGTATGTATCCGGCAGCACGGGTGTCAATTTCCAGGATGCACAGCGCGGAACTGAAGACTCGCAGTTCTATACCTTGGGCTTCGGCAAATTCGTCAGCCCGAACTGGTCGCTTGAAACCGAACTGAACTATCAGAACCCGGACAAGACCAACAACAGTAACTTGTGGTGGAGCCAGTACGGCATTTCGGCCGACGCGCGCTATCACTTCCGCAACGCCGATGCCAAGTGGTGGCCCTATGTCCGCATGGGCCTGGGCTTGCAGCGCCATGAAGAAGAGGGCATCCGTGATCCTCGCTTCGGCACGCCAGTCGGTGGTTTCCCGGCGCAGCACGAAGACAACAACCTGGCACTGAACCTTGGCGCCGGCTTGCAGTTCGACTTCGGCCGCATGGACCTGCGTACTGAAATCGGTACCCGCGTCGACTTCGACGACACCCAGTTCCGTGCTGGCCAGCAGGAAGATTATTTCACCGACATGCTGGCCTCGATCGGCATGACCATCGCTTTGGGCCCGGATCAAGCGGCCCCGGTCATGGCGGCGCCTTCCGTTGCACCGAATTGCGCCGACATGGACGACGATGGTGACGGCGTCAACAACTGTGACGACAAGTGCCCCGCTTCCGAAGCAGGCCAGACCATCGGTCCTGACGGTTGCCCGGTTCCGGTCTCGATTGACCTGAAGGGTGTCAACTTCGACTTCGACAAGTCGACGCTGCGTCCGGATGCGGTCGTGATCCTGAACGAGGCCATCGAGATCCTGAAGCGTTACCCCGACCTGAAGGTCGAGGTCGCCGGTCATACTGACTCGAAGGGTACCGATGCGTACAACCAGGGCCTGTCCGAGCGTCGTGCACGCGCCGTGTATGACTACGTGACTGGCAACGGCATCGATGCCTCGCGCCTGGTGGGCCCGAACGGTTACGGCGAGAGCCGCCCGATCGCGCCGAACACCAACCCGGATGGTTCCGACAATCCGGAAGGCCGTGCGCAGAACCGTCGTACGGAGATGAACGTCCAGAACTAAGGGACGCATCACTGGCAACATCGAAACCCGGCCTCGTGCCGGGTTTCGTTTTTTTGGCCTACACTCAGCCCATGTATGGATTTCGAGGTGTGGCGATGCATGCGATTTGGAAGGGGGCGTTGCTGACAATGATTGCGATGCCGGCAGTGGCACTGGCCGCGACCACTTGTCCCACGCCGCAGCAACCGCTGCAGGGGAATGTCATTGCACCGGTTGCGCTTGAACTCGCGGCCGCAGGCAATCCGCTGGGAACACCGGGCAGCGTGCTGGCCCAGGCGTATGACGCATCGCAGTCGCTGGACCAGGTGTTGTTGCGGATCCGCATTGACGCCTGCCGCAACGTTGCGATCGTGACCCCGGCGCCGAGCGTGGTCAGTGCGGGCGATCCCGCTGCCTACAAGCCGCGCACCGAGTTCGACAACACGCCGTGGCGATTCAACATGAGCCAGAATGGCAAGAACATGACCGCCGACGAATTCAGCGCGTGGATGAAGTCGCGTGGGGTACGGGTCGCGCGTGGGTCGGTACCTGTTGCCGTACCCGCCACAGCGGAGCCCAAGCTGGAGCCCGACGCCGAGTAAGGCGCTGCGTCAGGCGATCACGCCAAGCTCGCGGCCGATGCGGGTGAAGGCATCGATGGCGCGGTCAAGGTGTTCGCGGGTGTGCGCGGCGGAGACCTGGACCCGGATGCGGGCCTGGCCTTGCGCGACCACCGGGAAGAAGAAGCCGATCGCGTAAATCCCTTCCTCGAGCAGCCGCTGCGCGAACTTCTGGGCCAGTGGTGCGTCATGCAGCATCACCGGGCAGATCGGATGTACGCCAGGCCTGAGTTCGAACCCGGCTGCGAGCATGCGTTCACGGAAATATGCGGTGTTGGTCGCCAGTTGCTGGCGCAACTCCCCGGCGTCACCGAGCATCTGGAAAGCCTTGGTGCCCGCGGCGACAACGTGCGGCGGTAGCGAGTTTGAAAACAGGTACGGACGCGAGCGCTGGCGCAGCAATTCAATCACCTCGGCGCGCGCCGTGGTGAAGCCGCCCAGGGCGCCACCCATGGCCTTGCCCAGGGTCCCGGTAAAAATATCGATCCGGTCCATCACGCCCTTGAGCTCGGCCGAGCCGCGACCGGTGGCCCCGAGGAATCCGGTGGCATGGCACTCGTCGATATGGACCAGGGCGCCATACTGCTTGGCCAACGCGGTGATTTCATCCAGTGGCGCAATGAAGCCGTCCATCGAGAACACGCCGTCGGTGGTGATCATGATGGTGCCGGCGCCGTCGGCCTTGGCCTGTTGCAACTGCTTTTCCAGGTCGGCCATGTCGCAATTGGCGTAGCGGTAGCGCTTGGCCTTGCACAGGCGTACCCCATCGATGATCGAGGCGTGGTTGAGCGCGTCGGAAATGATCGCGTCGCTCTCGCCCAATAGCGGCTCGAACAGGCCACCGTTGGCGTCAAAGCAGGCGGCGTAGAGGATCGTGTCCTGGGTGCCGAAGAACTCGGCAATGGTTCGTTCCAGTTGCTTGTGCAGGTCCTGGGTGCCGCAGATGAAGCGCACCGATGCCATGCCGAACCCGTGGCTGTCGAGCGCATCCTTCGCCGCTGCAATCATTGCCGGGTGGTCGGCGAGTCCAAGGTAGTTGTTGGCGCAGAAGTTGAGCACCGTGCGCCCGTCAGCCAGGGTGATCTCTGCTGCCTGCGGCGAGGTGATCACGCGTTCGGACTTGAAAAGCCCCGCGTCGCGGATCTCGTCAAGGGTGGTTGCGTAGCGTTGGGTCCGGCTGTTATCGGTCCGGCTGTTATCGGTCCGGCTGTTATCGGTCAATTCCATGACAGCACCACCTTGCCCGCCTTGCCCGCTTCCATCAGCTCGAAACCCTTCTGGAATTCTGCAATTGGCAACTGGTGGGTCAACACCTTTCCCAGCGGGAAACCGCCGAGTACCAGTTGCGTCATCTTGTACCAGGTCTCGTACATCTTGCGGCCGTAGATGCCGTGCAGGGTCAGGCCCTTGAAGATGATCTTGTCCCAGTCGGCCCCGGCGCCCTTGGGCATGATCCCGAGCATCGCAATGCGGCCACCGTTGTACATGCAGTCGAGCATGTCATTGAAGGCGCGCGGGTTGCCGCTCATCTCCAGGCCCACGTCGAAGCCTTCCATGTGCAGGTCGGACATCACGTCCTTGAGCGAGGTGTTGCTGACGTTGACCACCCGGGT
>JBDSOZ010000183.1:0-4803 GCA_039914555.1 Luteimonas sp.
CTGGAAGCACTGGAACAGGCCGGTGCACTGGGCCTGATGGTATTGCCGGTGGAGCGGGCACTGGCATGAAGCGGGTTGACTGGAACTTGCTCGACGCCGGGTCCCGCAACCGCATGCTGCAGCGCCCGGCACAAGTGACCTCGGCCGACGTAGACACGGTGGTGGCCGAAATCCTTGCAGGTGTTGCCATCAGCGGCGACGCCGCGGTGGGTGCATTCGCCCAGCGTTTCGATGGTAGTGCTCCCGACGTTCTCGAAGTGCCGCGCACCCAACTTGACGCGGCCGCAGCACGATTGCCGGTTGCACTGATGGCGGCAATCGAAGAAGCAGCCAGCCGGATCGAGCTGTTCCACCGCGCGGGCATGGCGGTGCCAGTTGCAGTGGAAACGGCGCCCGGAGTTCGCTGCGAGCGCGTGCAATCCGCAATCGGCTGCGTCGGCCTGTATGTCCCGGCCGGCAGCGCGCCGTTGCCATCAACCGCCTTGATGCTCACCATCCCGGCGTTGCTGGCAGGATGTTCACAAGTGGTGTTGTGTTCACCACCAGCACGCGACGGTGATGTCGACGACGCGGTGCTGGCCGTGGCGGCGCGCTTGCCGAACGTGCGTGTATTCCGGCTTGGTGGTGCGCAAGCCATTGCCGCGATGGCGTTTGGCACCGAGACGGTGCCGCGTTGCGACAAGTTGTTCGGCCCTGGAAATGCGTGGGTCGATGCTGCCAAGCGCCAGGTGGCGCAGCAAGCCGGTGGTCCGGCAATCGACCTGCCGGCCGGGCCGTCGGAGCTGCTGATCATTGCCGACGCTGGCGCGGATCCTGCATTCGTTGCCGCCGACCTGCTGTCGCAAGCCGAGCACGGCCCCGACTCGCAGGTGTTCCTGCTGTCCGACGATGCGGAGTTGCTGGATGCGGTTGCGGCGCAGGTTGAGTTGCAGCTGGCGAGTTTGCCGCGGGCCGCAATCGCGCGCCGCGCGTTGGCGGGTTCGCGGCTGGTGCTGGTCGCCGACCTCGCCCAGGCCATCGCCATCAGCAATCAATACGCACCGGAACACCTGATCCTTGCGCTGCGCGAACCGCGCGCCTGGCTGCCTGGCGTTCGCGCCGCGGGCAGCGTGTTCCTGGGTGATTGGACGCCGGAGGCGCTCTGCGACTATTGCAGCGGCAGCAACCATGTCCTGCCGACCGGAGGTGCTGCGCGTGCCTGCAGTGGCCTGTCCGTAGCTGACTTCCAGACCTCGTTCACGGTCCAGGAAGCCACCCGCGAAGGCTTGGGCTCCACGGGCACCTGTGCCTCGGTGCTGGCGCGCGCTGAAGGCCTGGATGGGCATGCACGCGCGGTGGAGTTGCGACTGGAACGCGCTGCATGAGCACCCTGGAGTCCCTGCTGCGCGAAGACCTGCGCGGCTTCGCCGGCTATCGGTCTGCGCGTGCGGATGTGGTGCAAGGCGTCGCCTGGCTCAACGCCAACGAATCCCCGTGGCCCAATCCCAGCGACCCCGGTGAACGCCTGCGTCGCTATCCGACCCCACAGCCTCAGGCGCTGCGCGATGCAGCGGCCGCACTGTATGGCGTTGATGCCGGGCAGGTGCTGGCCACCCGCGGCAGCGACGAAGGTATCGATCTATTGTTGCGCGCTTGTTGCATGCCTGGCGCCAGCGCCGTGGTGATTGCACCGCCGGTATTCGGCATGTACGCGGTGTGCGCGCGGCTGCATGGCGCGCGGGTTGTGGAAGTGCCACTACTGGATGGTGCTGAAGGCTTTCGCGTCGACTTGTCTGGTCTGGCAACGGCGGCATGTGCCGGCAACGCACGGATCGTGTTCCTGTGTTCGCCTGGCAATCCCACCGGCGACGTCGTGCCACTCGCGGACATCGCGGGGCTCGCGCGCCAACTGCAAGGCCAGGCCGTGGTGGTTGTCGACGAAGCCTACGGCGAATACGCATCGGGCCCGTCGGCCGCCACCCTGCTTGCCAGCCATGACAACCTGGTGGTGCTGCGGACCTTGTCCAAGGCCCATGCCTTGGCCGCAGCCCGCATCGGTTTCGTGCTGGCGGCGCCGGTCCTGAACCAGGCACTGCAACGCTGCCAGGCGCCTTATCCCTTGCCGGTGCCCAGCGTTGATGCGGCGCTGGCAGCGCTCGCACCAGGCGTATTGCGGCGTACCCAGGCCCGCGCCACCCGGATTCGTCGCGCACGCGAGCAACTGGCGGAAGCGCTGCGCACATTGTCCTGTGTTTCCCGGGTGTATCCCTCCGAAGGCAACTTCCTGTTGCTGCGATTCCACGACGCCGACGCGGCCCTGGCGCGCCTGGCCAGCGCCGGCGTGGTGGTACGTGACATGCGTGCCGCACCGGTGCTGGGCGACGCGTTGCGAATCACCGTCGGTGGGCCACGACAGAACGCGATGTTGCTGGCCGCACTGTCATGACCAACGCCGTCGCACCCATCCTGTTCGTTGATCGCGATGGCACCCTGATCGAGGAGCCTGCTGACTGCCAGATCGATGGGTACTCCAAGTTGCGCTTTGTCGCCGGCATGGTCCCGGCACTGTTGCGCCTGCGCAGCGCCGGGTACCGGCTGGTGATGGTCAGCAACCAGGATGGCTTGGGCAGTGGATCCTTCCCGCAGGCGGATTTCGACGGCCCGCATGCGCTGCTGATGCAATTGCTGCAAAGCCAGGGCATTGAATTCGAGCAGGTGTTGATTGATTCCAGTTTGCCAGGCGACGGCGCGCCAACCCGCAAGCCAGGTCTCGGCATGGTCCTGCCGTTGTTGCGCGATCGCAGCGTTGACTGGAATCGTTCCGCGGTGGTCGGCGACCGCGACACCGACCTGGCCTTTGCCGCCAACCTGGGCGTGCGCGGGTTCCAGTTGCGGACCCCACAATTCGGTGGCGAGTGGACCTGGGATGCCATTGCCCACGTGCTGGTAGATGCGCCGCGGGTCGCAACCTACCGACGCAAGACCGCCGAAACCGAGATCCAGGTGGACATCGACCTGGATCGCGAAGCGCGCCCGGAAATTGACACGGGCCTGCCGTTCTTCGACCACATGCTGGCGCAGCTGGGTGCGCACGCGGGGATCGCATTGCGGCTGCACTGCGTCGGTGACCTGGTCGTGGACGAACACCACAGTGTCGAGGATTGCGCGTTGGCCTTGGGCAGCGCCTTGCGCCAGGCCCTGGGTGACAAACGCGGCATTGGTCGTTATGGCTTCACCGTGCCGATGGACGAAGCCCTCGCTGACGCGGCAATCGACTTGTCGGGTCGTCCATTCCTGGCGTTTGAAGGCACGTTCATGCGCGAACGCGTCGGTGACTTGCCGACGGAACTGGTGCCACATTTTTTCCGCTCGTTCTGCGATGCCGGTGGGTTTGCCTTGCACCTGCGGGTGACCGGCGACAACGACCACCACAAGGCAGAGGCCTGCTTCAAGGCCGTGGGGCGCGCCCTGCGCCAGGCGCTGCGCCGCGAAGGCTTGGTGTTGCCCAGCACCAAGGGGGCGTTGTGACCACAGTTGCGCTGGTGGACGCCGGCGGCGCCAATTTCGCCTCGGTCCGGCATGCGCTGGAGCGGCTGGGGGCGGTCGTTCGGCAGGCACGTGATGCGGACGAGATGCGCAGCGCAAGCCACGTGGTGCTGCCGGGCGTGGGGGCATCGGGCCCGGCCATGGAGCTGTTGCACGAACGCGGGCTGGATGCGGCATTGCGGGCATCCGAGCTGCCACTGCTTGGCATCTGCCTGGGCATGCAACTGCTCTACCAAGGCTCGGCTGAAGGGGGTGACAGCTTGCTCGGCCTGTTGCCGGGGAGGGTCGAGCGGCTACAGCCTGCCCCTGGGATCCGGGTGCCGCACATGGGTTGGAACGCGCTGCTCGACGTGCGTCCTGATCCGCTGCTGGACGGGATCGATGCCGGCGAGTGCATGTACTTTGTCCATGGTTATGCAGCCGCACCTGACCAGGATGACGTGGCCCGTTGTGAGCATGGCCAGCGCTTCGCCGCCGTCGTGCGTCGCGGCACTACCTGCGGGGTCCAATTCCACCCCGAGCGTTCCGGCGCTGCTGGCGCGCGGGTGCTTGGCAACTTCCTGCAGATGGCGGCGGCATGAGCCTGGTCATCTATCCCGCGATCGATGTGCGCGAAGGTGGCGTGGTGCGCTTGCGCCAGGGCAATTACGCACAGGAAACCCGTTACCTGCCAAACCCGCTTGAGCTGGCGGCAACTTACGCCGCGCAGGGTGCGACCTGGCTGCACTTGGTTGACCTGGATGCTGCCCGCAATGGCGGCTACACCCTGACGCCACTGCTGCAACAAATCGTCGAACGCACGGGCCTTCAGGTCCAGACCGGCGGCGGCGTACGCGCGGAGGATGACGTCGCGCGGATGCTTGATGCCGGTGCGTCGCGGGTGGTGGTCGGCTCGGTCGCGGTCCGCGAGCCCGAACGGGTTGTTGCCTGGATCAATCGCTTTGGTCCGGAGAAAGTCGTGGTCGCACTGGATACGCGGCGCGATGACGACGGCATCTGGCAGCTACCGGTGGAAGGCTGGACCCAGGCCTCGGGCTGCACGCTGCCGGCGCTGGCCACGCGCTTCAGCGATGCCGGCTTGACCCATGTGTTGTGCACCGATGTCGAGCGTGACGGCATGCTTGCCGGGCCGAATGTCCAGCTGTATGCCGAGCTTGTCGCGGCGTTCCCGACGCTGCAGGTCCAGGCCAGTGGCGGTGTCCGCGACCTCGCCGACGTGGCCGCGCTGGCAGGGACCGGTTGCGCCGGCATGGTCCTGGGCAAAGCCTTGCTGGAAGG
>JBDSOZ010000005.1:0-3313 GCA_039914555.1 Luteimonas sp.
CCATCGACGAACACCGCGGCGCCCCACGGCGAGTCTTTGAAGTAGTGCTCGTATTCGGCACTGGCAGTGACTACGTTGCTGGCGCCAACCGAGAACACGCCGTTGCCGGTCTCCACCCGTGGGCTGACTTCGCGTTCGGCGTAACCTCGGATACTGCGCGCACCGCCGGCATAGAAGCGCAGTGTGGGTGGCAGGTCGAGCACGGTGTCGGTGAACGTGTGGCCGATCTCGCCACGCAACAGCAGGCGATCATCGGCTCAGATTCCGTTGAACCAGTGTGCACTGGCATGGACCTGGGCAAAGCTGGCGTCGGATCCTGCGTTGTCGAGCCCGCCGCGCAGGGTCAGGTTGAGTGCGCCGCCACGACGCGGGAACACTCGGTCGTCGACTTTCAGGTACTCGGCACGCAATGCGGGATAGACGAAACTCGCGTAGCGATAATCCACCACCGGTGTCATCCCGGCGGGCGTGCTGGGGTCGACCAACGCGTAGGCCCAACGCTCGCGCAACACGTGCAGCGAAGCGTTTGCGGTGAGCTGGGCATTGACGTGGCCGCTGCGGCTGGCGACAAACTCGACGCGTCGACTGTCGATGTAGTCGGTCTGTTCGTCCGCGAATTGCAGGCTGCCGGTGTACCAGCCATCCAGCCACGCAAACGCGGGAATCCGGTATTGCAGGGTCAGGGTCTTGCGCTTCTGGGCCCAGTCCACCTGGGCCAGGGCCTTGTGCCCGCGCGAGTTGAGGTAGCGGCGTTCCAGCCCCAGGCGTACGCCGGCCCCACTGTCGGTGCCATAACTCAAGCCGTAGGTATAGATGCTGCGCTTGGCCGGGGTCAGGAGCACGTCGATCGGGACCTGCCTGTCGTCGCCGGCCTGTTCCGGCTGCGCCTTGATCTCGATGCTGCTGAAGTAATCGAGCTCGGTCAGCGATTTGCGCAAGCGGTCGATCTTGCCCTGGTGGTAATAGCTGCCTTCATCCCAGTAAACCAACTTCTCCAGCAGTTGCGGGCGGATCGGTTGGGTCGGCTGTTGCTCGAAATCCACCCGGCCCATCGCGTATCGATCGCCGCTGGTCCAGCGCAGGTCGATGTCGGCGGCGTGCTCGGCGCGCGTCACCTCGACCCGATGGGATGCGAGGCTGGCATCGAAGTAACCGCGCTCGGCCAGTCGGCGGCTGATGTTGGCCTTGCTGGTGTCATACGCAGCGCTATTGAACACGTCGCCGGCTTGCGGCACGAACGCGTCCAACTCCTCGTTCATGTAGCGGTCCTTGCTGGCAGCGCCGTCAATCGCAATCGCGCTGGCACGCACTCGCACCGGATCGCCCAGGACCACGGTGATGCGGACCAGATTCGTCTCCGGGTCGCGTTCGACGCTCACCTGTGGCGAGTAATAGCCGAACGGCTCGAGTGCTTCCCGGGTTTCATCTTCCGCTTCGCGCACCAGGTAAGCCATGCGCCTGGCGGACACGTCGTTGCCGGCTGCCTCCACCAACGACAACGACAGGCGCACGTTGTCGGCCATGGCGTCGTCGAGGCCGACAATCTGCACGCGACCGACCACGGCGGCGTTGGCCGAGCCGGTGGCGAGGCACAGCAGGGCGGCGGCGATCAGGTGGGGAGCTGGGCGCATGGCTGCCAGCATAACTGCGCGGACGTGTAGGAGCGGCGGCAGCCGCGATAGCGCTGATCGCGGCTGTCGCCGCTCCTACGGGGCCGGTCAGGCCGAGAGATGCTCGATCGCGGCCACGCTGCCGAGCCGGTCGGCGAGGCGTTGCAGCAGCGCCAGGCGGTTGTTGCGCACGGCGGCATCGTCGATGTTGACCATCACCTGCTCGAAGAACGCATCCACTTGCGGCCGCAGGCGCGCCAGCCGAGCAAGCACGGCCACGTAATCGCCCGACGCCAGCGCGTGACCGGTGTCGCCATACGCGGCCTCGACTGCTTCGGCCAGCGCGGATTCCGCCGGCTCTCGCAGCAACGTCGGGTTGATTGCATCGGTGATCGGACCTTCGACTTTCTTCAGGATATTGCGGATGCGCTTGTTGGCCGCGGCCAGGGCTTCGGCTTCGGGCAGGGTTGCGAACTGGGCAATGGCGTCGATGCGGCGATCGAAGTCGTACAGCGATGCCAGCGCGAGCTCGGCGACGGCATTGAAGTGCTGGGTCTGCACGCCCTTGTCGGCGTAGTAGCCGCGCATGCGCTCGATGATGAAATCGCGCAGTTCATGGACATCGGCGCAAGCGGCGGCGTTCTTGCCGGTGGCGATGGCGCCGATGCCGTCACGGGCCTTGGCCAGCAACCCATCCAGGTCCAGCGTCAGTCCGCTTTCGATGATCGTCCGCGCCAGGGCCAAGGCAGTGCGGCGCAACGCGAACGGATCCTTGTTGCCGGTTGGCTTCAGGCCCGCGGCGAAACCACCGGCCAGCGTGTCCAGGCGCTCGGCGATCGCCAGCACTTTGCCGACGGCTGACAACGCGATGTCGTCGCGCGCAAAGCGCGGCTGGTAAGCCTCGTCGATTGCGTTGGCCACTGCGTCCGGTTCGCCCGCGGCCTTGGCGTAGTAGCGCCCGGCAATGCCCTGCAGTTCCGGGAACTCGTTGACCATGCGCGACTGCAGGTCGGCCTTGGACAGTTCCGCCGCGCGCGTCGCCAATCCGGGATCGACCCCGACTTCAGCGGCAATGGCCTGGGCCAACGCCCCCACCCGCGCGACCTTGTCGGCGACGCTGCCCAGCTTGGCCTGATAGGTCACCGATTGCAGGCCCTGGTTCATCGACGCCAGGCCCTGTTTCAGGTCCTCATCGAAGAAGAAGCGTGCGTCGGCGAACCGCGGCCGGATCACCCGCTCGTAGCCCTTGCGCACTTCGGCGACATCGGTGGATTCGATATTGGCGATGCCGACAAAGTGCCGGCCCAACTTGCCGTTGCCATCGAGCACCGGGAAGAATTTCTGGTTGGCTTCCATGGTGGCCACCAGCGCTTCGGCCGGGACTTCGAGGAAGTTTTCGTCGAAGCTGCACGACACCGCGCTGGGCCATTCGACCAGGCAGTTGACCTGGGCGAGGTTGCCCTCGTCGATCCGCGCTTCACCGCCAACGGCTTTTGCCGCCGCTGCGACTTCGGCCACGATCCGCGCACGGCGCTCGTCTGCGTCCACCAGCACATGCGCTGCGCGCAAGGCATCGATGTAGTCAGTCGGTGTGCTGATCCAGACCGGGCCTTCGTGCATGAAGCGGTGGCCGCGGCTCATCCGGTCCGACTTCAGCCCAAACAATTCGCCGTCGACGACCGTGTCGCCATGCAGCATCAGCA
>JBDSOZ010000013.1:0-11564 GCA_039914555.1 Luteimonas sp.
CGCAGGTCATCACGCCACGGCTGTTGCCGCACGACTTCCACTGCCACCGGGATTGGCTGGTCGCGATCGCCTCCGCCGCCCGGCCCGGGACCACCATCGCGGGTGCAACCGGCTGCAAGCAGGCATCCGCCAAGCACCCCGGCCAGCAGCCAGCCCCTGCGTTCGTTCCCCATTTTCATGGCTCCAATTCTAGACTGACGGGGCGTGCGACCACGCATGCCTTCAGCCATGCGCGGCGCGGGTCAACCAATCCTCGCATCGGGCGTTCACAGACCCCGCGCGCATACTCGGCCCCCCCCACTTCCGGGACGCCGACATGATCCACGACAGCATCCTCGACACCATCGGTTCTACCCCGGTGGTGCGCCTGCACCGGATGGCGCCAGGCAACGTCGAGCTTTACGCCAAGGTTGAAAGCTTCAATCCCGGCGGCTCGGTCAAGGACCGGCTCGCGATCGCGATCATCCTCGACGCCGAACTGCGCGGCCAGCTCAAGCCGGGCGACACCGTGGTCGAAGCCACGTCCGGCAATACCGGTGTCGCCCTGGCGATGGTGTGCGCGGCACGCGGCTATGGCTTCGTCGCGGTAATGGCCGAAACCTTCTCGATCGAGCGCCGTAAGCTGATCCGCGGTTACGGCGGCAAGGTCATCCTCACGCCCGCGGCAGCGCGCGGCACCGGCATGGTCGAGCGCGCCACGGAACTGGCAGCAAAGCACGGCTGGTTCCTGGCGCGACAGTTCACCAACCCGGCGAACCCGGCGTATCACCGCCAGACCACCGCCGCAGAGATCCTGCGCGACTTCGCCGGCCGCCGGCTGGACCATTTCGTCAGCGGCTGGGGCACCGGCGGCACCCTCACCGGGGTCGGCCAGGTGCTGAAGGTCGCGCGCCCCGAAGTGCGCATCACCGCCTGCGAACCGGAGGTCGCATCGATGCTTGCCGGAAAGGAATGGCAGCCGCACAGGATCCAGGGCTGGACCCCGGACTTCGTGCCGGAAGTGCTGGATCGCAGCGTGGTCGATGCGATCGTGCCCGTGGACGACATCGTGTCGCGTGACACCGCGCGCCGGCTGGCGCGGGAGGAAGGCATCTTCGTCGGCATTTCCGCCGGTGCCACCGTGGCCGCCGCGCTGGAGGTCGCGAAGACCGCGCGTGCGGGCGACGCAATCCTCGCGGTACTGCCCGACACCGGTGAACGCTATCTCTCGACCTTCCTGATGGAAGGCATGGAGGAAGGCTCCGACGATGCCTGGCTGGCGTCGCTGGATTGAAGACGATGACGCCGGCGCGAGGCCGGCGTCGTGGTCGTGCCGGAAGTGTCGCTCAGTCGGCCTGCGACCAGCGCCCCAACGCCGCCATACCATTGTCGCGGGCGCGCTCAAGCACCATGGCCTGGGCCTTGCCGACATTGGCGTGGATGTCCTTTGACCAGATCTGCAGGGCCGCGGACTGCATCGCGCGGCCGTAGCTGAAGCTCAGCGGCCACGGATTCGGCCCCATGCGATTCATCGCGTCGAGGTGCGCGGTGGCATCTTCGTCGGACTGGCCGCCGGACAGGAACACGATGCCCGGCAGGATCGCCGGCACCGAAGATTTCAGGCACATCAAGGTCGATTCGGCCACTTCGTCGACACTGGCCTGCTCCTCGCAATCCTTGCCGGAAATGACCATCGAAGGTTTGAGGATGGTGCCTTCCAGCATCACGTTCTGGTTGAACAGGGCATCGAACAACGAGCGCAACACGACCTCGGTGACCTCGAAGGACGTCTCGATGTCGTGGTCGCCGTCCATCAGCACTTCGGGCTCGACGATCGGCACCAGGCCGGCCTCCTGGCACAGCGCGGCGTAACGCGCCAACGCGTGGCTGTTGGCCTCGATGCAGGTTCCCGAAGGCATGTCCTCACCAATGCTGATCACCGCGCGCCACTTGGCAAAGCGCGCGCCCAGCGCGTAATACTCCTTCAGGCGCTCGCGCAGCCCATCCAGGCCTTCGGTGACGACTTCCCCCGGGAACCCCGCCAATGGGTGGGTGCTCTTGTCGACCTTGATCCCCGGGATGATGCCGTTCTGCTGCATCACCTTGGCAAACGCCACGCCGGCCTTGGTGGATTGGCGCAGGGTCTCGTCGTACAGGATCGCGCCGGAAATGTGCTCACCCAGGCCCGGCGTGGTCAACAGCATTTCGCGGTAAGCGCGACGCATTTCTTCGCTGTTCTCCAGGCCTACCGCGGCCAGGCGCTTGGCAATGGTGCCGGTGGATTCGTCGATGGCGATGATGCCCTTGCCCGGGGCAACCAAGGCGCGGGCGGTCTCGGCAAGCTGTTCGATGCTCATGTGGGAATGCTCGTGTGGGATGCTCGTAAAACCGGGGAAGCGGCTGGAAAGCGCCAATTATAGCTGTTTGCACAACGCCAGGCCCGCCATCCCGGAGCCCGGAAGCCATTGCACCGACCGGGTTCAGATCTCGCCGAGGCCTTCGGCGGCGCCGTCCTGCCCCACCTGCAGCAAGCGCAAGGTATTGGTCGCGCCGTGGCGCTCCATGTGGTCACCGCTGGTGAATACCACGCGATCTCCCCGGTCCAGCAGGCCGGCGTCGAACAGTGCCTTGACCGCCTCGCGCGCTGCCTCGCGGGTGCCAAGGCCACGACTGTCGAAAGCCACCGGCACCACGTCGCGCATCAAGGCCATCTTGCGGCGCGCGCCGGCATGGCGCGACAGGCCATAGATAAGGACGCTGGAGCGGAACCGCGACAGGTAGCGGGCAGTGCCACCGGACTCGGTCATGGCGATGATCGCGCGCACGCCGATGTGCTCGGACAGGAACATCGACGCCATGGCAATCGCCTGGTCGGCGCGCTGCAGGTCGCGTTGCGCTTTCTCGAAATCGGTATTGCGCTCGAACTGCTTTTCCGCCCCCACGCAGATCCGCACCATTGCCTCGACGGCTTTCAGCGGGTAGTGGCCCGCGGCCGTCTCCTGCGACAGCATCACCGCGTCGGTGCCGTCGATCACCGCATTGGCAACGTCCAGTACTTCCGCGCGGGTCGGAATTGGACTGTCGACCATCGACTGCAACATCTGGGTGGCGGTGATCACGACCCGGTTGCGCGCCAACGACTCACGGATGATCTTCTTCTGCAGCCCGGGCAATTCGGCATCGCCGATCTCGACCCCGAGATCGCCGCGCGCCACCATGACCGCGTCGGAGGCATCAATGATCTCGGCCAGGTTCTCGATCGCTTCGGCGCGTTCGATTTTTGCGCACAATCCAGCTTCGCTGCCGTGCGAGACCGCAATCCTCCGGGCTTCGTCCATGTCGGCGGCATTGCGGCAAAACGACACGGCGATGAAATCCGCGCCGATCTGCGCAGCGACCGCGATCAGATCGCGATCGGTGTCGGTGAGCGCGCCCAGGGAAAGGCCGCCGCCCAACCGGTTCAGGCCCTTGCGATCTGACAACGCGCCGTCGTTGAGCACGGTGGTAACGATGCGCTCGCCCTCCACCCGCTGTACCTGCAATTGCATCATGCCGTCATCGAGCAACAGGGTGTCGCCCTCGCGCACGTCGCGCGGAAGATCCAGGTAGCTGATGCCGACCTGGGATGCGTCGCCAGGAGGCGCATCCACCGCCGCGACGAGGTCGAAGCGATCGCCAGCCTTGAGTTGCACCTTGCCTTCGGCGAAGCCTTCGATCCGCAGTTTCGGACCCGGCAGGTCGGCCAGGATGCCGACCTCGGTGCCTACTCGCTGCGCGGCCTCGCGCACGGCGTGCGCACGTGCAACCTGGGACGCTGGATCGCCGTGCGAGAAATTCAACCGGACCACATCGACACCTGCGCGCAACAGCGCATCAAGCATGCCGGGGGCATCGGTGGAGGGCCCCAGGGTGGCGAGGATGCGGGTACGGCGGCGGTAGTCGCTCATGCGCTCAACGCTAGCACAGGCGCCACCCGCCCAGCCGTCCGCGGATCAAGCGTGCGCCTGCAGCGCCAGGACTGCCGGCAGCGGCTTGCCCTCGAGGAATTCGAGGAAGGCACCGCCGCCGGTGGAAATGTAGGACACCTGCTTGGCGATCCCGTACTTGTCGACTGCGGCCAGGGTGTCGCCGCCGCCGGCAATCGAGAATGCGGCGGAGTCCGCGATCGCATGCGCCACGATTTCAGTGCCCTTGCCGAAGGCATCGAACTCGAACACTCCGACCGGGCCGTTCCAGACCACCGTGCCCGCCCTGGCGATCATCGCCGCATAGCGCGCAGCGGTTTCCGGACCGATGTCGAGGATCATGTCGTCGGCTTCGACTGCGTCCACCGGTTTCACCGTCGCCGGCGCGTCAGCGGCAAACCGCGGCGCCACCACTACGTCGCTGGGCACCGGGATGTCGGCGCCGCGCGCCTTGGCGTCGGCCATGATCTGGCGTGCGGTGTCGAGCAGGTCCACCTCCACCAGCGACTTGCCGATACCGAAGCCCATCGCCGCAATGAAGGTGTTGGCGATACCGCCGCCGACAATCAGCTGGTCAACCTTGGCGACCAGCGACGACAGCAATTCCAGCTTGGTGCTGATCTTGGAGCCGGCGACGATGGCCAGCAGTGGCCGCGCCGGATTCGCCAGGGCCTTGTCCAGCGCGTCGAGTTCGGCCATCAGCAACGGCCCACCCGCTGCGACTTTCACCCAACGGATGACACCATGGGTCGAGGCCTGGGCGCGATGCGCGGTGCCGAAGGCATCCATCACGAATACGTCGCACAGCGCGGCGTACCTGCGCGACAAGGCCTCGTCGTCGGCATTCTCGCCGACGTTCATGCGGCAATTTTCCAACATGACCAGCTGCCCGGGCGCGACCTCGACGCCGTCGAGGTAATCGCGCAACAAAGGTACATCGCGGCCGAGAAGTTGCGACAGGCGCGCAGCCACCGGGGCCAGCGAGTCGGCCTCGCTCCAGGCACCTTCCGTGGGCCGCCCCAGGTGCGACATCAGCATCACCGCCGCGCCGGCGTCCAGCGCTGCACGCAGCGTCGGCAGCGCAGCGGTGAGCCGCTGGTCCGAGGTGACCTTGGCGGCCTGGCCGGACGTACGTTCCACCGGCACGTTGAGATCCTGCCGGATCAGCACGCGCTTGCCGCGCAGGTCTAGGTCAGTCATTCGCTGGATGGTCATGGGTCGCCTTGCATGGGTCGCGAGCCGCTGATTGTCCCGGCCCGGAAGGCGCGGGGCAAATCGACGCGGCTTGACCCAAGTCACCAGTCACGTGCGCCAAAGGCGCACCATGAAGGGCATGGCTGCGTGGTATCCCCTGATCCTCCTTGTCCACCTCGCTTGCGCGATCGTGTTCATCGGCGCCGTGGCGTTCGAGGTCCTGGTCCTGGAATCCTTCCACCACCAATTCGAGCCGGCGCTGATGGACCGGATCGAGGCCGCGGTGATGGCGCGCGCACGGCGCTTCATGCCGATCGTGGTGGCGCTGCTGTTCCTGAGCGGATTTGCCCTGTTCGACCTGCGTTGCGACGGTTTTGCCTGCATCGGCACCCGCTTCGGCTGGCTGCTGTCATTGAAGGTCACCCTGGCCTTCGTGGTCTTGGGTGTATTCGTCGGAGCGGTGCGCGCCGGCGCGCGTGGGACCCTGGATCCCTGTCGCTTCCGCCACACCCATCGCATCGTGCTGGGCTTGATGGTCGGGATCGTGATCCTGGCGAAGCTGATGTTCTACGCCTGAGCGCCCTGTATCGGCCGCGTGCTCAACCTCGCAGCAACGGTGCCCGCGGCCCAAGTGCGACCGGACCCTGCCCTGGCTCGGGCAGGCCGAGCCCATAACGCAAGCTGCGTCCGATCCGGTCTGCGTACTCGTGCATCAGTTCGGCCTGCCCTGGCTCCAGCATCTCGTCGGCGGTCTCGCGCCACAACGCCAGCCACTGCACGAAATGCTGGGTGGTGATTGGATGCGGTCGGTGCGCGGACATGGGGTTGCCGCGATAGGTGCCTGCACGCAGCACGATCGAACTCCAGAACGAGGTCAACAACCGCTTGTGTTGCGGCCAGTCGTGCACGGCCGCAATGAACACGGGCCCCAGGTCGGGATGGGCTTGGATGCGGTCATAGAAGCGATCCACCAGCGCAGCGATTTGCGCTTCGCTGGGAATGGCGGCACTGGCGGAGGGTTCGCTGGAAGATTGGCTGGTCATGGTTTTCAGGGCGATGCGGACGGAATCACGACCCGAACCGCCAATGATCGCAGGTCACGAACAATGCTGTCTTGATCCATGTCATCCGCCCGTCGCGCCGTTGGCTGCAAAATGGAAGGCCCGCGCCACGCCCATGACCCACGTCGTCACCGAAAACTGCATCAAGTGCAAGTACACCGACTGCGTCGAAGTGTGCCCGGTTGACTGTTTCCACGAAGGCCCCAACTTCCTGGTGATCGATCCGGAGGAATGCATCGACTGCACCCTGTGCGTGGAGGAGTGCCCGGTGTTTGCGATCTTCCCGGAAGACGACGTGCCCGCGGGCCAGGAACAATTCCTCGCCATCAATGCCGAGCTGGCGCCGCTGTGGCCGGTGATCGACCGCAAGAAGGAGGCGCCGGCGGACGCCGCCGAATGGGACGGCGTCCCGGACAAGCTGCCGCTGCTGGAGCGCTGAGCCCTGAAGTGCAGCAACAATAGGTCTAAGGTGGCCCGGGTAGCAGCCTAGCGCGCACACGGAGTCAGTTGCGATGAATGATGCAGCGCTACCCTTGACCGACGACGACACCGAACTGTCCCCGTGGTGGTTGCGAACCGTGGTGATCGTGATGGTGATCGGCTTTGCCGGATTGCTGGCCATCACCACCCTGGCTTATCGCAATGCACCGCCAATTCCCGCGCAGGTGGTGGACACCGCGGGCGCCGTGCTGTTCAGCGGCGACGATATCCGTGCTGGCCAAGCCGTGTTCCTCAAATACGGGTTGATGGACAACGGCAGCATCTGGGGGCACGGCGCTTACCTGGGTCCGGATTATTCCGCCGAAGCCTTGCATCGCATCGGTGAAGACACCGCCACGGCCATTGCCGCCAAGCAACATGGCCAGCCCATGGCATCGCTGGACGCCGCGCAACAGGCTGCAGTGCATGCCGAAACAGCGGTGGTCCTGAAATCGAACCGCTACGACGCACGGAGCGGAGTCCTGCGGTTGATCGAACCCGAGGCCGCCGCCTACCGGCAGCAGATCGGTTACTGGACCCGCTATTTCAAGGATCCCACCCGCAACGGTGGGCTCAAGCCGGACCTGATCAGTGACCCCACCGAACTGCGCCAGTTCACCGCGTTCGTCACCTGGGCGGCATGGGCTTCGGTGGCTACGCGTCCCGGTACGGATGCGTCATACACCAACAACTTTCCCTACGACCCGAGCGTTGGCAATGTCGCCACCGGCAGTGCCCTGCTGTGGAGCGCACTGAGCCTGCTGGTGCTGCTGGCCGGCATTGCAACGGTGCTGCTGGCATTCGGCAAGTTCGATTACCTGGGCTGGATCAGCCGCGGACACCATGTCCATCCGCAGTTGCTGCCGGGACAATCCAGCCCCGGCCAGCGTGCGCTGCTGAAGTTCTTCGTGGTGGTGAGCCTGCTGTTCCTGATGCAGACCCTGGTTGGCGGCGGCGTGGCGCATTTTCGTGCGGATCCGGGCAGTTTCTATGGCTTCCAGCTGGAAACGGTCTTCCCCAGCAACCTGCTGCGCACCTGGCACCTGCAGACCGCGATCTTCTGGATCGCCACGGCCTACGTCGCCGCCGCCTTGTTCCTCGGGCGCTCATTGCGTGCCCCGGATGACGAGCCGCGTTGGCTGGCCGCTTGGGTCAATGTGCTGTTCGTGGCGTTCGTGGTGGTCATCGGCGGCAGCCTGCTCGGGGTCTGGGCCGGCATCGAGCAGAAGCTGGGCAACTGGTGGTTCTGGTTCGGCGACCAGGGATGGGAGTACCTGGAACTGGGTCGGGTCTGGCAGTACCTGCTGGTGGCGGGCCTGCTGGCCTGGTTTGCGATCCTGTGGGCACTCGCGCGACCCCGCGCGGTGGCCAATCCTGCCGCTCGTCCGCTGGCGAAAATGTTCATGTTCGCGGCCGTCGCCATTCCGGTGTTCTACGTGCCGGCGTTGTTCTTCGGCGCCGAAACCAATTACACGGTGGTGGACACCTGGCGTTTCTGGATCGTCCACCTGTGGGTCGAAGGCTTCTTCGAATTCTTCGCTACCACGGTCGTCGCGCTGACGTTCTATCAGCTGGGGCTGACCCGTCGCAATGTCGCCTTGCGGGTCATTTACCTGGACGCAATCCTGTATTTCCTTGGCGGCCTGATCGGCACCGGACACCATTGGTATTTCACCGGCCATACGAACTTCAACATGGCCCTTTCGGCGCTGTTTTCGGTGCTCGAGGTGGTGCCGCTGACCTTGTTGACGCTGGATGCCTGGGACTTCGTGCGCACGACCCGCGGCGACTGCGATGTGTGTGGCAAGGCCATCGCGGTGCCGCACAAGTGGACGTTTTATTTCCTGATGGCGGTAGGCTTCTGGAACTTCGTCGGCGCTGGCATGTTCGGCTTCTTCCTCAACCTGCCGATCGTCAGTTACTACGAGATTGGCACCCAGATCACCCCGACCCACGGCCACGCGGCGCTGATGGGCGTGTTCGGGATGCTGGCCATCGCGTTGATGGTGTTCTGCCTGCGCCAGGCCAGCAGCGATGGGCGTTGGCCCGGGATCGAGAAGTACGTCAAGGTTGCATTCTGGGGCACCAATATCGGGCTTGCGCTGATGATATTCGCGAGCCTTTTCCCCAGTGGCGTGATGCAGCTATGGGACGTGGTCGAGCATGGTTACTGGCACGCGCGCAGTGCCGAATACCTGGCGCAGCCAAGTTCACGCCTGGTCGAATGGCTGCGTTTGCCGGGCGACCTGGTGTTCATCGGCTTCGGCGCGATTCCACTGGTGATCGCGTCGTTCAAGGGCTGGCTGGGCGTGCGCGCTGACGCGCGGGCGGAGGCCCGATGATCCGCGATGACCCCGCACGCAACGCCTGCTATTGCGCGATGACGCGCGCCAACTCCAGGCACTTGTTGGAATAGCCCCACTCGTTGTCGTACCAGGACACGAGCTTGACGAAAGTCGGATCCAGGGCAATGCCGGCGTCGGCATCGAAGATCGAAGTGCGGGTATCACCGCGGAAATCGGTGGCCACGACCTTGTCCTCGGTATAGCCAAGGACGCCCTTCATCGCGCCTTGCGACTGCGCCTTCATCTCGGCGCAGATCTCGGCGTAGGTTGCGGGCTTTTCCAGTTCGACGGTCAGATCGACCACCGAAACGTCAGAAGTCGGCACCCGGAACGACATGCCGGTGAGCTTCTTGTTGAGTTCGGGAATCACCACGCCCACGGCCTTGGCCGCGCCCGTGGAGGAGGGAATGATGTTCTCGAGGATGCCGCGGCCGCCGCGCCAGTCCTTGTTGGACGGTCCGTCGACGGTCTTCTGGGTCGCCGTGGCCGCGTGCACCGTGGTCATCAAGCCGCGCTTGATACCCCATTTGTCATTGAGCACCTTGGCGATGGGCGCCAAGCAGTTGGTGGTGCACGAGGCGTTGGAGACAATCGCCTCGCCCTTGTACGTGGCGTGGTTCACCCCAAACACAAACATCGGTGTGTCGTCCTTGGACGGCGCCGACAGGATCACTTTCTTGGCCCCGGCGTCCAGGTGCTTCTGCGCGGCTTCCTTGGTCAGGAACAACCCGGTGGACTCGATCACGACGTCGACCTGGACTTCGTCCCATTTCAGGTTGGCCGGGTCGCGCTCCTGGGTCAGGCGGATGCGCTTGCCGTTGACGACGATATCGCCACCATCGACCTTGACTTCGCCCTGGAAGCGGCCGTGCACGGAATCGTATTGCAGCATGTAGGCCAGGTATTCGGGCTCAAGCAGGTCGTTGATCGCCACGACCTCGATGTCGTTGCCGAAATTCTGCACCGCCGCACGCAACACGTTGCGCCCGATGCGACCGAAGCCGTTGATGCCTACCCTGATTGCCATGTCGCCGGACTCCTGGAAAAAGGATTAAAACGGGAGAAACCCACCGAATCCGGTTATTTTAACCTGTCCGCGCCATCCACCTGCCAGCGAGCCGCCGCCATGCGCAAAATCACTGTCGTAGCCATTGCCCTTGCCCTGACCCTGGTTGCAAGCCCGGTGGCCATGGCCTGGAGCGCGTTGGGCCACAGGCTGGTCGGCGCACTCGCCGAACGCCACCTGGGCCCGGCGGCCGAAGCCCAGGTGAAGCTGTTGCTGGCGGGCGAACCCGATCCGACCCTGGCCGGAGTGGCCGACTGGGCGGACCGCCTGCGTGACCTCGATCCAGAGCGGTTCAAGGCCACCTCGCGCTGGCACTACATCAACACGCCTCCCGGCGAGAGCTGTGCCTACGTGCCGGAACGCGACTGTCCGGATGGGCAATGCGTGATTGCCGCCATCGACGCCCAGCGCAAGATCCTCGCCGATCGCAGCCAATCGCTGGCAGCGCGCCGTGATGCACTCAAGTTCGTGGTCCACTTCATCGGCGACGTGCACCAGCCGATGCATGCCAACAATCGGGACGATCGTGGCGGCAACAGCTACCAGATCAGCCTGCGCACCGACCAGCAACCGGAAGCTTATGCACGCAAGTCCTACGTCGATGGCGTGATGGGCACCAACCTGCATTCGATCTGGGACTACTACATCCTGGGCAGCGAAGGCCTGTCCTTGCAGCAATACACCGATCGGCTGGACGCAATGCCATGGCCGCCGCTGGACGAAGACGGCCCCAACACCGGGCCGGCGGCCTGGGCCGGCGAATCCTGCCGGTTGGTCGAGTCGCGCAAGCTCTATCCAGACGGACACACAATGGATCGCAGTGACCTGGACAGGCAGCGGCCGCTGGCCGAACAACGCATTCGCCAGGCCGCGTGGCGCCTGGCCGAAGTCCTTGAGGCCGACCTGGGCCATTGATGCCAGGGACTCCGATGAACCCTCGCGTCCAACCGTTTTTCCATGCCGGCAGCAACACCTGGAGCTACGTCGTCGACGCGGGCGACGGAAGCGACGCAGCGATCATCGATCCGGTCCTGGATTTCGACCCGAAGTCCGGGCGCACCGGCAGCCACTCCGCACAGGCATTGCTCGACTATCTCGCCGCGCAGCGGCTGGACGGGCGCTGGATCCTCGAAACCCATGCGCACGCAGACCATCTCAGCGCGGGCCAATGGTTGAAGTCGCGCCTGCCGCTCGCGACCCTTGCGATCGGAACCGGCATCCAGGCGGTCCAGGCGACATTCCGCGACGTGTTCAACCTGGACCAACAGTTCCCGGTCGACGGTTCGCAGTTCGACCACTTGTTTGCCGACGGCGATCGCTTTGCGATCGGCCCGCTGCAGGCGCGCGCGATCGCGGTGCCGGGCCATACCAGCGACAGCACCGCCTACCTGGTTGGCGACGCACTGTTCACTGGCGATTCGCTGTTCATGCCCGATAGCGGCTCTGCGCGTTGTGATTTCCCCGGCGCTGACGC
>JBDSOZ010000028.1:0-2642 GCA_039914555.1 Luteimonas sp.
CGATTTGAACAATGCAAACATCAGCAGGAAGAATTCCGGCGTTGGCCGCACCATGACCACGGTGCGGGTGCCGCGGACGATGCCGTACTGCGCAAGTCCCGCGGCAATCGCGTCGCTGCGCGCGTCCAGTTGCGCATAGGTCAGTTGCTGGCGATAACCGCCGTCACGCCCCGGGCAGCGCATCGCCACCTGTGCGGGATGTTCGCGTGCCAGTTGCGGCAGGGCGGCGGCAATGTTGCAGACCTCGCTCATGCGCGCATTGTCGCCTTACACCAGCGGATTGGCGTCGAGGAAAGCGCGGATTTCCGGCACCAGCACCTCATGGCGATCCTCGAGGACGTAGTGGCCGGCATCCTCGAACGCATGCACCTGCGCCTGTGGCAATGCGCGGCGAAAACCCTCGAGGAAATTGCGGTCGAACACGAAGTCGCGCAGGCCCCAACCGATGAAGGTCGGCCGGTCGGCGAATTCATGCAGGCGTCGGCCGGCTTCGGCCACCAGCGGCCACGCGCGGTCGCTTTCCTGCAGCGGGATGTCCTGCATGAAACGCAGGGTGCTGATGGCATTGCGCCAACCGGAGTAAGGCGCGATGTAGGCGCGCCGCACCGGGGCTGGCAAGCGTCGCTGCGTGCCAAGCCATGCGGCACCGCGCGCAAACAGGTTGAAGCGCCGGATCAGCCAACCACCCAGGCGCGAATCGCGCCCCATTGATAGTTGCCACGGCATCGGCTTTGCGCGTGGCAGCGGGAATGCGGCGGTGTTGAGGATCACCAGACGCTTCACCTGCGCCATGTGCGACAGCGCCCAGCCAAAGCCCACCATGCCACCCCAGTCGTGTACCACCAGCGTCACCGGACCGGTAATGCCGAGCGTGTCGAGCAAGGTGTCGAGGTCATCGACCCGCGACTGCAGGGTGTAGTCGTAACGCGGCATCGCGTCGGGCGCGTCATCTGGCTTGTCCGACAGGCCCATGCCGATGTGGTCGGGGACGATGCAGCGGTAGGCCTTGCCAGGCGCGGGATCGCGCAATCCAAGCACCAGGCGCCGCCAGTAATAGCTCCACGACGGATTGCCGTGGAGCATGACGACGACCTCGCCTTCGCGCGGACCTTCGTCGAGACAAGACATCGCGATCCCCGGGCGCACCTCGATGCGCCTCGGCGAGAACCGATAGTTGGGGAAACTCGTTTCCGGTGGGATCATTTCAGCAATGACAGCTGGCCGCCCTGCTCATCGCGGAGGACCTCGGCACGACGGATCATCTGCTGCACTTCTGGCACGGCATGCACGGCAACCAACTCCACTTCCGGGTGTTCATTGTCGAATACCCGGAAGATCTCATCGGCAAAGGCTTGGCCGATGCTCGCCACCTGGTCAAAGTCGAGCACAACGCAACGAAAACGGTCCACCCGCTGCAGGAGTCGCTTGGCCTGCGAACGAGAGACCAGGTTCTCGTCGCCTATCTTTGCCAAGCGCACCGGCACTACGGTCTTTGCGAAACTGTAATCCTCCGGGCCACTGGAAAACTGGTCGATCACGCCCCTGGCGAGCCGCTTCGAGTCGACGGCGATTCGCATCGAAACCCTGGTTCCGCCAGCTTCGCCGGCGTCGTCGAGCAAATCCTGGACGTACTTGGCATCGTGATCGAACACCAGCCCTTCCGAGCTGATGCGAAAACTGTCGAACATGCGCGAGGTGAAGAAGATACCTTCGCCGGAGTGACGACGCGGATCGGTGGTCAGTTTACCCTTCGCCAACTCGAGCAAGGCGAGTCGCTCGTCGGGCAGATCCAGCGCACGGGTAATCTTGCGAAAGATGCCAACGCCTTCGTCGGCTATCTCGAACCACAGTTGGCCGTCACACCTGTCCATCCGCACCAGCACCTCGCCGGCACCGGAGTGATCAACTGCGTTGTTGAGCATTTCGGTGACCCCATGATGGGCAATGTCGAGCAGGTTGCGCGGGAGGTCACGCAGCAGCGGCAGCAATTGCTCGAACCAGACGGCGTCCTCCGCCAAGCCCTCGCGTGGATACCTGCGCTCGAACCGCCGGTTAAGACCCAGGGTGTAAGTCGGGCGCGTACTTCCCACCTTGTCGAGGTATCCGGCCGACACCAATGCCCGGACCTGCATCCCGATTCGCGCGCCAGACAAGCCCAGTTGTGCGGCCACCATGCCGACCAGGTCGTGGGGATGCGCGGACACGGCCTGCAGCAAGGCAGTGTCGATCTCGGCGGAGCGGTTGGGGCGGGCCATTCCGGATTGTAAAACTAAGACCGCTTATTTGCTAGTTAAAAGCAATTAATTGCTTAGTTAAGGGCCGGAGAAATATATCTCTCTGTTTTAACTGTGAATTACCGGCTACGCAGCGAAGGTGAAAAACGGCGATTCACCAGACCACTTCTGCCATCGAGCAGTTCAGGCCCGAGCCAATCCCCAGCAATGCGATCCGGTTGCCCTTCTTCAGGCGGCCCATCTCGCGCAACTTGCTCAACACGATCGGCACCGAGGCCGGGCCGATGTTGCCGTGCTCACCGAAGATGGTCAGTACCTTCTTCGGGTCGATGCCCATTGCCTTGGTGAAGGCGGCGGTGTGCACCTTGCTGACCTGGTGGATCACGAACTCGTCGATCCCGCCGGCCA
>JBDSOZ010000104.1:0-5977 GCA_039914555.1 Luteimonas sp.
TCGGTGACTTCCCGCAGGTCGCGATCGGGATGAAATCGATCCTGACCCGGATCTTCACCGCCTTTGGCGCCGGCCTCGCCCCGATCCTGTAGCAGCGCGCCCTGCGCGCGATGCGGCACCCATAAAAAACGGCCGGCGCGACCCTGGGGGAGGGATTCGTCACGCCGGCCGCTGGGGAGCTGGTGGGTTCGCGGGTCGCCGATCTGCCGGGAGCGACCTGGTGCTCAGCCGCAGCGGAACAGCGGCTGGCCGGCCCAGTCGCGCGCATAACGGCGCTCGCTGGCATAGCCGCTGCTATTGCCATAGCCAACGCCCGTTTCGCGCTCGCGGTAAACAGCGCGGCGGACATCCTGTGGGACCGGGACCCGGTTGCTGGCGGTGCGGGTCTTGGTGGTGGCGAGGCGGGAGAGGGTGGTCATGACTGCTTACCTGAGGGCTAGTTGAACTGGTGTGGTAGTAATCTACTACACCAAAACAAAGAGGGTATGTGCCATCGGTCACCCCACCGATGGCATGCTCTGGTCCATGAGCATCTTCCAGCGCCAGGCCAGCGTGGCCGACCTCAACGCCCTGTCCGAGCACACGGCGATACGCCAGTTAGGCATCGAATTCATCGAAATCGGCCCGGATTTCCTGCGCGCGACCATGCCGGTCGATGCGCGCACCCACCAGCCCTATGGCCTGCTGCATGGCGGCGCTTCGGTGTTGCTGGCCGAGACCCTGGGCAGCAGCGCCGGCGGAATGTGCGTCGGTCCGGGGCAGGGCGTGGTCGGGATCGAGATCAATGCCAACCATCTCGCCGGCGTCCGCACGGGGCGGGTCACCGGAACCGCCCGCGCGCTCCACCTTGGGCGCAGCACCCAGGTCTGGGATATCCGCATCGAGGACCAGCATGGCCGCCTGGCTTGCGTCTCCCGCCTGACCCTGGCGGTGATCGATCGACCAACTTAGCTATCGGCTGCCCCGTTAGTTTTGCTAGGCTTTGGCTCTTCCCCATCCCCGATCTGGACCTGCCATGTCGATCACGCTGAACTTCGAACTCAACGATCGTGACCTGGAGCATTTCCAGGCGGCGATCACCTCGGCGAAGAAGGCGGCCAGCGACAAGACGCCGGAACAGATCGTCGAGTGCGCGGTGAAGCTGCTCGCCGACGCCCAGAAAATCGCGATCCCCGACTTCATCCTCGAGCGCCTGATGCGCCTGGACGACATGATCGCAATGGTGCGCGACGACGCCTGGGCGATGTCTGGCGAAGACCGTGACCGGGTGTTGTCGGCACTGACGTACTTCTGCGACCCGGATGATGTGATCCCAGACACGGTCGCCGTGCTCGGCTTCCTCGACGACGCAATCATGATCGAGCTGTCGGTGCGCGAGCTGAAGCATGAACTCGATGCCTACGATGACTTCTGTGACTTCCGCCAGAACCAGGCCGAACGTCGTGGCTTGGCGCCGGAAAAGGTTGGTCGTGCCGATTGGCTCGACGGCCGCCGCGAAGAACTGATGGACCGCATGCACAACCGCCGCAACCGCGAGGCCGATTCAGGCATCGGCTACGGCAGCAGCAGTGGCTACGGTTCGGGCAAGAGTTATGTCCGTGCCTGGCGCCCCGGCCTCTTCAAGTTCACCTGAGGCAGCGCGGCCGGCGCGGGTCGGCAAGCGGAGGCTGGATCTTGTGAGGTGGCTGCGTTACCTCTACCGCGTGCCGTGGTTGGCCTGGCACGTGCTTGTCGACCTGCCGTTGGTCTTGCTGCTGATGCTGCCGCCATGGGGGCGACTGCATTGGCACGGTGAACCGATCCAGTACCGCGCCGTTCGCCTCTGGCAGGGCGGGCTGATGCGCGTGTTCGGGTTCCGCCTGCGTCGCCTGGGCACGCCGATGCCGGGCGCGACCCTGTTTGTTGCCAACCACGTCAGCTGGGTCGACATCGTTGCCCTGCACAGTCAACGCATGATGGGTTTTGTCGCCAAGCGCGAGATAGCCGGTTGGCCATTGATTGGCTGGCTTGCGGCGCGCGGCGAGACCATCTTCCACCAGCGCGGCAGCACCGAATCGCTGGGCGGGGTGGTGCACGAGATGGTGCTGCGATTACGCGAAGGGCGCTCGATCGGTGTGTTTGCGGAGGGACGCACCCGCGACGGTCGCGGCGTGGGTCCGTTCCACGCCCGCATTTTCACCGCTGCGGTCGAGGCCGGGGTACCGGTACAGCCGGTGGCCCTGCGCTACGGCGCGCAGGCCAATGCCCAGCGAACGGTCGCGTTCCGCGCCCATGAACGCTTTTTCGGAAACTTCCTGCGTTTGCTCGGCGAACCACCGCGTGTTGCCGACGTGTGCTTCCTTGCCCCGATCCCCGCGGCCAGCGAAGCAGGGCGGCGGCGGATTGCCGAACTGGCACGCGATCGCATCGTCACGGCAATGGCCGGGGATCCCGCGCAGGATCGATAGTATGGAATCGATGCTGCATGCCGCCGACTACCGGGCACCGTGGTGGCTGCACAGCGGCCACGTCCAGACCATGCTCAGTTCCAGTCCATGGCGGCAACGCCAGGGTGCACGCGCACTCAAGGCGACTGGCGCGATCACGACGGAGCATCTCGTGGATGGTGGCCCCGGCGTACGCCTGCAGGGCCTGCACAGCATGGTGCCCGGGCGCGAACCGCGTGGCCTGGCATTGCTGCTGCACGGATGGGAAGGCAGCGCCGAATCCAGCTACATGCGCCACGCTGCAGCGCAGTTCCTGCAGCGGGGGTTCGCCACGTTCCGGCTCAACTTCCGTGACCACGGCGACAGCCACCACCTCAACGAAGCGATTTTCCATTCCAATCGCATCGACGAAGTCGTGCTGGCCGCCGTCGACATTGCATGCCGCTTCTGGCCGCAGGCCGGGCCTGCGTCTCCGTTGGTGGCGGCAGGTTATTCGCTGGGCGGGAACTTTGCCTTGCGGTTGGCATTGCGTGCACCGGAGGCGCAGTTGCCGCTGTCGGCGGTCGCGGCGGTGTGCCCGGTGCTGGACCCTGACGCGACGATGGCGGCGATGGAAGCTGGCTGGCGGGTGTACCTGCGGCACTTCGAGCGCAAATGGCGGCGTTCCTTGCAGCGCAAGCGCGACTTGTTTCCGCGCGTGCATGACTTCGACGATCGCACCCTGCACCTGGGCATGCGCGAACTGACCGAGTGGCTCGTACAGCGCCACACCGACTTCGGAACCTTGCAAAATTACTTCGACGGCTACTCGATTGCCGGCGACCGCCTCGCAGCGCTGGCGATCCCGACCCATATCCTGATGGCCGCCGATGATCCGGTGATCCCTGTGGACGACTTCCATGGGTTGTCATTGCCGGCCGATGCCCGGCTGGAGATTGCCGCGCAAGGCGGGCACTGTGGATTCCTGCTCGGTGCCGGCCTCGACGGATTTGCCGAAGCCTGGATTGCCAGCCATCTGGCGCCCCGGTCCTAGCGGCGCTCCTACAATGACCCGACTCGATCGTGGAGGTTTGCGTGCACATCAATAGCGATAGCTTCGCCAATCGTGGCCCGCTGACGGCAGAATTCGCGCTGGGCGCACCCGGTGGTTTCGGTGGCAACCGCAATCCGCACCTGGCGTGGGGCGACGCGCCGCCGGGCACGCGGTCATTCGTGCTGATGTGCGTCGATACGGATGCGCCCACCGATCCGGCGATGGTTGGCGACGATGACCTGGATATTCCGGTGGCGCAGCCACGCACCGATTTCATTCATTGGGTGATGGTGGATATTCCAGCCGATGTGCGCGAGCTCGCGGCGGGTAGCTGCAGTGACGGTTTCGAACAAGGTGGAAAGCGCGCGACGCGCGGACCCGCGGGCAGCCGCCACGGTCGCAATGATTACACCGCTTGGTTTGCGGACGATCCGGCCATGGCAGGAGACTACCTCGGCTACGACGGCCCCTACCCACCCGCGAACGACTTGCGCATCCATCGTTATTTCTTTCGATTGTTCGCGCTGGATGTCGGCCAGCTGGGAGTGGCTGCGGGTTTCAGCGCCGCTGATGCGTTCCGCGCAATGTACGGCCATGTGCTGGCTGAAACCGCGATCCACGGCACCTACAGCCTGCACGCCTAGCCGGGCGCGAAGGCCAGCAGGGCGGCGCCAAGCAGCAGGCGATACACCGCGAACGCGGTGAAACGGTTCGACTGGATGTAGCGCAGCAGCCATTTCACCGCGATGAACGCGGTGATTGCGGAGGCAATGAACGCCACCAGCAGCGCGCTCCAATCCTCTCCGCCGAAACCGCTGCCCCGATACAGCGCCAGCAGTTCGTAAGCGGTGGCCGCGAACATGGTGGGAATCCCGACCAGGAACGCGAATTCGGTTGCTGCGGCGCGGTTGCTGACGCCAAACAGCAGGGCGACAAAGATCGTTGCGGCCGAACGCGAGGTGCCCGGGAACACACCTGCCACGACTTGGGCCACGCCAACGAGCACGGCCACGGTCCAGGTGATGTTGCTGCGTTCGCCAAGCACCGCTGCACGCCGCGCGGCGAAATGCTCGGCCGCCAACATCCACGCGCCGCCCAGCACCAGCGCCCAGGCAATGGGCGCGACCGCATCGTCGAGCTGCCAGCCCAGCTTCTTCACCAGCAATCCCAGCACTGCGGTCACGCCGAACGCGGCTGCAAGTTTCCAGGCGTAGTCGCGCGGCGCCTGGCCAAGGACAGCGACGCTGCCCGGGCGCAGGAAACTCATCGCCAATTGCCACAGTCGCTCGCGGTACACCATCACCACCGCGAGGATGGCGCCGGCCTGGATCGCAATATTGAACAGGTCGCTGCGCGCGCCGAGCCAGCGCTCGGCCACCAGCAAGTGGCCAGTGCTGGAGATCGGCAGGAACTCGGTGATGCCTTCAATGATGCCAAGCAGCAGGGCGGCTAGTAGATCGGGCATGGGCAGGCTTTGTCTTGGGTAGGGAGAAAGCGGGAGAAGGATAACGTGGCAGCCATTGCCCCTACTTGGTGCAAAAAAGTACGATTGCACCAATCAAGTGCGTTTCGCCGCGGTGTTGGGGGCGCTGGAGGTCGGAAATCAACGACTTACCGGAGAATCGCGTTGGCACGGGGCTTGCGTACAACAGGGGAGCTACTGCCATTCCACCCGTTTTATCCGGAGACCCGCCATGTCCACGCTAGAGCACGTCGAAAAACTGATCAAGGACCACAAGGTCGAATTCGTCGATCTGCGCTTCGCCGACATGCGCGGGGTGCAGCACCACGTCACCTTCCCCAAGTCGATCATCGACGCGACCCTGTTCGAGGACGGCAAGATGTTCGACGGTTCCTCGATCAGCGGCTGGCGCGGCATCCATCAGTCGGACATGGTGTTGCTGCCGGATCCGGGCACTGCGTTCCTGGATCCGTTCACTGCCGATCCGACCCTGGTGTTGACCTGCGACATCCTCGATCCAACCACGATGCAGGCCTATAGCCGCGACCCGCGCGGCATCGCCAGGCGCGCCGAGGCCTACCTCAAGTCCAGCGGCATCGCCGAACAGGCGTTCTTCGGGCCGGAGCCGGAGTTCTTCGTGTTCGACTCGGTGCGCTACGGCAACGACATGGGCCACACCTTCTTCCACATCGATTCGGAAGAAGCGCACTGGAACTCGGCCAAGGAATATGCGGGCGGCAACAGCGGCTACCGGCCCGGGATCAAGGGCGGCTACTTCCCGGTGGCGCCACTGGACTCGCTGCACGACCTGCGCGCGGAAATGTGCAAGACGCTTGAAGCGGTCGGCATCGAAGTCGAAGTCCACCACCATGAAGTGGCCAACGCGGGCCAGTGCGAAATCGGCACCCGCTTCAACACCCTGGTGCAGAAGGCGGACGAACTGTTGACGATGAAGTACATCATCAAGAACGTCGCGTTCCGCAACGGCAAGACCGCAACCTTCATGCCCAAGCCCATCGTCGGCGACAACGGCAGCGGCATGCATGTGCACCAGTC
>JBDSOZ010000122.1:0-28363 GCA_039914555.1 Luteimonas sp.
CTCAACCGCACCTGGCGCCCGGCGCTGTCGATCACCGGCATGGATGGCATCCCGCCGCTCGCTTCGGCCGGCAACGTGCTGCGTCCGCAGACCGCGGTGAAGCTGTCGCTGCGATTGCCGCCGACCCTGGACGGCAAGCAGGCCGGCGAACTGCTGAAGACGGCGTTGCTTCGCGACCCGCCGAACGGCGCGCAGGTTACGCTGGACCTGGAGAAAGCCTCCACCGGTTGGAACGCCCCGGCCATGGCGCCATGGCTGGAGCGTGCCATCGATACCGCCAGCCAGGATTTCTTTGGCGCCCCGGCGATGTACATGGGCGAAGGTGGCTCGATCCCGTTCATGGGCATGCTTGGCGAGAAGTTCCCGGATGCGCAGTTCATGATCACTGGCGTACTTGGCCCGCATTCGAACGCCCACGGCCCCAATGAGTTCCTGCACATCCCGATGGGCAAGAAGGTCACCGCATCAGTGGCACGCGTCGTGTCCGCGCATCATGCGGCCAGCATTCGCGGCGAGACTGGCGGCTCGGCGGCAGCGGCCAGCACCCAGGAACGCGGCGATCACGGCTGCTGCTGAGCCTCAGCTGCGTCCGTACACATCCTCATAGCGGACGATGTCGTCCTCGCCGAGGTAGTCGCCGGACTGCACCTCGATCAATTCGAGGACCTCGTTGCCGGGGTTTTCGAGTCGGTGTTTGGCCCCAATCGGGATGTAAGTCGACTGGTTGGCCTGTAGCTCGAACACATCGTCGTCGCGGGTCACCCGCGCAGTGCCACTGACCACGATCCAGTGCTCGGCGCGCTGCGTGTGTGATTGCAATGACAACGCCGCGCCGGGCTTGACCTTGATCCGCTTGACCTGGAAGCGTGCGCCGGCATCGACCGAATCGTAACTGCCCCACGGGCGGTGCACTTCCCGATGCAAGGCCGCCTGGCGGCGTTGCGCCAGCTTCAGCCGCGCCACGACTTCCTTGACCTGTTGCACCTTGTCCTTGCGCGCAACCAGTACGGCATCATCGGTTTCCACCACGACCATGTCGTCAACCCCGACCAATGCCACCAGCCGGCGCGCATACGCGTAACTGTTGCGGCTATCGACCGTAATCACGTCGCCGTGGCTGGCATTGCCGTCGGCATCGCGTTCGGCCACGTCCCACAACGCCGACCACGAGCCGACATCATTCCAACCGATGTCCACCGCCAACACCATCGCCGCATCGGTACCTTCCATCACTGCATAGTCGATCGATTCAGAAGGTGTGGCGGCGAACGCGGGACCATCCAGGCGGATGAAGTCCCCATCGTGTTTCGCCGCGGCAAACGCCGCGCGCGTGCCCTCGAGGATATCCGGGCGCAAGCGCTGCAGCTCTTCCAGGAAACGCGACGCGCGGAACAGGAACATGCCACTGTTCCAGTAATAGTCGCCGGCGTTTAGGTATAACTGCGCAGTGGCGGCATCGGGCTTTTCGACGAAACGCATGACCTTGCGCACGCCGTCGCCGGGTGCGGCATGGATGTAACCAAACCCCGGCTCGGCCGTGGTTGGCACGATCCCGAAGGTGACCAGTGCGCCGGCATCCGCCGCGGCACTGGCAGCCTGCACGGCTGCACGAAAGGCTGCCGCATCGCGCACGACATGGTCGGAGGGCAATACCAGCAACAGCGGATCATCACCATTGACGGTTGCCTGCAAGGCCGCGGCAGCAATCGCCGGTGCGGTATTGCGGCCGATCGGTTCCAGCATGATCGCCGGGGTCGGCGCGCCCACCTGGCGCAGTTGCTCCGCCACCAGGAATCGATGGTCCTCGCCGGCCATGACGATTGGCGCCGCATCGGCAATCGGTGCCACCCGCAGCCAGGTCGCCTGCAGCATGGTGTCGTCACCAGCCAGGGCCAGGAACTGCTTCGGGTAGGCCTCGCGCGACAGCGGCCACAGGCGCGTGCCCGAACCTCCGGACAACAACACGGGTTGCAGCTTGGCCACGACCATCTCCCTGCGGACTGGACGGCAGTTTAACCTGTACCTTCGGCCATCCCCGGCCCGGAGCTTGCATGCACGCCGACGACGCCACCTCTCCACGCAGCCGTGAACGCCTCGAGTGGGCACGCGCCGCGTTGGGTTCGCCCGGCGCCGGCCTGGTTCGCGCATCCATGGATGCAGGATTCCGCAGCTATTGGCGCAGCACCGGCGCTGGCAGCAGCACGATCGTGATGGATTCACCGACGGACCAAGAAGATGTGCGGCCGTGGCTGCGCATCCGCGACCTGCTCGAGGCTGGCGGCGTGCGGGTACCGCGGGTGCTGGCGCGGGATGTCGAACACGGTTTCCTGCTCCTGGAAGACCTGGGCGAGCACACGCTGTTGCAGGTCATCGACGACGCCAATGCCGACCGCATGTTCGACGCGGCGCTCGACCAGTTGCTGCAGCTGCAACTGCTGGCCATACCCGCAGGCTTTCCCGCCTACGACCGCGCCATGCTGGTGCGCGAATTGAACCTGTTCGACGAATGGTTCCTCAGCCGCCACCTTGGCATCGCCCTGGATCACGACGAACGCAAAGCCATCGATGGGGCGTGGCTCCATCTTGTCGAAGCCGCGCTGGCGCAGCCGCAAGTCCTGGTGCACCGCGACTTCATGCCGCGCAACCTCATGCCTTTGAACGGCAGGCCTTTGAACGGCAGGCCTTTGAACGGCAGGTCTGTGGACGGCAGGCCTGTGGACGGCAGCCCGACCGATGGCGGGCTCGCGGTCCTGGACTTCCAGGACGCGGTGCGTGGCCCGATTGCGTACGACCCCTTGAGCCTGTTCAAGGATGCGTTCCTCAGCTGGCCACAGGCGCGGGTCGACGCCTGGCTCGGGCGCTACCACGACCGCGCCTCCGCAGCCGGCCTGCCCGTCCCGGAACTGTCTCGCTTCCGCCGCGACGTCGACTGGATCGGCGTGCAACGCCACCTCAAGGTCATCGGCATTTTTGCCCGCCTGCATCATCGCGATGGCAAACCCAAATACTTGGCCGATGTGCAGCGCTTCTTCGATTACCTCGACGGCGTGTTGCCGCGGTATCCGGAATTCGCGGATTTAAGGCAACTGATTGAAACGCGGGTCAAGCCGCGGATGGGCAACCGATGAAGGCGCTGGTGTTCTCGGCAGGACTGGGAGAACGCATGCGTCCGCTCACCAACTTGACGCCAAAGCCGCTGCTGCTTGCGGGTGGCAAGCCATTGATTGCGTGGCACCTGGAAAAACTGGCGGCCATCGGAGTTCGCGACGTCGTCATCAACACCAGTTGGCTGGCACCCCAATTCCCGCGCGTCCTGGGCGACGGCAGCCAATGGGGCCTGCACCTGCATTTCCTGCATGAAGGTCATGAGGCCCTCGAAACCGGCGGCGGCATGCATAACGCCTTGGCTTTACTCGCGGGCAACGACGATGCGCCGTTCATCGCCATCAATGGCGACATCTGGTGCGATTACGACTTCGCGCGATTACCTTCGTCGCCCCGCGGTGACGCCCACTTGGTGCTCGTCGACAATCCGCCGCAGCATCCTCACGGCGACTTCGTGTTGTGCGCGAGCGGCTCGGTGGTTGACGCCGGTGCAGACAAGTTGACGTTCGCCGGGATCGGTGTTTACCGAAGCGCGTTGCTGCGCGACTGGCGCGCGACCATCGGTGATGCGCCCGGTAGCCAGCGGCAACCGCCCCGCTTCCCGATCACCCCGCTATTGCGCGCCGCCATGGCCCGTAATGCCGTCACCGGGGAGCACCATTGCGGTCGTTGGACGGACGTGGGCACCCCGGATCGACTCGCCCGCCTGGACGCAGAGCTCGCGTAGGCACGGGCCTACGGGAGATCGCCGAGGGTTTCACGCAGGAACGGAACGGTGAGTCGTCGCTGCGCGGCAAGTGAAGCATGGTCGAGTCGGTCAAGCAGGCGGGTGAGTCCGGCCAGGTCGCGTCCTGCCCGGCGCAACAGCCACTCCAGCGCCGCGTCGTCGAATACCAGCCCGCGTCGGCGCGCCCGCTCGCGCAACACTTCACGCCGGCCCTCTTCGTCCAGCGTCGGCAATACGATGCGGATGCATTGCGACAGGCGCGACCGCAGGTCGGGCAACGCCAGCGGCAAGTCGACCGGGGCGACGCGGCCGGCATACAGCAAGGAGATGCCGGCTGCGCGGGCACGATTGTGGAAGTCGAACAAGGCGACTTCATCGTCGCGGTTTCCGGCAATCGCATCAAGGCCATCCAGTGCGACCAGGTCGCCACCATCAAGCGCGTCGAGCGCATCACGCAGGCGTCCGCTCGCGGCCTGCAACGGCAGGTAGGTCGCACGCCTGCCGGCAGCTTCCGCGTGCGCACAGGTGGCAAGTGCCAGGTGGGTCTTGCCCACGCCGACGGGGCCGGTGAGATAGGCATCCCCTGCTTGCGTCATGATCGCCAGCGCGTGCAACTGCGCCAGTGCCGCGCGCGACCCACCGACATACGTTTCAAAGCGCTGGTCCGGTGGAAAGCGCAAAGCCAGCGGCATTTGCCGCGCGGTGGAGTCGCTCACGCGTCGCCTTCGCCAGGATTGGCGTCGACAGGCCCCGCAGGCGCGATGACCTGGGCCGATTGCACGATCAGCACTGGCGACTGGCCGGCATACAACCGGCTGTCGAGGTAGCGTTCATGCGCATAGCGCAGCAACACGTTGGCGATCGCGGCCACCGGCAGCGCCAGCAACATGCCAAGGAAACCGAACAGGGTGCCGCCGGCCAGCACCGCGAAGATCACCGCGACCGGGTGCAGACCAATCCGGTCTCCAACCAGTTTCGGGGTGAGCCAGTAACTCTCGATCACCTGGCCGATCGCAAACACCGCGACCACCCCGGCCAGGTGCTGCCAGTCGCCAAACTGCACCAGTGATGCCACCCCACCCAGCACGATCACCGTGGCGGGGCCGAGATACGGCACGAACGTCAGCAAACCGGCGAGCACGCCAATGAGGATGCCGAGATCCAGTCCGACGCCAAGCAAACCGGCGCCGTACAACACGCCCAGGATCAACATCACCAACAACTGGCCGCGCAGGAAGCCGCCAAGCACTTCGCTGGTTTCGTGCGCCAGCCGCGACGCAGTTGCCGCATGGTCGCGAGGGACCAGCGCAGCCACCCGCTCCACGAACAGGTCCCAGTCACGCAGGAAGAAGAACGTCAGCACCGGCAGCAAGACCAGGTTGGCCACCCAGCCGAGCAGCGCGAAACCGGAGCGGGAGAGATAACCCAACAGGGTCGCCGCGACGCCTCCCGCCTCTTCCCAGTGGCTGCGCACCAGTTGGAACAGGCGCGAAGGATCCAGCCAACCCACCAATTCCAGGCCGCTGCGCGCCTCCAGCCAAGGCAAGGCCGTCACCATCAACCAGTCTCGATAACTGGGCAGCGACGTGACCAGGGTAACCACCTGGTGTTGCAACATCGGCAACAGCAGCAACAATGCCAACAGGGCAACCGCAACCATTGCGCCGAATACGATGGCCACCGCGCCGTTGCGTGGCAGCCCGCGTGCTTGCATGCGGTCCACCAGCGGATCGCCGAGCCAACCCAGCAGCGCGGCCAACACGAATGGCGTCAGCACCGGCGACAGCAGCCACAGCGCCCAACAAATGGCCAGGGCCACCAATCCCCATTGCAGCCGACGCAGGAAGATGGCGAGTGCGCCCAGGTTGGTATCGGTGTCGATGTGGTCGTTACCCATCGTCTTCTCAGCGCAGCTGGAAGGTGGGTGGGTCGCTCGCGCCCACTTCAACCAGCAAGTTGTCATCCAGCACGCGGCGCAGCCCGGCCAGGCCAGTGGCAAGCTCCAGCTCGAACTCCAGCCGTCCGGCGGTGGCGTTGACCGGTTTCATGTCGCGTACGACCGACTGTCCACGCAACCATGCCACCAGTTGCATGTAATCAAGACTGCCGTCCAAGCCAGTGAACACGACCCGGTAGCGTCCGGGGGGGCCGATCGGCTGCGCCTTGGCATAGCGCGCCACCAGCGCGTCGGCGGCGCCATCCGCCCCGGATGCCATCGCCCGCAGTGCACTGCGGTCCTGGCTGGTCCAATTTGAGATTGCCTTGCCGTGGTCGATGAAGGTCCAGTCCGCACGCCAGCCGTCACCGCCGCGATAGAGCTTGCCGACCAATTGCATCGGCGGGGTGTAGCGCGACGAGATGTTGGCGATGGCAGCGATATCACCGCGCCAGATGGCGCCGACCATAGCCTGCTCTGCGGCGGTACCACTGGGCAGGCCCAGCCGATAACCCCGAGCCTGCGCTTGGTCCAGCGCCGAGCGCGCAGCCTTCGCCTTGCCGACGTCGACCAGGCGCGGACCACTGCCGTCGTCGATCGCCAACCACAACACCGGCTTGGGTCGCGGTTGCGGCCACACCGGCAAACCCAAGGCAGCCGCGATATCGTCGACCTTCGCTTCATCAAAGCGAACCACGAGGGTGGTGGTGAAGCTGGGTGCGCCGGTGGATGCCGACACGCCTTCGTCCTGGCGATAGTCGTAACCAGCCACGTAGTCGCTGGCACGGCGCAATTCTTCGGAAACCCCAGGCTTTCGGGCAATCGCACGGCTACCCGACAGGCGGGCGAGGACCTGGGCCAGGCCACGCGCAAACCCGGCTGAACGCTCCGCCTCGGTCTGGCTTCGGACTGGGACTTCCGCCTCGTACAGGCCCTGGGCCGCCGCAGGGTCACCTTCCACCCGCTGGGCAAATGCGCTGCCCGGCACGGCCAGCAGCATTGCCGCCAACAGCATCGCCAGCAACGCAATCGCCAGCCGCATGGAAACGTTCGTGGTGTGGGGCATGGTCGCTCCCGGCCTGCGGTCCAGCGGGAATGGTGCCGCACCGGCGCCAGCGCGTCCATCCACCTCTGTCCGCAGTCAGTCACTGCTAAAATCGCGGTTTCGACCGGGATTGCCTCGTGAACACGCCCAACGCCCCGCTGACCTACCGCGACGCCGGCGTCGACATCGATGCGGGCAACCAGGTCGTGGAACGGATCAAACCGCTGGTCAAGCGCAGTTTCCGCCCCGAAGTCATGGGCGGTCTCGGCGGATTTGGCGCGCTGTTCGATTTGTCCGGCAAGTACCGCGAACCCGTGCTGGTCTCCGGCACCGATGGCGTCGGCACCAAGCTCAAGCTTGCCCAACAATTGGGGCGCCACGACACCATCGGCATCGACCTGGTCGGCATGTGCGTCAACGACGTGTTGGTGCAGGGTGCCGAGCCCTTGTTTTTCCTGGACTATTTCGCGACCGGCCAACTCGACGTCGAAACCACGGTGGCCGTTGTCGGTGGCATCGCCCGCGGCTGCGAGCTCGCCGGATGCGCGTTGATCGGGGGCGAGACCGCCGAGATGCCCGACATGTATCCACCGGGCGAATACGACCTTGCCGGCTTCACTGTCGGCGCCGTGGAGAAATCGCAACTGCTCGATGGCCACAAGGTTGGCGTGGGCGACGTGCTGATCGGCATTGCGTCCAGCGGCCCGCATTCCAACGGCTATTCGCTGATCCGCCGAATTTATGATCGCGCGGGTCGTCCCGGCGACACCGACGTCGGCAGCGTGGCATTGGTCGATGCACTGATGGCGCCCACCGCGTTGTATGTCAAGCCGATCCTGGAACTGCTGCACGGGCCGGAAGGCGCCGCGATCCATGCCATGGCCCACATCACCGGTGGCGGACTGACCGAGAACATCATCCGGGTCATTCCCGAGGGGCTTGCACTGGACATCGAGGCGTCCACGCTCGCCTTGCCGCCCGTGTTCGACTGGTTGCAACGCGAAGGTGCGGTCTCCCGCGAGGAAATGTGGCGCACGTTCAACTGTGGCATCGGCTTCGTGCTGGTGGCGGCAGTCGATGGGGCCGCGGGCGTGGAAGCCGGGCTCATGCGCCTCGGCCTCGCCCACCGCCGGATCGGCGAAGTGGTCTTGGCTGGCAATGGCTCTCGCGTCCGCATTGCCTGACCGGGTCGCGGTCCTGGTTTCAGGGCGCGGCAGCAACCTGCAGGCGCTCCTCGTCGCGATCGATGCGGGCCAACTCGCGGCGCAAATCGTCGGCGTGTTCAGCGATCGCCCGCGTGCGCCTGCGTTGCAGCAGGTTGACCCGTCCTTGCGCTGGAGCCGCGATGCGCGCAGCTACGCCAGCCGAGTGGATTTCGATCTCGAGATGGCCGATGCAATTGCCGCCACCCATGCCGACTGGATCGTGTGTGCGGGTTACTTGCGGATCCTCCACGAGGCATTCATCCAACGATTTCGTGGCCGCCTGCTCAACATCCACCCCTCTTTGCTGCCGGCCTACCGCGGCCTGCGCACCCACGAGCGCGCGATCGCGGCGGGCGAGGTCGCGCATGGTGCCAGCGTCCACTTCGTGGTCCCCGAGTTGGATGCCGGCGCGGTTATCGCGCGGGCGAGTGTGCCGGTAGAGCCAGGCGACGATGCCGGGCAGCTGGCCGCGCGCGTGCTCACGGTCGAACATCCACTGCTGGTCGCGGTGATGCGACTTGCCGTCGCCGGCCGCATTGCTGAACAGGGCGCAACCGTGCTGCTGGACGGTCATCCCCTGTTTACGCCATTACAACTAGGCTCCACGCTCACCCTGACCCGTGGTGTTTCGGAGATGTCCCGATGAAGCTTGCCCGCGCCATCCGCAATTCAGCCCTGCCACTGGCGACCACGCTGGCGCTGTTCGCCGCGACCGCAATGGCGGCCAAGGCGCCGGTGCTCACACCGTTCACCGCAGTTTACGACGTCAACTACATGGGTCTGAGCGGCACCGGCACGATGACCCTGGCGAACGCCGGCGGTGATCGTTGGCGCTACAGCCTGGACATCAACAGCACCATCGCCGCGATCAAGCAAAGCACCACGTTTGAAGCCAATGGTGGTCACTGGCGGCCGTTGTCCAATTCCGATACGGCAAACATGCTGATCCGCAAGAACAACAAGCAGGCCACTTACGACTGGAGCACCCGCGAAGCGCGCTGGAGCGGCGACGTCAAGCCTGACCGTGCCGGTCCCGTGGCATTGCGCGACGGCGACCTGGACGCAATGCTGCTGAACCTCGTGATCCCGCGCGACCTTGCTGCTGGTGATGCCCTCGACTACCGCATGGTCGACAATGGCCGCGTACGCCAGTTGCATTACCAAGTGGCCGGCAAGGACACGGTGCAGATCGGCGGCGCGAGCAGGCCGGCCACCAAGATTTCCCGCACCGATGGCGACAAGCAGCAGGTGCTGTGGGTGGTCGATGGCGTGCCGGTACCTGCGCGGATCCTGCAGCGCCGCGATGGCAGGAACGAAATGGACCTCACCTTGAAGTCGATCCGCTAGCGCGAGAGCTGCCAGCGCGCGAGCATCCGGCCCGGGAGCAGTCAGTCGACGCGGCGGATCCGGGCGCCCAACGCCGACAGCTTCGCTTCGATGTTCTCGTAGCCGCGGTCGAGGTGGTAAATGCGGTCAATGGTGGTTTCGCCGTCGGCCACCAGGCCGGCCAGCACCAGCGACGCCGAGGCACGCAGGTCGGTCGCCATCACCGGGGCACCAGTCAGCCCGGGCATGCCACGCACGATCGCGGTATGGCCTTCGATCTGGATGTCCGCGCCCAACCGCTGCAACTCCTGCACGTGCATGAAGCGGTTCTCGAAGATGGTCTCGTTGATCACGCCGACGCCGTCGGCGATGCAATCCAACGCCATGAACTGTGCCTGCATGTCGGTTGGAAAGCCCGGGTGCGGCGCAGTGGTGAGACTGACGGCCTGCGGCCGGCGGCCACGCATGTCGAGCCGGATGCGATCGCCGTCGCACTCCAGTTCGGCGCCAGCTTCGCGCAGCTTGCCCAGCACCGCGTCCATGGTGTCTGGACGCGAATGGGTGGCGGTAATCGCGCCGCCAGTCATGGCCGCGGCGACCAGGAAGGTGCCGCATTCGATCCGGTCGGCGACAACCACATGCTCGCCACCATGCAGGCGCTCAACCCCTTCAACCACGATCCGGCCGGTGCCCGCGCCTTCGATCCGGGCGCCCATTGCCACCAGGCAGTCGGCCAGGTCGACGATCTCCGGTTCCATCGCCGCGTTCTCGAGCACGCTGCGGCCTTCGGCCAAGCTCGCGGCCATCAACACGTTCTCGGTGGCGCCGACACTGGCCATGTCAAACGCCACCCGAGCTCCTTTCAGGCGCTTGGCACTGGCCTTGATGAAGCCGTGGTCGACGTTGACCTCCGCACCCAGGGCCTGCATGCCCTTGATGTGCTGGTCGACAGGACGCGACCCGATCGCGCAACCGCCCGGCAACGACACTTCGGCAGCGCCGTAGCGGGCCAACAACGGCCCCAACACCAGCACTGATGCGCGCATGGTCTTGACCAGTTCGTAGGGTGCGACATGGCTGCGCACCGTACGCGGGTCGATGATGATGGTGGATGCGCCATCGACGGTGATGCCGGCACCCAGTTCGGCCAACAGCCGCAAGGTGGTCTTGACGTCATGCAGGTCGGGGACATTGCGCACAACCAGCGGCGCATCACCAAGCAGGCCTGCGCAGAGGATCGGCAAGACCGCGTTCTTGGCCCCGGAAATCCGCACCTCGCCACGCAGCGGGGTTCCGCCGTGGACCACGATCTTCTGCATGCTCAGGCGCCGGCTTCGGCGGGAGTCAGGGTTTTCAACGCCAGCGCATGGATTTCACCGCCCATGCGCTCGCCCAGGGTGGCGTAGACCAGGCGGTGGCGGGCCAGCGGCAATTTGCCGAGAAAGGCATCGCTGACCACGGTGGCTTCAAAGTGCACCCCGTCAGGGCCGTCGACCTCGACCCGGGAGCCCGGGAGGCCTTGCAGGATCAATTGCTGGATGGTTTCTGCGTTCATCGGGCCATGCACTTATCGGACAATTGGGCAAAGTCGCGTAAAATCGGGCTCCCAGTCTATCCGAAGCCCGCCTGTCCAATGCCTGCCGTGGCCACCCACGTGATCGCCAGCGACTTCGACTTCGCCGCCAGTGGCCGGCGCGTCCTCGAGGTCGAGACCCGCGGCCTGGTCGCGATCACCGCGCGCATCGATGGTGCGTTCAGCGATGCGTGTCGCCTGTTGCTGTCCGGCAAGGGTCGGGTGGTCTGCGTCGGGATGGGCAAGTCCGGGCACGTGGCGCGCAAGATTGCTGCCACGTTCGCCTCGACCGGCACCCCGTCGTTCTACGTCCACCCTGGCGAGGCCGGCCACGGCGACCTGGGCATGATCACCGATGACGACATCGTCCTGGCCTTGTCAAATTCCGGTGAAACAGACGAACTGCTGATGTTGCTGCCCGTGCTCAAGCGCCAGGGCAATGTCGTGATCGCGATGACTGGCCGCCCCGGGTCCACCCTTGCCACCACTGCTGACATCCACCTTGATGTCAGCGTACCGGCCGAGGCCTGTCCACTCGACCTGGCGCCGACCACCAGCACCACTGCCGCGTTGGCGTTGGGCGATGCATTGGCGGTCGCCTTGCTGGAAGCGCGTGGCTTTACCGCAGACGATTTCGCCCGCTCGCATCCTGCCGGCAGCCTTGGCCGTCGCCTGCTGCTGCGCATCACCGACGTGATGCACGGCGGCGACGAAATCCCGCGCGTGCAAGCGCATGCCTCGCTCAGCGAAGCCCTGCTGGAAATGAGCCGCAAGCACCTGGGCCTCACCGCGGTGGTCGACGACGACGGTTGCCTGCTCGGTCTTTATACCGACGGTGACTTGCGCCGGACCCTGGACGATGCCGCCATCGACCTGCGCAAGACCCGCATTGACGCCGTCATGACGCGCACGCCCAAGTCGATCGGCGTCGGTGCGCTGGCCGTGGAGGCAGCGCAGATGATGGAAGCGCACAAGATCAACGCCCTGCTGGTGGTCGATGATGCGCAACGCGTGGTGGGTGCGCTCAACATCCACGACCTGCTGCGCGCACGCGTGGTCTGAATGGCATTCAACCCTGCCGCCAATTGCTCCGCCGATGTCCTCGCTCGTGCCGCGAAGGTGAAACTCGCTTGCTTCGACGTCGACGGCACCCTGACCGACGGCCGGCTGTTGCTGGATACCGACGGCGGCGAGTCCAAGGCGTTTCACGTGCGTGATGGGCTGGGCCTGGCGTTGTTGCGACGCGCCGGGATCGCAATAGCCTTCGTCACTGCCCGCCCGGGCGCGGCGACCACCCGTCGTGCGCTGGAGCTGGGCGCCGAGTTGCATGCCGAAATCGGCGACAAGCTGGCATGCGTGCGCGCATTGGCGCAGGCACACGGGCTAGCGCTTGACGCCATTGCGTTCATGGGCGACGACCTTGTCGATGTTCCGGTGATGCGTGCCGCTGGCCTTGCCGCTGCACCGGTCGACGCGCATCCGTGGGCGTCGCAACACGCGCATTGGCAAAGCCAATTCCGCGGTGGCGAAGGCGCAGCGCGCGAGCTCTGCGACCTGCTGCTGGCAGCGCAAGGCCAGCTTGAGGCGCTGCTGCCATGACGGTGCCGGCATGAGCACATCGACATGAGCTGGCGCACCACGATAACCGTGCTGCTACTGGTCGCCGCGTTGCTGTCAGGCTGGTCGATCTGGCGGAATCGCGCGCAAACCCACCTTGATCAAACCGCTGGCAGTCGCCCCGACTACGTGCTGCACGACTTCGATCTGGTGGTCCTTGACAACCTCGGTCAGGAATCATTCACGCTGCGCGCGCCAACCATGTTGCGCACTCCCGGCGAGCGCAGCATGCAGATGACGACACCCGTGTTCTTCTTGCCTGACAGCAACAAACATTACTGGCGGGTCAGCGCCAGGACCGGCTGGGTCGCCCCTGGCGGTGAAGAATTGCGGCTGCGCGGGGACGTGCGTGTCGCCAGCCCACCGGAGCAACGCGAAGTACTGATGGCCACGGAGGGCATGGATATCTACCCAAATCGCGACCTCGCAACTTCCGACAGCGTCGTCACCATCACCCAGCCCGGTTCTATACTTAGCGGTCGCGGCCTGGAGACCAACCTGGCCACGCGGCAATACCAACTCAAATCAGAGGTACACACTCGTTATGTTCCCTGACCAGACCGGCAACAACATGACCCGTCGTGATCGTCGCATTTCGTGGCGCCTTGGCGTGCTGGCGTGCTGCACCGCGTTGGTCGTGCTGTCCGCAGCGACGTCCGCATTCGCTCGCTCCTCCGACCGGCAACAGCCCATGGACATTGATGCGGGCCATCAGTCCGGCACGTTCAGCGGCGATTCGATCAATATCCTGTCTGGCGGGGTGCACATCACCCAAGGCAGCCTTGACATCGCCTCGGCCAATGCACGCATCACCCTCGCCAACGGCGATCCGATCCGCGCGATATTCAGTGGTGCACCCGTGGTGCTGACACAGACAATGGACGATGGCACGCCGATGACCGCACGCGCCAACGGAATCGACTACAACCTGCAGACCGAGATCGTGGTATTCACCGGCAATGTGAGCATCGAGCAGCCACGCGGCAGCATGAGCGGGGCACGCGTGGTCTATAACCTCAAGACCGGCAATGTCGAGAGTGGCGGCGAAGGCGCTGGACGGGTGAAGATGCGGATCCTGCCGCGCACTGGCGCAAGCACCCCGAAGAGCAATGGGAGCAAGCAGTAGATGCTGGTCGCCGAAGGGCTGCGCAAGCGCTACCGCGCACGCGAGGTCGTGCGCGACTTTGCCCTGACCTTGGATGCCGGGGAAGTCGTCGGTTTGCTGGGGCCCAACGGGGCCGGCAAGACCACTTGTTTTTACATGATCGTCGGGTTGGTGCCGTCCGACGCGGGGCGGATCGTCCTCGATGGCACCGACATCACCGCCGAACCGATGTACCTGCGGGCCAAGCGCGGAGTCGGCTACCTGCCGCAGGAGCCCTCGGTTTTCCGCAAGCTCAGCGTGGCCGACAACATCCGCCTGGTGCTGGAATTGCGGGTCGATCTCGACAAGGCGGGCCGCGCCCAGGAACTCGCCAGCCTGATGGACGAATTGCAGGTTGCACACGTGGCCGACCAGATGGGCGCCAGTTTGTCCGGCGGCGAGCGTCGGCGGGTGGAAATCGCGCGGGCGCTGGCGGCGAAGCCACGCTTGATGCTGCTGGACGAGCCTTTCGCCGGTGTCGATCCGATTTCGGTCGGCGAGATCCAGCGTATCGTCCGCCACCTCAAGAACCGCGGCATTGGCGTGTTGATCACCGATCACAACGTGCGCGAGACCCTGGGCATTTGCGACCGCGCCTATATCCTCAGCGATGGTGGCGTGCTTGCCCAAGGCGCACCGGAAGAATTGTTGGCCAATCCCGACGTGCGCCGCGTCTACCTTGGCGAATCCTTCCGCCTCTGAGGCCGCAGCGCGGTCAGCGCAAATCCGCGCTACGGTGAGGCGATGAAACCACGCCTGCAGACATCGCTGGGCCAGCAACTGGTGCTCACGCCGCAATTGCGCCAGGCGCTGCACCTGTTGCAGCTTTCGGCCAGCGAACTCGAGCAGGAACTGGCAGCCGCGGTCGAAAGCAATCCGTTGCTGGACTGGGCCGACGCCGAAAACACGGCCATCGACCCTGCCGAATCCCCCGCCGAGGACGAGTGGCCCCGCGACCACGGACCGTGGACAGGCGCGAGCGGGGATGGCAGCCATGGCGACGACAACGCCGCCGAACGCGTTGCCGAGCCTGAGACACTGCGTGAACACCTGCTCTGGCAATTGCGCCTCACCCACTTCTCGCCCCGCGATCGCAGCATCGGTGAGGCCCTGGTCGATGCGATCGATGACGACGGCTACCTGCGCGAGCCGCTAGGCGCAATCACGGCGGGGTTGCTCCCGGAAATCGTCGCCGACGCCGATGAAGTCCTGGCCGTGTTGCACCAGGTGCAGCGCTTCGATCCACCGGGGGTCGGCGCGCGCGACCTCGGCGAATGCCTTGGATTGCAGCTCCAATTGCTGCCCGAGGAGACTTCCGGCAAGCCCCTGGCGTTGCGCATCGCCAGCGGGCTGATGCAGCGATTGCAGAAACTGGGCGTCCCCGGCCTTGCCGCGGAGATCCACCGCGAAGCGGTCGAGGTCGAACAGGCACTGGCGTTGCTGCGCTCGCTTGACCCCCGTCCTGGTGGTGGCATCGGCGCCGTCGCAGCGGACGCGTACGTCACCCCGGATTGCACCATGTGGCGCCATCGTGGCGTCTGGCAGGTTGCGCTCAGCAAGGGTCACGCGCCGCGACTGACCATCCATCGCGGATACGAAAGCATGGCCGGCGCCGCCACCGGTGCCGATGCAAGCTATCTGCGCGGCCACCTGCAAGAAGCGCGCTGGCTGCTGAAGAACCTGCAGGCCCGCGGTGAAACCCTGCTGCGGGTGGCCGGCTGCCTGGCCCGCCAGCAAGCAGGGTTCCTCGAGTTCGGCGACCGCGCATTGCGGCCATTGACCTTGCGCGAGGTTGCAGCCGAGCTTGGCCTGCATGAATCCACCATTTCACGCGCGGTTTCACGCAAGTACGTGCGAACCCCGCGTGGCACCTTGCCCCTGCGGGCGTTCTTCGCCTCCGGGATCGAGACCGGTGCTGGCGGCGAGGCCTCCAGCACCGCGATCCAGTCGATGATTCGCGCCTTGGTTGCGGCCGAAAGCCCGCGCAAGCCGCTGTCCGACGCGCGTTTGGCAGAATCGCTCAAACTGGCGGGCATCCCGGTCGCCCGCCGCACCGTCGCCAAGTACCGCGAGGCGATGAACATTCCCTCGTCCCACGAGCGTATCCGGGTTGGCTGAGCTGCCGCTGCGGTCATGACCGGCCCGGTTCGTTTAACCTTGCGTTCACAGCATCGTGCGGGATCCGGGCGATGCTGTCCTTCCCGGCAGTCGTAGCAGACCAAGGAGCAAGCGATGCGCATCGAGACCCACGGCCAGCAAATCGAAGTCACCCCCGCCATCCGCGAATACGTGGAAACCAAGTTCGCCCGCCTCGGCCGCCATTTCGAGCAACCGCTTGAAGTGCGTACCTTGCTCAGCGTGGAACGCACCGACCAGCGTGCCGAGGCCACCGTCAACTTTGCCGGCCGCACCATGCATGCCGATGCCAGTGGCGTTGATGTCTACGCGGCCATCGACCTGCTGACCGACAAGCTCGACCGGTTGCTGGTGAAGCACAAGGAAAAGCAAGTCGACACCTTGCGCCGCAACGAAAGCGCAGCGCGTAGCGGCGACTTCAACTGACCCACGCGGACCAAACATGACACTGTCCAACCTGCTCCGTCCCGATCGCATCGAATTGCTGGCCACGGCGCCAGACCGCGACCATGTGCTTGATGCAGCGGGACGGCTGCTGGCTGGCGACGATCCGGACGCAGGCGCGGCGATTGCCGCCTGCCTGCGCCAGCGCGAGCGCCTGGGCAGCACGGCCGTCGGCCATGGCGTCGCCATTCCGCACGGTCGTTGCGCGGCGTCCGACGGCGCGCGTGCGGCATTCCTGCGCCTTGCCACACCAGTCGACTTCGATGCGGGCGACGACCAGCCGGTCGACCTGGTGTTCGCACTGATCGTGCCGGAGCATTTCACCCAACAGCACCTGCAGTTGCTGTCGGAGCTGGCGTCGTACTTTTCTGATCCGGCCCGCCGCAAGGCCTTGCGCGATGCGCCCGACCTCGATGCGCTGCGCGCACGGCTGCTCGGCACCGCGACTGCATGAGCACCACGATTACCGCCAATGAGTTGTTCGAACAGCAACGCGAGCGCCTCCAGTTGCGCTGGCTGGCTGGCCAGGAAGGCGCCATCCGGCAACTCGACGCGGGCGACACCCTCGCGCGGAGGCCGTCGCTGGCCGGTTACCTCAACGCCATCTACCCCAACAAGGTGCAGATCCTCGGCACCGAAGAACTGGCCTGGCTGGACGGCCTGGATTCGCGGCAACGCTGGGAGACCATCCAGAAAATCATGCATTTCGCACCCCTTGCACTGGTGATCAGCAAGGACCAGTCGTGCCCGGAAGACCTGCGCATTGCCGCGGAGGAAACCGCCACACCGTTGTGGTCTTCGCCCAAGCGCGGTCACGAACTGCTCAACCACCTGCAATACGACCTTGCCCGCACGCTGGCGCCGCGGGTCACCTTGCACGGCGTGTTCATGGAAATCTATTCGATCGGTGTCCTGATCACCGGTGAATCCGGGCTGGGCAAGAGCGAGCTCGCCCTGGAACTGGTCACGCGTGGCCACCGCCTGGTCGCTGACGACGCCCCGGAGTTCACCCAGATCGCCCCGGACGTGCTCGATGGCACCTGCCCGGAGTTGCTGCAGGACTTGCTGGAAGTGCGCGGCCTCGGCGTGCTCAACGTGCGCGACATGTTTGGCGACACCGCGGTCAAGCGAAACAAATACCTGCGCCTGGTCGTGCACCTGACCCGACCGAGCAGCGAACCGGCACCGGTCTCGGACGGGCTGGAGCGGCTCACCGGCGACGGTGGTTCCCGCCGTGTGCTCGACCTCGACGTCCCCACCATCACCTTGCCCGTGATCGCGGGACGCAACCTTGCGGTGCTTACCGAAGCTGCCGCGCGCGTGCATATCCTGCGGGCGAAGGGGGTCGATCCGGCGGCAGCATTCATGGCGCGCCACAGCCACTTCCTGGAGCGATCGTCGACGTGAGCGCCGAATCCGCACCCCTGTTGATCGTGGTCAGCGGCATGTCCGGCTCGGGCAAGTCGGTGGCGCTGAAAACCCTGGAGGACCTCGGCTTCTACTGCGTCGACAACCTGCCCGCCGACCTGCTGCCGGCGTTCGTGGCTAGCGTGGCCGGCGAAAACGGCACGCCGCAGAAACTCGCCGTCGGCATCGACGTGCGCAACCGCCACAACGACCTGTCCCGGATCCCGGAATGGCTGTCTGCAGTTGGTGCGATGGGCCTGGATCCTCGCCTGGTGTTCTTCGACACGGACGACACAGTGGTGTTGCACCGGTACGCCGACACCCGTCGCCGGCATCCGCTGAGCCATCTCGGGCTGGGACTGGCCGACGCCATCTCGCTGGAGCGGCAAGTGCTCAAGCCACTGCGCCAGATTGCCGACACCGTGATCGACACCACGGGGCTCAACGTGCACCAGTTGCGTCGCCAGATCATCACCGAGTTCGGACTGGGTGGCCACGAGACCCTGTCGTTGCTGTTCGAGTCCTTTGCCTACAAGCGCGGCGTCCCACCGGTCGCGGATTTCGTGTTCGACGCACGGGTATTGCCAAATCCGCACTGGAACCCGGAGCTGCGTCCGCTGTCGGGCCGCGACCAGGGCGTGCGCGATTTCCTGGAACAGCAGCCTGAAGTGCTTGCCTACGTCGACGATATCGCACGCTTCCTCGATGCCTGGCTGCCGAAACTGCGTTCGGGCACGCGCAGTTACGCCACCATCGCCTTCGGCTGCACCGGGGGCCGCCACCGTTCGGTGTACCTGGCCGAATACATGGCTGAACATTGCCGCGCACGTGGCTGGTCCGAAGTTGCCGTGCACCACCGCGAGCTGGATTGAGCACCTGCGCCCGCGCCGGCCCTACCGTCGACCCGGGCTCGTCTGTTAACTTGGCGCATGGCCGTTGGCGTACTGCTTGTCACCCACAAGGGAATCGGCACCGCCTTGCTCGCGGTGGCGGGCAAGTTGCTGCCGCAACTTCCGCTGAAGACTGAAGCCTTCGAGGTCGCGTTCGACGACGATCCCGATGCCCTGTTGCCAGCCGCGAGCGCGGCCTTGCGCCGGGTCGACCAGGGCGAGGGCGTGCTGGTACTGACCGATTTGTACGGTGCCACCCCCAGCAACGTTGCCAACCGCCTATCGCGGCTGGGCACTCCGGTCCGGCGCGTGTCCGCATTGAACCTGCCGATGTTGCTGCGGGTGATGAATTACGCCGAGCTCGGGCTTGAGGCCCTGCCCGCCATCGCTGCTGCCGGCGCCCGCAATGGCGTGGTCCTCGATGATCTGTAAGCAAGTACCTGCCTGAGGCCCTGCACCCGTGATCGAACGCGAACTGCTCATTGCCAACCGCCTCGGCCTGCATGCGCGTGCAACCGCCAAGCTGGTGCAGGTCCTGTCCGGCTATCAAAGCAACGCCACGCTTTCCGCCAAGGGCCGTGAGGTCAACGCCAAGAGCATCATGGGGGTGATGTTGCTGGCGGCGGGCCAGGGCACGCCGGTGCTGCTGCGAGTCGACGGTACCGACGAAATCGATGCCGCGGCTGCCGTGGCGGCGTTGTTCGAGCGCCTGTTCGACGAGGGTGACTGATGCGGCACGAGCTGCCCGGGCTTGGTGCGTCGCGTGGTAGTGCGCTCGGTCGTGCGCGGATGCGGTTGCCGCGCATGCTCGAAGTCGCGGAAGAACGGGTTGACGACGTCGAAGCGGAACTCGAGCGCCTGCAGGCCGCCATCGGCATCGTCCGCGGCGAAATGCAGGACCTGCGCAACCGGCTGCAAGGTGCACTGGCGCAGGAAGTCGGCGAATTCCTCGACCTGCATGCCTTGCTGCTCGACGATCCGGAGTTGTTGCACGGTCTCGACGAACTGATCCGCAGCGAACGTTATTCAGCCGACTATGCGCTGCGGGTGCAGCGTAACCGCATCGCGGCCGTGTTCGACGGCATGGATGATGCGTACTTGCGCAGTCGCATCGACGACATCGACCAGGTGATCGGCCGCATCCATTCCGCGCTGCACCGCGACAGCCGTGCGCTGAGGGGCGTGGCTGGCGAGATCCTGGTCACCGATACCGTTGCGCCGGCGGAGCTGGCGCAACTGCAGGGGCAAGGTGTGTTGGCGGTGGTCACGACCGGCGGCAGCACCTTGTCGCATAGCGCCATCCTCGCGCGCAGCCTGCACTTGCCGCTGGTGGTTGGGGTCGTTTCGGCATTGCAGAAGATCCGCGACGGTGACGTGCTTACGGTCGACGGCAACAGTGGCCAGGTGGTGGTCGAACCCGACGCCGGTGACCTGCGTGCGCACCGGACCCGGCTGCGCGACCAGGCCCGTGAGCGCAAGCAGCTGCAGCGCTTGCGCCGCGAACCTTCGCGCACCCTGGATGGTGTCGACATCAAAATGTGGGCCAACGCGGAATCGCGCGAAGACGTGGCCGAGGCGCATGCGCTCGGCGCGGCCGGCGTCGGCCTGTACCGTACCGAGTTCCTGTTCCTGGGCAGCGACGAGTTGCCTGACGAGGACGCGCAATTCCGCGCATACCGCGACCTGGTGCTCGGCATGACCGGTCGCACCGCCACCATCCGCACACTGGACCTGGGCGCTGACAAGGCCGATCGCAGTGGCCTGACCCTGGACTACGAACCCAACCCGGCGCTGGGCTTGCGCGGGGTGCGCTTGTCACTGGCGCGCGACGGCCTGTTCGATACCCAGCTGCGGGCGATCGTGCGCGCTTCCGGCTACGGCCCGGTGCGGGTACTGGTGCCGATGGTGACCTGTCGCGAGGAAGTGATCGAAGCCCGTGCGCGGCTGCACGTGGTGATGACCGAGCTGCGCGCGGCAGGCCACGCGGTGGCCGATGTGATTCCGCTGGGCGCGATGATCGAAGTCCCAGCCGCTGCGATCGCCCTGCCCGGGTTCATCGGCGCGCTCGATTTCATCTCGATCGGCACCAACGACCTGGTCCAATACCTGCTTGCGGTGGATCGCAACAACGACGCCCTCGCCAGCATGTATTCGCCACTGCATCCAGCAGTGATCAGGCTGTTGTACAAGATCATCCGCACCGCGCGCGCGCGCGGCAAACCGGTGGCCGTATGCGGCGAAATGGCTGGCGACGCCGCATTCGCCCCGCTGCTGCTTGCCTTGGGACTGGAGGAGTTCAGCCTGCATCCGGGCACCCTGCTGGAATTGAGGCGAGCGATCCGTAGCTGCGACCTTGGGGAGCTGCGCGACCGCCTGCCGGCACTCCTGCGAGCCCGTGATCGCGCCGGGATCGAAGCATGGATGCAAAAGGCGGCGTCCGCAGGCGATAATGACGGGATGAACGCTTAACCCCTGTCGCGCCCCTCGTGGCCGCGATGCGCCGCTCTTGCCTGGCACGCTGCCGGTTTTACTCCAGGGAACCCCATGGCTGAAGCCGTCCGCCACGACAAGACCGCACGCCAGCTGCGTTTGCTGTCGGACGCGCTCGACAGCGGCCGCCTGGGTCCGGTGAAGCGGCTGGTCAACACGCTGTCTGCGGCCGAGATCGGCAACCTGCTCGAATCGCTGCCACCGGGCGAGCGTACCGTCGTCTGGGGCCTGGTTGATCCGGAAGACGACGGCGAGGTGTTGCTGCACGTCGGAGACGAAGTCCGCGAAGGGCTGATCGCGGACATGGACCCCGACGAGATCGTGGCGGCGGTCGAAGACCTCGACATCGACGACCTGGCCGACCTGGTCGAGGACCTGCCGGACACCGTCATCGACGAAGTGCTCAAGTCGATGGACCGCGAAAACCGCGAGCGCCTGGAACAGGTGCTGTCATATCCAGAGGACAGCGCCGGCCGCCTGATGAACCCGGACGTGGTGACGGTGCGCACGGATACCACCGTCGACGTCGTCCTGCGATACCTGCGCCTGCGCGGCGAGCTGCCCGACCACACCGACCATCTGTACGTCGTCAGCCGCCGCCACCAGTACCTGGGTCGGATTGCGCTGCAGTCGCTGCTCACCCACGAGTCCACCACGCCGATCAACGCACTGCTCGACGACGAGCAGCCGGCCATCGACGTTGGCGAGTCGGCCGACGAGGTGGCGCGCCAGTTCTCGGACCATGACTGGATCTCGGCGCCGGTCGTCGACGAAAGCAACATCCTGCTGGGTCGCATCACCATCGATGATGTCGTTGACATCATCCGCGAGCAGGCCGAGCACCAGGCCTTGGGCGCGGCGGGCCTGGACGAGGACGAGGACATGTTCAGCCCGGTGTGGCGCGCCATGCGCCGCCGCCTGGTCTGGCTGTCGATCAACCTGTGCACGGCATTCATCGCCGCCAATGTCGTCGGCCAGTTCGAGGCCACCATCGACAAGTTGGTGGCGCTGGCCGTACTCATGCCGATGGTTGCCGGCCTGGGTGGCAATGCAGGGACCCAGGTGTTGGCGCTGATGATCCGCGGCCTCGCCCTGGGCCAGGTGGGCGCATCCAACGTCCGCACCCTGCTCTGGAAGGAAATCCGCGTCGCCATGCTCAACGGCCTCCTGATGGGGTCGGTGCTCGGGGTGGTGGTGCTGGTCTGGTTCCACAACATCGGCTTGTCGCTGGTGATCGCCACCGCGCTCACCCTCAACATGTTGTTTGCCGCAGTTGCAGGCGTGCTGGTACCGGTGACGATCAAGCGCTTGGGTTACGACCCCGCGTTGGGCAGCGGCATCTTCCTGACCATGGTCACCGACGTCATGGGGTTTTTCACCTTCCTCGGCCTCGCAACCCTGGTGCTGGTCAGCTGACCACGCTTAGGGCATCGCATACGCATTGTTGCTGCGGTCGCTGTCGGGGAGTTTCGCATCGGGATCGATGCTGAGGCGGACGATGCGCTGCTGGGTCGATAGCGCCAGCGCCGGGGTTGCGGTTTGCATCCAGGTTTCCACCGGCACCCGCTGGTCGACATGGCTGCCGTCGGCCAGTTCGATCCGCAGGGTCGCTGGCATCACCAACTTCTGCCGGCTTTCCAGGCTGACCATGGCGCCCTTGGCTGGATCGCCGTCGACATACCTGGCCTCGCGCACGCCCAGGTCAAGCGCCCAGTTGTTGAAATACCAGCCGCGCCACCACCACGACAGGTCCTCGCCGGATTCGCTTTCCATGAAGCGGAAGAAGTCCGACGGCGTCGGATGCCGGAACGCCCAGGTGGCGATGTACTTGCGAAATGCCGGATCGAATCGCTCCGGGCCGAGGATCTGCTCGCGCAACAGCACCAGTCCAAGCGCCGACTTGAAATAAGGCACCGGATGGCGGTATTTCTCCGGGGTCGCGTCGGCCAGCGCCATCATCGTTGGCGCGGCGGCATCAGCCAGCACCGGCAATATCTCGTCGACCGGGTTGCCGCCCTTCGGCGCGTATTCGCCATCCCGCTTGGGCGCGAATTCGCCGCCGTTGAAGGCATCTGAGAAATACACGTCGATGAAGGTATTGAAACCTTCATCCATGAACGCGTGGCGACGTTCGTTGGAGCCGACGATCATCGGGAACCAGGTGTGGCCGATCTCGTGCGCACTCACCCAGAACAGGGGCTTGCCCTGGTCGTCCATGCCGTCGAACACGATGCCGGGATATTCCATGCCGGCGCCATGCCCACCGAAGTTGATCGCGGCCGGCCACGGATAGGGATACCACTGCGAAAAGTGTTCGACCGCAGCCTTCATGTATTCGGTCGAGCGGTCCCACCGATCCGGGCCGACACCCTCGACCGGATAGATCGACATCGCCAGCGCATGTTTTCCACCCGGCAGGTTGATCCTGGCCGCATCCCAGACGAAGGCCGGCGATGCGACAAACGCGACGTCGCGGGTCTGGTCCATGTGGAAACGCCAGGTCTGCAGCCCCGCATGGGTTGGTCGGCTGGCCGCATCGCCTACTTCCGCGGGGGTGCGGATCATCACCGTGGCGTCGCTTCGCGCGGCTTGCGCCAGCCGCTCGCGTTGCAGCTTCGTCAGCACCGCATCGCCGTTGACCAGTGCGCCGGAACCTGCAACCAGGTAGTCCCAGGGCACCGTGACCGCGTAATCGAAACTCCCGTATTCCAGGTAGAACTCTGACCCGAGGTAAGGCTGGTTGTCCCATCCACGCAGGTCGTCGTACACCGCCATCCGCGGGTACCACTGCGCGATCTCGAAGATCTCGCCGTTGCGACTCGGGGTGACCGCGGTGCGCCCGCCCCAGGTACCGGGAATCGTGTACCCATAGCGGATGTGCAGCTTCAGCGAGCCACCGTGTCCGCCGAGCGGCTGCGGCAGATCGATCCGCATCCGGGTGTCGTCAATCAGATATTGCGCGGGTTGGCGCTTGCCACCCATCTCGACTTCGACGCTGGCAATCTCGAAGCCCTCGGTCGCATGCGGTTCTCCACGACGCGGTCGCGACGCCGCACGCGAATCCGCGCGGTAGATGTTCTGGTCCAGCTGCAGCCAGAGCGCGTCAAGGGCATTTGGGCTGTGGTTGCCATAGGTGATGGTTTCCTCGCCCGCCAACCGATGCGTGGCTGGATCGATGGTCGCGCGCAGGTCGTAGTCGGCGCGGTTTTGCCAGAACAAGGGCCCCGGCCTGCCGCTGCCATCGCGGAACGCGTTCGCCGGCTGCGGCAACTGCAATGGCGCGAACAACGCCTGCGGATCGTAACCGTCCGCCGCGCTGGCCACCGAGGCCAGCAATGAAAGGGCGACGAACGTAACAACACGCAACAGTGATCGGATCATCCGAGCAACTCCTCAAGCACGGCCATGCGCACGGCAACGCCGTTCGCAACCTGGGCAAGGATCCGCGACTGCGGACCATCGGCGACATCGGCGTCAATCTCGACGCCACGGTTCATCGGGCCTGGGTGCATGACGATTGCATCCGCGGCGGCGCGGCGCAGGCGCGTGGCGTCCAGCCTGTAATTGCGTTGGTAGTCTTCCAGCGAGGACACCAGGCCGCTCTGCATGCGTTCGCGCTGCAGTCGCAACATCATCACCACGTCGACGCCTTCCAGGGCAGCGTCGAGATCCTGGTCTGGCTTGCAACCGACCAGCTCCGCGACATCGGGCAACAGCGGCTTCGGCCCGCACACCCGGATTTCGCCAACACCCAGGGTACGCAGCGCATGCAGGTCCGAACGCGCCACCCGCGAATGCTTCACATCGCCAACGACCAGCACCTTCAGTCGTGAGAAGTCCGTGCCCTTGGCCTGGCGAATGGTCAGCATGTCGAGCAGGCCTTGGGTCGGGTGCTCATGGCGACCATCGCCAGCGTTGACCAGGACCGTGCCGGAGCCGGCCACCTCCGCCAGTGCCGCGACCGCGCCATCGTCCGGATGGCGCACGATGAAACCATTGACGCCCATCGCCTCCAGCGTGCGCAGGGTATCGGCGGCGGTTTCGCCCTTCTTGGTCGACGAGGTGGAAGCGTCGAAGCTGAGGGTATCCGCGCCCAGCCGCGTGGCCGCCAATTGGAAGCTGGACCGGGTGCGGGTGGATGGCTCGAAGAACAGGGTGCACACCGCTTTTCCGGCAAGCGATGCGCGCAGCATGGCGCCGCCATGCGCGTGCGGGAGCAACGCCTGGGCCCGGCCCAGCAACTGCTCGAGCGCCGCGCGCGGCAGGCCCTCGAGGGTCAGCAGGTGGCGCAGGCGGCCATTGCTGTCGATCTGTGCGGTCATCGGGTTGGTGCCGTCACGGGAGTGGCTTCATGCGGTGCGGCCAGCCACCGCTCGACGATGATCGCGGCGGCGATTGCGTCCAGCGCAGCCGCGTCGCGACGACGCCGACGCCCTTCGGCGCGCTCGCTGGCAAACCGTTGTGCCGCTTCGATCGAACTGGCGCGTTCGTCCACCAGCACCACCGGCAGCGTATAGCGTGCACACAATTGCCCGGCGAAAGCATGGGCCGCGTGGCGGATGGGTTGGTCGCCACCGTCCAGGGTCAGCGGGTCGCCGACCACGAAACCATCGGCCCGCCACTCGCGCTGCAAACGATCAATCGCAGGCCAATCCGGCCCCTGCGCATGCACGTCGACCACGGCCAACGGGCGTGCACCATGGCCAAACGCGCTGCCAACCGCCACCCCGATCCGGCGCGAACCGACGTCGAAGCCGAGCACCGTCGCGTCGCTGCGGATCGTCGCCTCAGGCATGGCCGCTGTAGTCGGCAATCCGCGCCAGGTCCACGCCGATGCGTCCAGCGGCGGCCTGCCAACGCAATTCCAGTGGCAGTTCAAACAGCAACTCGCGGTCGGCAGGGGCGGTCAACCAGCTGTTCTCGACCAGTTCGTGTTCCAGTTGCCCCGAGCCCCAGCCGGCACAGCCCAGGGCGACTGCGGCCAATTCGGGGCCCTCTCCGCGCGCCATCGCCTCAAGCACGTCGCGCGAGGTGGTGACGTACAGGCCATCGGCGATGGCGAGGCTGGAGTCCCAGCTGCGGCCACCGTCGTGCAGCACGAAACCGCGCTCCGGATGCACTGGCCCACCGGCGATCACCGCGCGTGCGCACAACGCCTCGTCGTCACTCTCGATGCCCATCTGCCGGAACACTTCGCCCAAGGTGTATTCGGATGCACGATTGACCATCACGCCCATCGCACCGTCGGCGTCGTGCTGGCAGATCAGGGTGACGCTGCGCGAAAAATTCGGGTCGTCGAGCGCGGGCAGCGCGATCAGCACCTGGTTGGCCAGGTTGTCGGCCGCAGCGTCGGCAACGAAGGAGGGCGTCGGTTCCATGGGCTCATTCTAACGTGCGCTAGGATGACTGCCCCTGCCGCCCTGGAGCCGCCATGACCGTCCGCCATCCCCGTCCCCTGCTCCTCGCTGGCCTGGTGGCCCTGGCACTTTCCGGCTGCCAGCGCAGCGGGCAGCAACCCGCAACCGCAGTGCCCGCCCCGACGCCGGCCGTGACCCAGGCCAGCTACGCCGACCAGCACGCCGGCGACTACGCCACGGTACCGCTCAAGGCCGACCTGTCGGCGTTCGATGCCGATGGCAAGCGCATGATCGCGTTGCTGGTCCAGGCCAGTGAAGTGATGAACGACATTTACTGGAAGCAGTCCTGGAACGGCGACCGCGACGCGCTGCTGGCTAAAGCGCCGGACGCTGCCACCCGCGCACTGATCGCACTCAACTTCGGTCCCTGGGATCGACTCAACGGCGACACTCCGCTGTTGCCGGGGATCGGCGCGCGCCCGGCCGGCGCGACCTACTACCCGACCGACATGAGCAAGCAGGAATTCGAACAGGCGGCCCTGCCCGACAAGACCTCCTGGTACACGCTGCTGCGCCGTGATGCCGCCGGCAAACTCATCACCGTGCCCTACCACGTGGCCTTCGAGGCTGACCTGGAACGTGCCGCCACCCTGTTGCGCGAAGCTGCCAAGGTCAGCAACGACGAAGACTTCGCCAACTACCTGTCGATGCGTGCCGACGCCCTGCTCAGCGACGACTTCCAGCCCAGCGACCTGGCCTGGATGGACATGAAGCACAACCCGGTCGACATCGTGATCGGCCCGATCGAGAACTATGAAGATCAATTGTTCGGCTACAAGGCCGCGTACGAAGGCATGGTGCTGGTCAAGGACCAGGAATGGAGCGAACGACTGGCGCGCTTTGCCGCATTCCTCCCCGAATTGCAGCGCGGCCTGCCGGTGGACGCCAAGTACAAGGCGGAAAAGCCGGGTTCCGACGCCGACCTCAATGCCTACGAGGCGGTGTACTACGGCGGCAATGCCAATGTCGGCGCCAAGACCATCGCCATCAACCTGCCCAATGACGAGCAGGTGCAGCTGAAGAAAGGCACCCGCCGCCTGCAGTTGGAGAACGTGATGCAGGCCAAGTTCGACACCATCATGGTGCCGATCGCGAAGCAACTGGTCGCCGAGGACCAGTTGAAGAACGTCACTTTCGACGCGTTCTTCCAGAACACCATGTTCCACGAAGTCGCGCACGGGCTTGGCATCAAGAACACCCTCGACGGCGCGGGTACCGTGTCAGCGGCATTGAAGGACTACGCATCGAGTTTCGAGGAAGGCAAGGCCGACGTGCTTGGCCTGTACATGGTCGACGCGCTGGCCAACAAGGGCGAACTCGACAAGACCAAGCTGATGGACAACTACGTGACCTTCCTCGCCGGAATCCTGCGTTCGGTGCGCTTCGGTGCCACCGATGCACATGCCAAGGCCAACATGCTGCGCTTCAACTTCTTCGCCGACCATGGCGCTTTCGCGCGCGACCCGCAATCAGGTCGCTACCGCGTCGACTTCGAGCGGATGCATGAAGCAATGAACGCGCTCAGCCAGAAGCTGTTGACGATCCAGGGCGATGGCGACTATGCACAGGCCAAACAACTTACCGACAGCATGGGCGTGGTCAAGCCGGAACTTGCCTCTGCACTGAAAGTGCTCGACAAGGCCGGAATCCCGGTTGATGTGAAGTTCGAGCAGGGCCTGGACGTGCTCGGCCTGAAGTCCCCGTAGGAGCGGCGGAAGCCGCGATGCTCTTCGCCAACTGCCGTCAACTTCGTGCCACCCCCGCCGCGCATGCAGCGCGACGTCCGTCGCTGTCCGCGTTGCGTTCTTCGGCTGCAAGAAGCCACGGCACACGCTTGAGGTAGCCGCCGCGATTTCGCGCCTGCGCGGCGGGACTTTCAGCGACATGGACGTCGCTGAAAA
>JBDSOZ010000025.1:0-4928 GCA_039914555.1 Luteimonas sp.
GATGGCAAGCGTGGAGGAAGTGTTCCAGGAAGTTGCCGGCGGCGGCGCCGATTTCGGCGTGGTCCCGGTGGAGAACTCGGGCACCGGCACGATCCAGTCCACCCTCGACCTGTTCCTGGTCTCGCCCATGAAGATCTGCGGCGAAGTCGAGTTGCGCGTGCGCCAGTACCTGCTGTCTCGCAGCGGCCGGATCGAGGACGTGGAGCGGGTGTATTCGCATGCCCTGTCGCTGGCCCAATGCCGCAACTGGTTGCGACAGAATCTCCCGGATGTGGAAAAGCACGCCGTGGCCAGCAACGCCGAGGCCGCGCGTCGTGCCCGCAATGCCGATGACGCGGCCGCCATTGCCGGCGAGAACGCAGCAGCCGCGTATGGGTTGAAGCTGGTGGCTGGCCCGATCGAGGATTTCAGTGACAACACCACCCGTTTCCTGGTGATCGGGCGCCATTCATTTCCGTCCTCGGGCAACGATCGAACCTCTTTGCTGGTCTCGATCCGGGATCATCCAGGTGCGCTGTACCAGATCCTCGAGCCGCTGGCGCGTCGCAACGTGACCCTCAACCGGATCGAGTCGCGCCCCGATCATGGTGCCTTGTGGCAGTACGCATTCTTCATTGACGTCAGCGGCCATGCCGAAGAATCGCCGCTGAAGGATGCCTTGGCCGAGCTGGGTGATTTTGCCGGCGACGTGCGGGTGCTGGGTTCGTATCCGGTCGCGGTGCCGTGAATCCGCTGGACTTGGCGCAACCGGCGTTCCAACGCCTGCGCGCTTACGATCCCGGCCACGATCTGGTGGCATTGCGACATGCCGTGGCGCCAGACCGGTTGGTGGAGCTTGGCTCCAATGAGAACCCCTATGGACCGGCACCGGGGGTGCGGCTCGCGATTGACGCAGTGTTGTCCGAGGTCAATCGCTACCCGGACCCGTTTGGCGGCGACCTGAAGCGGGCATTGGGGCAGCGCCATGCCATTTCGCCGAACCAGATCATCCTGGGCAATGGATCGCATGAGTTGCTGATGCAGGTGGGGCAGGTGTTTTCCGGTCCGGGCGCGGAAGTGGTGTTGTCGCAATTCGGGTTTGCGGTGTTTGCAATTGCGGCCCACGCGGCGGGCGCTGACCCAGTGGTGGTGCCGGCGCTGTCGGTGGATGCACCGATGCCGCGGGGCCACGACCTGGATGCGCTGGCGGCTGCGGTCACTGCACGTACGCGGGTCCTGTTCCTGGCCAACCCGAACAACCCGACCGGCACCTGGTTTGCGCCCGAGGCACTCAAGCGCTTGCTCGCAGTGGTGCCCGAGCACGTCGTGGTGGTGGTCGACGAAGCCTACGCCGAGTTGGCCGACGCGCCTGATTACGCCAGCGCGCTGTCGTTGCTGCCATCGCATCGCAACCTGCTGGTCACCCGCACCTTCAGCAAGGCCTATGCGTTGGCTGGGTTGCGGATTGGCTATGCAGTCGGCGCTGCCGCGTTGATCAGTGTGCTGGAGCGGGTGCGCGAAAGCTTCAACGTCAACAACGTGGCCTTGGCCGCGGCGGAAGCGGCGCTGGCCGACCGTGAACATCTTGGCGCGACCCGGCGCGAGAACGTGCGCCAGCGCGCCGCGCTTGCGCAAGCACTGGCCCAGCGCGGTTGGAGGGTGTCGCCGTCGCAAGGAAATTTCCTGCTGGTTGAATTTGGCGCGCACGCAGCAACGATCGAGGCGGGGTTGCTGCAACACGGCGTGGTGCCGCGGCCGATGGCGGGTTATGGACTGCCGCAGTGCCTGCGCATCAGTGTCGGTGACGCGGTCGAGAACCGACGCTTGTTGGCTGCGCTTGATGCGCTGGCTTCGCGCGCATGACCCAGGCTTGGGTGGCGTCCACCGGCCGTTCATTGCAGGGCAACATCAACATCCCCGGCGACAAGTCGATCTCGCATCGGGCGGTGATGCTGGCGTCCCTCGCCGATGGCGTGTCGCGCATTGGCGGCTTCCTCGAAGGCGCGGACACCCGTGCCACTGCAAACATATTCAGCCGCATGGGCGTGCGCATCGAGGAGCCGGCCGATGGCGTACGCATCATCCATGGTGTGGGCATGGATGGCTTGCGCGCGCCACGGGTGCCGCTCGACTGCGGCAATGCCGGCACCGCGATGCGCTTGCTGTCCGGGCTACTGGCCGGGCAGGGCTTCGACAGTGTCCTTGTGGGTGATCACTCGCTGACGCAGCGGCCGATGCAACGCGTGACCGAGCCGTTGGCGGCCATGGGTGCGCAGATTGGAAGTGACCGCGGCCATGCGCCACTGCACATCCACGGCGGCCAACCGCTGCTGGGTATCGACTACCGCTTGCCGGTGGCCAGCGCCCAGGTGAAGTCCGCGGTGTTGTTGGCGGGCCTGCGCGCGCAAGGCGAGACCGTGGTGCGCGAGTCGCATCCGACCCGCGATTACACCGAACGCATGCTGCAGGCATTTGGCTATCCCGCCGAGATTGCGCCAGGTCGCGTGGGCTTGCGTGGCGGCGGCCGCTTGCACGCCACCGACGTGGTGGTACCGGCAGATTTTTCCTCGGCGGCATTCTTCATCGTCGCGGCGTGCGTGGTGCCCGGCTCATGCCTGCGCTTGCGCCAGATCGGCGTCGATCCAAGGCGCACCGGCCTGCTGCGTGTCCTGCAACTGATGGGCGCGGATATCACCGTGACCGAAACGGAAGCCGCGAACCAGATCGTCGGCGATATCGTGGTGCGGGCGGCGAGGTTGCACGGGGTTGAAGTGCCGGTTGCTTGCGTGGCGGACATGATCGATGAGTTCCCGGCACTGTTTGTGGCCGCTGCCTGCGCAACCGGCAATACGATAATCCGGGGTGCCGCCGAGCTGCGGGTGAAGGAATCCGATCGCCTGGCAACGATGGCCGCCGGCTTGCGGGCGTTGGGCATCGTGGTCGACGAATCGCCGGACGGTGCGGTCATCCATGGCGGCACCATGCACGGCGGCGCGATTGACAGCCATGGCGACCACCGCATCGCGATGGCGTTTGCGGTTGCCGGACAGATTGCTGATGGCGCGGTGCGGATTGCCGATGTCGCCAACGTCGCGACTTCGTTCCCGGGGTTTGCCGCACTGGCACGCGCGACGGGTTTCAGCTTGGAACCGGTTGCCTGAAATCTATAGCGCGAACTCGACCGGTATCTGCAGGCTGCTCTCGACGGGCTCGCCGTTGCGGACTGCAGGCTCGAAGCGCCACCGATGTGCGGCTTCGATGGCGGCACGGTCAAGCGAACGCGAGCCGCTGCCCTGAACCAGCTCGATGGCGCCGGCGTCGCCATTGCGGGTGACATGCACGCGCAGCAGGACCGTGCCGGATTCACCGCGACGCCGCGCATCGCGCGGATAGCGCGGGGGCGGTGAAAACGTCAGCTGGGGCGCAAATCGATCGACGACAACCGCGGGTGCCGGTTCGGCGGGCAGGTTGACAGGCGGTGAGGGGTAGATCGGCGGCGCCGTCGCCATCGGCGGCGCTTGGTAGGGCGGTGCCTCTGCAGGTTGTGGCTCGGGGGCGTCCATGCCGCTGGCGGTGTCACCCTCCGCTGGCAGGGGCACTGGCAGCGGATCAAAAACCTGACCGGCAACGCTACGCGGGGCCTCGATGCTGCGGTAAAAATTGTTGCTGTCGCGCTGGTCCAGCCACAGGGCAACAAAAATCAGCAGTCCCGCCACGAATGCGAGGGCCGCGACCAGCAACGCAGTACGCGGGGGCAACCAGGCGGGCCGGGCGCCGGAACGGATCTCGGGGGTGGCGTCTTGCATGGGCGAATCCGGCTCGACATCGGGCATCCTGGCTCTATTCTGGCACGGCGCCGTTGCCGCCGAGGTCAACGCGCCGGCCAAAACACGCGATAATTCAGCTTTCTGCCAATAGCCAGCGCCCCATGCTCGATCCTGTCCTGCTCCGTACCCAAGCCGCCGAGACCGCCACCCGCCTGCACGACAGTCGCGGTTTCGTGCTCGATGTCGCTGCGCTGGAAGCGTTGGAATCCGAGCGCAAGTCGCTGCAGGTGCGCACCCAGGAGTTGCAGAACCTGCGCAATACCCGCAGCAAGGCGATTGGCCAAGCCAAGGCCCAGGGTGGAGACGTGACCGCGCTGCTGGCGGAAGTGGCCGGTTTTGGCGACGAGCTGAAAGCTTCCGAAGTCCGCCTGGACGCGTTGAAGGCCGCGATCGAGGCGATCGCGTTGGGCATTCCGAATTTGCCCGACACCTCGGTGCCGGCTGGTGCCGACGAGTCAGCCAATGTCGAGCAGCATCGATGGGGCTCGCCGCGCAGTTTTGACTTCACCGTCCTCGACCACGTTGAGCTCGGAGCGCGCAACGGCTGGCTGGATGGCGACACCGCGGCCAAGTTGTCGGGTGCGCGCTTTACCGTGTTGCGCGGCGGCCTGGCCCGACTGCATCGCGCCTTGGCCCAGTTCATGCTCGACCTGCATACCGGTGAGCACGGTTACCAGGAGACCAACGTGCCCTTGCTGGTCAACACCGAGTCGATGCGTGGCACCGGCCAGTTGCCCAAGTTTGAAGACGATCTGTTCGCGACCACGGTCGGCGAGGGCGAACACGCCTCAAGACGCTACCTCATCCCAACGTCAGAGGTTCCGCTCACCAACATCGTCCGCGACGAAATCATCGACGCCGCGGCGTTGCCATTGCGCATGGCCGCGCACTCGATGTGCTTCCGCGCCGAAGCGGGTGCTTATGGTCGCGACACCCGCGGCATGATTCGCCAGCACCAGTTCGAGAAGGTGGAGCTGGTGTCGGTGACCCGGCCCGAGGACAGCGATGGCGAACACGAGCGCATGACCCGCTGCGCCGAGGTGGTGCTGGAAAGCCTCGGCCTGCCGTATCGGCGCATGCTGTTGTGCAGCGGTGACATGGGCTTTTCGGCGAGCAAGACCT
>JBDSOZ010000037.1:0-4916 GCA_039914555.1 Luteimonas sp.
GGGTGTATGACCGCCACGACCCGGCGCACCAGCACAAGTCCGACTTCATGCTTGGACAATCGAACTTGGGAGGTGTGCGATGAATCGTCGTTGCGCAGGAATTGCCGCGGCCCTGGCGAGTGTCGGCTTGCTGCTGGTTGCCAACGCCAACGCCCAGGGCCTGTTGATCCGTAATGCCACCGTGCACACCGCCAGCGCCGCCGGCACCTTGCGCAACACCGACGTGCTGGTGCGTAACGGCCGCATCCAGGCCGTTGGCAACGGCCTGGTCGCGCCGGGCGTGGCGGTGGTCGAGGCTGAAGGCCGCGCGCTGACGCCGGCGTTGTTTGGCGGCATCACCGGGATCGGGATCGAGGAAGTGTCGGGCGAGCAACCCACGGTCGATGACACCCTTGCGCTGGGGGCCGGCTCGCAACCGCAAATGACCGTGCGCCCGGAGTTTGACGTCACCCTGGCCTACAACCCGGCCTCGGTGCTGTTACCGGTGGCGCGCATCGAAGGCATTGGTTTCACCCTGCTGCATGCGGGCAATGCACGTGGCGGCTCGATCATCGGCGGCCAGGGCGGCGTGTTCCGGCTTGATGGCGGGATTGACCCGATCGGGCCGCGGGTGCTGTTTGTCGCGCTCGGCGCCGGCGCATCGGGCCTGAGTGGCGATTCGCGCGCGGCGCAATGGATGCTGCTCGACCAGTTGATCGACGAAGCGCGTGGGCGCATTGCGCCCGATTCGCGCCATTCGTTGCTGACTCCGGCGGGACGGATCGCACTTGCAAGCTTCCTGGATCGCAAGGGCCTGGTGATGGTTGAAGTTGAACGGGCCGCCGATATCGTGCAACTGCTGCGCTGGAGCCAACGCCAGCACGTGCGCATTGCCATTGCCGGCGGTTCCGAGGCCTGGGAAGTTGCACCCGCACTTGCCGCCGCCAAGGTGCCGGTGTTTGTTGATCCGCTGGCGAACTTGCCGGCCGACTTCGATCGTATCGGCGCGACCATGGAAAATGCAGCGCGTTTGCGCGCCGCGGGCGTTGCGGTCGGCTTTACCCAGGCCGGTGACTCCTCCCACAACGCGCGCAAGGTGCGCCAGCTCGCCGGCAATGCGGTTGCCAATGGACTGCCCTGGGAGGATGCCCTTGCCGGCCTGACCAGCGTACCGGCCAATGCATTCGGCTTGGCCGACCAGGTCGGCAGCATCGCCGCGGGCCGTCGTGCCGACCTGGTGTTGTGGAGCGGCGATCCGCTGGAGTTGTCGAGCCTGCCCGACCAGGTGTGGCTGGACGGCAAGGCCCAGCCGATGCGTTCGCGCCAGACCGAACTGCGCGACCGTTACCTCACTCGTTGAAGCGCAGGTGGCGCACGGATTTGCCGTGGCGGCGAATCAGCCGCAACGCTTCGATGCCCACCTGGATATGCGATTCAACGAAGGACGCACTGATCTTGGCGTCGCTGGCTTCGGTCTTGACGCCTTCGGGGACCATGGGCTGGTCGCTGACCAGCAACAATGCACCGCACGGAATGCGGTTGGCAAAACCGGCGGCGAAGATGGTTGCGGTTTCCATGTCAACCGCCATGCAGCGCATCACCCGCAGGCGTTCCTTGAACACCTCGTCGTGTTCCCACACCCGGCGGTTGGTGGTGTAAACGGTCCCGGTCCAGTAATCCAGGCCCATGTCGCGGATCATGGTCGAGACCGCGCGTTGCAATGCAAACGCCGGCAGCGCCGGCACCTCCGGTGGCAGGTAATCATCGCTGGTGCCCTCGCCGCGAATCGCCGCGATCGGCAATACCAGGTCGCCGAGCTGGTTCTTGCGCTTGAGGCCGCCGCATTTGCCCAGGAACAACACCGCCTTGGGGCCGATTGCTGACAGCAGGTCCATCATGGTCGCGGCGTTCGGACTGCCCATGCCGAAATTGATCATGGTGATGCCGTCGGCGGTGGCACTGGGCATCGGCCGGTCTTCGCCCACGACCGGAGCGCCGGTGAGCCGGGAAAAATGCCCCAGGTAGCCGCCGAAGTTGGTCAGCAGGATGTGTTCACCGAAGCCATCCAGGGGCACGCCGGTGTAGCGTGGCAGCCAATTCTCGACGATCTGCTGTTTGTCCTTCATGGCGCCAGTGTCCACCGCCAGTCGGGCCGCCTGCAAGCCTGCTCCCGACCGCCTGTCCCGACGGGGGTGCACCGCCAGTTGCAATCACGCAGAATTAGGCTGCGTACCCAGACACGCGCAACCAGGGGATCGGAATGCGAATCGGACTTGTCGTCGACTCAGCCTGCGACCTGCCGGGGGGCTATTTCAGCCAGCACGGCATCACCTTGCTTCCGGTCACGGTGCACATTGGCGAGGACGTCCTGGTCGACCTGCGCGACGAGCGCGAGACCCTGGGCTATCTGGCAACCCACATCGCCGAACGCGGCGCCGACGCGGAAACCACTGCGTTTTCGGTGCAGCAGATCCAGGCATTGTTCCTGGGCCGGTTGGTGAAGGACTACGACTACGTGTTCTGCCTCACCACCACGCGCACCCGCAGCCCGATCTACGACAACGCCACTCAGGCCAGCTTCGCAATCCTCAACGAGTACCGGCCGATCCGCGCAGCCTCGGGCCATGACACCCCGTTTGCGTTGCGGGTCGTGGATTCGCAGAACGTATTTGCGGGCCAAGGCGTCACCGCGGTCGAAGCAGTGCGCCTGATCGAAGCGGGCGAAGGCGCGGCCAAGATCCGCGCGCGCCTGGAATACCTGGCCTTGCACACCCACGCCTACCTGGTCGCCGATGACCTGCATTACCTGCGCGCTCGCACCCGCAAGCGCGGCGACCGCAGCGTCAGCCTGCTCAGCGCGACCTTGGGCAGCGCCCTGGACATCAAGCCGGTACTGCACTGCAATCGCGGCGAAACCGGGCCCGTGGCCAAGATCAAGGGCCTGGAAAACGCTTGCCAGCGCCTGTTCGAATTTGCCTCCGAACGCGTGCGCAAGGGCCTGATGACGCCAACGATGTGCGTGAGTTATGGCGGCGAGCTCGACGCGATGCGGGCGATGCCTGGCTACGAGGCATTTCGCGCGACTTGCGCCGAGCACAACATCGAACTGTTCGAGACCGTGATGGGCCTGACCGGCATGGTCAATGTCGGCAAGGGTGCATTGGTGGTCGGGTTTGCAGCGGAGCCGCACGAATTCAAGTGAAAGCGTGACCAACACAGGAGAGCAACATGGCATTGAACTGGATGGCAGTGATCGTGGCGGCGGTGTCCGCGTTCGCGCTTGGCGGGATCTGGTACGGCCCGTTGTTCAAGCAGGCGTGGGCACGGGAAGCAGGCATCGACCTGCATGGAGTGCAGCGCCATCCGGCCAAGGTGTTCGGCGTGGCTTTCGTTGCGGCTCTGGTCGCCGCAGCGGCGTTCGCCTGGTGGTTGGGTCCGGCGCCGGAGCTGGAATACGCCGTGCGCCATGGGGTGCTGGCAGGCGCAGGCATCGCCGCAATGAGCTTTGGCATCAACTACGCCTTCGCAGGGCGCAGTTTCAAGTTGTGGTTGATCGATGGCGGTTATCACACGCTGCAGTTCGCCCTTTACGGCATGATCCTGGGTGCCTGGCACTGACTCAAGGAGTTCCCATGTCCATCCGCTACCACATCACCCTGCGTAACCCGGAACAAGCCCGCGGCGACGACCCTGCGTTTGCGTTCAGCGGCCACGGCCCGCAGGCGCTGGCGCAGGAATTCGAAGATGCCCTGCGCGTCGACACCCTGTTCCAGCGCTGGCGCAGCGCCCAGGACGATCCGGACGAGGTCGATCCAGGCCTGGGCGCGCGCGATCCAGACGCCTCGGTAGAAGGCGAGCAGCACGACCTGCACATCGAGTTGATCGCGGTGACTTCGATCCCCGGCGGTGTGCTCAAGCATCGACTGCGCCTGCTGGCCGGCAGCAGTTGGGAACTGCGCGACGTCTCGGCGGCGTGACCCCGCTGTTGTTGTCGTGGAGTGGCGGCAAGGACGCCGCATGGGCCTTGCACGTGCTGCGCCAGCAGGCAGTGTTTGATGTTGTCGGTTTGCTGACTACGATCACCGCCGGCCATGAACGCGTGGCGATGCAGGGCATCCGGGTGGAGGTGTTGCGTGCGCAGGCAACGGCCACCGGCTTGCCGGTGATCGAGGCGCGGATGCCGCAGCACGCGGACAACAGCGTTTACGAGGCGACGTTCGCCAGTGCGTTGGCGCAGGCGCGCGGGCGCTGGCCGGGATTGGACAGCATCGCCTTTGGGGACCTGTTCCTCGCCGATATCCGCGCATACCGAGAGGCGCTGTGCGCGCGCCATGGGTGGACATCCCAATTTCCGTTGTTTGGAAGTGACACCGCGCAACTGTCACGGCAGATGATCGCCGCTGGAATGCAAGCCTGCGTGTGTTGCGTCGACAGCAGCCAGCTGGATGCAAGTTTCGCAGGCCGGAAGTTCGACGAAACATTGCTCGCGGAACTACCTGCCGACGTGGATCCCTGCGGTGAGAACGGCGAATTCCACACCTGCGTCGCCGCGGGCCCGATGTTCGCGCAGCCGCTCGTACTGCAACCCGGCGACACCGTCCTCCGCGACAACCGCTTCGCCTACACCGACTATTTGCTTTCTCCTTCGTGATGGGCCGCCGCGATCACGGGGGTATCAGTCGGGGGACGCCGTGAATACATCCCTGTAGGCTTTTTGGCGACATCCATGTCGCCAGAACCCCCGGCTGATACCCCCGCGCTCGCGACGGCGATCGCAGCTGGACGCTAAGGCTTCTTGCAGCAGAAGACAGAAACCTCACGCTCGCTTGGCGGCGTGCAGCGGGGATCCTGGATCCCGAAGCGGCCATGGATGGCCGCGGCCGCGACCTCAGTCAGGATGACTGGAGGGAGCGGCGGGGCCATGGTCCCCGATGCGC
>JBDSOZ010000052.1:0-3308 GCA_039914555.1 Luteimonas sp.
ATTGCGCCACAGTTGACGGGAACGAACGGGCCCTTGGCGCGACCGCCTTCGGCATGGATGGTGCGGGCAACCAGTTCCTTGCCCACGCCGGATTCGCCGGTGATCGCGATCGGGGCCTGGCTGCGGGCGACCTTGGCGACGGTGGCGCGCAAGGCCTGCATTGCCGGCGAGTCGCCCTGCAGGCGCGCAAGACCGGTTGGCGGGGCTTCGCGGCGGCGCTGGCCGAGGTCGAGGGCGTGGTTGACCAGCCGCCGCAGCACGTGGATGTCCACGGGCTTGTTGACGAAGTCGAAAGCGCCGGCCTTGAGCGCACCCACCGCGGCATCGACATTGCCGAAGGCGGTGATCATCGCGGTGGGGGTGTCCGGATGTTGCGCGGAAATTTCAGCGACCAGTTCGATGCCCGAGACATCGGGCAAGCGCATGTCGGTCAGGCACAGGTCGTAATGGTTCCGGGCCAGTTGCGCCCGGGCCGCGGCCAGGTTGGCAGCGGTGTCGGTGCGCAGGCCCATGCGGCCCAGGGTCAAGACCAATAACTCGCGGATGTCGTGTTCGTCGTCGACAATGAGTGCGCTGGCCTGGCCTCGGGGATCAGTCATCGCCATAACTTACACGACCCCGCTATGCCGGCAGCAGGGCTTGCGGATCGGGCAGCGTCACCCGGAAACAGCTGCTGCCATCGTCCAGGTCGATGTAGTCCAGCGTGGCTTCATTGGCGCGACACAAGTCGCGGGCAATATATAGGCCCAGGCCAGTCCCCAGTTCGGAGGTGGTGAAGAACGGGCTGAACAGTTGTTCGCGCGCTTCGGCGGCGATGCCGGGGCCGCGATCGCGGACGTCGAGGGTGGGACGGCCGCCGGTCACGTGCACTTCCACCGTGACCTGCGCCGGGTCTCCCGGCAGGTGCCAATGGCTGAGCGCGTTCTGGACCAGCACCGTCATCACCTGCTGCAGGTGGCGGGGATCGACCAGTGCGTGCACCTGGGTCATGCCGCCCACCACGACCGTGCCCGAATCCGGCGGCAGCACCTGTTTGTAGTCTTCGACAAAACGTTGCGCAAATGCGGCGAGGTCGATGTGGTCGGCGCTGGCGCGCTCGCGTCGGGCCAGTCCGAGTACGTTTTCGACGATGCCGTTGGTGCGCTGGCACTGGCTGTGGATGATGTGCAGCAGGCGTTGGTGGGCGACGTTGATGTCGCTGGACTCCTGCAGCAGCTGGGTCGCGTAGTTGATTGCGGCCAGCGGGTTGCGGATTTCATGCGCGAGGCTGGCAGAGAAGCGTCCCAAGGTCGCCAGGGTCAACGACTCGGCGCGGCGCGACACCAGCGAGGTGTCGTCCAGGAACACCAGCGCGGCGTCGCCGTATGCCAGCAGGCGGGCAAAACGTGGCAGTACTTCAGGTTGTTCATTGCCCATCCGCAGCGACGACTCTTCGCTGATTCCGGTCTGCAGCCAGAGTGTCAGGCGCTCGGCCAATTCGGGGGCAACGTCGACCAGTTTGCGCTCGCCACCGTGGTCGCCCAGTTGCAACAGCGCGGCTTCATTGGCCAGGCGAATGCTGCCATCGGCATCCACCAGCAATACGCCGGTGCGCATGCGCCGGATGATCAATTCGTTGACGGCGGCCATGTCGGCGAGTTCGTCGCCACGGCGGTCTGCCAGGGCCTGGCTTTCGCGGATCTGCCGGCCCAGCAGGTGGGTGAGCATCGCGATCGAGAGGAAGCTCACCGCAAACATCAACGGTTCCGCCAAAGGTCGGTCGGTGCGGTTGCTACCCAGGGTGCTCCAGATGAACTCGCCGATCATCGCCGCGCCCGCCAATGCGCCGCCGGCCAGGCCGTAGCGCAACGGCAGCAGCAGTGCGCTGGCGCCGACATTGAAGATCAGCAACAGGGCGATGCCTGAGGCCGCTGAAGGGATAGCGTGCACCGCGAGGAACGCGACCGCGATGTCGATGACCAGGCCGACCATCACCTGGCCGCGCAAGCCGACCTCGCGCAAGGCCCAGTACAGCAGTGGCACCGACACGGCCAGGTAGGCCACGGCAGTTGCCTTGGCCAGCAGCGGGTGCAGCGGCGTGGGCAGCAGTTCGCGCACGGGCCCGAACAGCAGCAGCGTCAGCAGCGCGGCTTCGAGCACGCGATACAGGCTGTAGATGTACAAGTCGCGGAACTGGGATTCGGCGACGCCGGATGGTTGGCTCATGGCTGGTCCCCTGGGGCGTGAAAACGGTATCACCTCCTGTCGTCGAACGGCCGGGGGCGTACAATGGGGGGCTCTGTTGTGCTTCCGGATGATCGATGAACTTCCACGAATACCAGGCCAAGCAGTTGTTTGCCGATTACGGCATTGCGGTTCCCCCGGGGCGCGTTGCGCGCACCCCCGAAGAGGCAGTCGAGGCGGCCAAGGCCATTGGCGGCAACTTCTGGGTGGTCAAGGCGCAGATCCACGCCGGTGGCCGCGGCAAGGCTGGCGGGGTCAAGCTGGCCAAAACCCTGGACCTGGTGCGCGAGTACGCCAAGGGCATGCTTGGCACCAAAATGGAGACCTATCAGTCGGCCGGGGTAGCCCTGCCGATCGACAGCGTGCTGGTCACCCAGGCCACCGACATCGCACAGGAGCTGTACCTGTCGGTGCTGGTCGATCGTTCGACCCAGGCCATCACCTTCATTGCCTCCAGCGAAGGCGGCGTGGAGATCGAGAAGACCGCGGTCGACAACCCCGATGCGATCAAGACCCTCGAGGTCAACTTCGTGCAGGGCCTGCAGCCTTACCAGTGTCGCGACATGGGCTTCGGGCTCGGCCTGACCTCCAAGCAGGTCAACCAGCTCACCAAGATCATGCTCGGGCTGTACAAGCTGTTCAACGAGAAAGACCTGGCCCTGGTCGAACTCAATCCGTTGGCGATCATGACCGACGGCAACCTTGCGGTCCTCGACGGCAAGATCAATTCCGACGACAACGCCACTTTCCGCCACCCCGACCTGGCCGCAATGCGCGACATCCGCCAGGAAGACGAAACCGAAGTGCGCGCCAGCCAGTACGACCTCAACTACGTGACCATGGACGGCAACATCGGCTGCATGGTCAACGGTGCCGGCCTGGCGATGGCGACCATGGACGTGATCAAGCTGGAAGGCGGCGAGCCGGCCAACTTCCTCGACGTCGGTGGTGGCGCCAACAAGGAGCGCGTCACCGAGGCGTTCAAGCTGATCCTGTCCAGCGACAAGGTGAAGGCGATCTTCGTCAACATCTTCGGCGGCATCGTCCGCTGCGACATGATTGCCGAGGGCATCATCGCCGCGGTC
>JBDSOZ010000064.1:0-3490 GCA_039914555.1 Luteimonas sp.
GGCGGAACGGCAACCCGGTGCCTTCACAGGCCTGGACCACCTTGCGCAGCGCTTCCGCGTCCAGCGCGGGCATCGCGATGACCAGCAGACCAGCTGCAGTCTCGCGCGCGATCCGCTCGACCTCATCAATACGACCCAGTACCGGGATACCCTGGACATAACTGCCGCGCAGGTTTCCTGCATCGTCGAGGAAGCCAGCCGGATGGTAGGCACCGGCACGGCGCAGGTCGCGCACCAGCGCTTCGCCGGCCTGGCCAGCGCCAAGGATCAACACCCGCAACCCGGCCTTCTCCGACCGCGACAACTGGTGGTCCTTCCACACCCGGTACAAGAGTCGCGGCGTTCCCAGCAATGCCGTGAGCACGAATGGATACAACACCAGCACCGTGCGTGACACCTGGTCCATGCGGTTATAAATAAACAAGCCGACACAGATCGCAACCAACCCGAACAGGCAAGCCTTGAGGATATTGATCAGGTCAGGAACGCTGGCAAAACGCCAGACACCGCGATAAAGGCCGACCCGCCAGAACACGAGCCCTTGGGCCAACAGGACCAGCGCAACTTCGGTCGACCAGGACGAAAGCGGTGACGGTTCCGAACGCAGTGCGTAACGCACCAGGTGCAGCCCGGTCCACGCAATCCAGACCATGGCCAGGTCGTGCAAGACAACAGCAGTCCTTGGCAAGCTGGCGACGATCCTATCCTTCAAGCCCATCAGCCTTCGACTCCGGTCGCGCATCCTCTGGACCGCTGCAGGTACAGCCAGGCGGCACAAGCCGCCAAGCACCAGGTCACCGAGATGAGCATAATTAATGTGAATGACGCGTCGCCAGCCGCCAGCATGAACCCGCACCCAGCCAGAGTCCATACGAAAAACGCGGCGGTGACGAGGCCATGGCCGGCGTGTCGGGCCCAAGCTTGGTAAGCGTGCTGGACGTGGGGCAACCACCAACGCTCCCCGCGCAGGACTCGCCGGGCCAGGGTCAGGCCGGTATCCACCCCGAACCCCATGACCGGCAACAACAACAGCGGCGCGTGGCGCCAACTGGCACCAAGCAGGGCCAATGACGCCAACACCGCGATCAGGTAGCCCAAGGCGCCACTCCCCACATCGCCAAGGAAGATCCGCGCGTGCGGCCGGTTGAGCGGAAGGAAGCCCGCGCAACACGCAGCCAGCGACAGTCCCAGCCAGAGCGCAGGGCCCGTGCCGACGAACAACGCGTAAGCCGATGCCGCCAGCATGGCCTGGCTCGCGGCCAGCCCATCGATCCCATCCATGAAGTTCCAGGCATTGACCAGGACCATTGCCAACAGCCAGCCACATGCCGCTTTGGCTGGACTCGCGCCCAAGCCAAGCAATGCCAATCCCAGTAATCCGGCAGCCAGCATTTGCACGAGCAGGCGCGACCAGGGTGACTGCGGGCGATGGTCGTCGAGCCAACCAATCGCGGCTACCAGAAACAGGCCGGCACCGATCGCGGCCATGGCCGCCGAGTGTGCGGACAGCGGCCAGATAAGGCTGGAAAAAACCGGCACCATCGCTGCCACGATCGCGATGCCGCCACCACGCGGTGTCGGCGTGTCGTGGCTGCGGCGGATGCCTGGCTGATCGAGCAATTGCTTGCGCAGGGCATAGCGACGCCCCAGGAAGGTGCCAGCCAACGCCATCAGGAATGCGACCGCCAGCCAAGGCGCCAAGGTTGTCCAGGCGATGCTTCCGACCATTGCGCGCTAGACCACTGCGTAGTTCAGCAGTGGCTTCACCGTGCCCCACTCCTTGCAGCTAGGACATTGCCAATGGTGGCTGCGCGCGCCAAAACCACAACGACTACAGCGATAGCTGGGATTGCGCACCAGTAACTGGTCGGTGATGTGCTTGAGATCGTGCAGGGTTGCGACCGGGTCGGCTTGCTCGGCCAGGGTCAGGTCGATCAGTGCCGCCTCGCCACGCACCGAAGGCCGGTCCTTGAGCTGCTGCGCGAGGTAGGAACGCGCGGCCCCGGCGCCCTCCTCCGACTCCACCATCCCCGCCAACGCCAGCACCGGTGCGATACCACGATAGTGTTCGGCCATCTCGGACAGGAACGCACGCGCTCCCGTGCTGTCGCCTACGCGCAGGTAGCTGGCCAGCAAGGACGGTAACAATTCGGGCAGGTAGTCGGGATCATGGCGCGCGGCGCGTTCCAACGCACGGATCGCAGCCGCATCGTTGCCGGCCTCGACTTCAATGCGTCCTTCCAACATGCCTGCGCGTACCGAGGTCGAATCGGCAGCATAAGCGCGGACGATCGAATGGCGCGCTGCATCGATGTCGCCCGCAGCCCGATGACGGTCAGCCAGCTCACATTCGAACTGGGCGACGAGCTTGCCCATCGGCTCACCCGTAGCCGCCTCGAAGCGACTGGCATTCTCGATCGCCTTGGCCCAGTCACGTTCCGACTGGTAGATGCCGATCAGGTGGCGCAAGGCCTGTGGTGCGCGCTGGTCGATCTGCGCCAGCTCGGAGAACACCGTTTCGGCGCGGTCGAGCAAGCCCGACTTCATGTAGTCCTCGCCCAGCGCCAGCAGTGCCTGCACTTTCTGCGCATCGTTGAGGTCGGGGCGTTGCACCAGCGCAAGGTGCAGGCGGATCGCGCGATCCACTTCGCCACGCTTGCGGAACAGGTGGCCCAGCGCAACCTGGGTTTCGAAGGTGTCCTTGTCCAGCTCGGCGATATGCAGGAACAGTTCGATCGCCTTGTCAGGCTGCTCGTTGAGCAGGTAATTCAATCCGCGAAAATACGTGGTGGAAAGCTTGCTCACCTGGCTGTCGCTGTGGCGTTCGCCGCCGCGGCGTCCGATCACCCAGCCGCTGAGTGCCGCGACAGGAAGCAGCAACACGAACCAGATCCATTGGTCGAGGAATGCCATTGCTCAGGCGTCCCGATCTGTCGGCGGCAGCGGTTGCCCGCGTCGCAGGCGCTGGCGCAATGGCAACACCACGCTGGCGGCGAGCACCAGGCCGCCGGCAACCACGCCGATCAGGAGTGCAACCAGCAGGCTGATGCCAAGGGTGGAATGCAGGATCGAAAACCCGAGGTCGACCGAGACGGGCTGCGGGTTGAGTGCGCCAACGGCCAGGCCGGCAGCGATGAAGAACAAAGCGACCAGGAGCCGCAGCAGGCGCATCAGTCCTCTGACGCCAGCGGCATCGCGTCACTGACGCGTTCGCGCAGTTGCTTGCCGGGCTTGAAGTGCGGCACGTGCTTGCCGGGCAATGCGACCGCATCGCCGGTCTTGGGATTGCGGCCAGTACGCGGTGGACGGTAATGCAACGAGAAGCTGCCAAAGCCGCGGATCTCGATCCGTTCGCCATGGGCGAGCGCGCCCCCCATCATCTCCAGCAACGACTTGACCGCGAGGTCGACATCGTCGGCCTTGAGGTGGCCCTGGCGTAGCGTGAGGATCTCGATCAGTTCGGACTTGGTCATGTCGTCGCGTCGGGCGT
>JBDSOZ010000066.1:0-6254 GCA_039914555.1 Luteimonas sp.
GGCAGCATGCGCGCTGCGCTGATCCCGGCGGTGACGGTGCCGGTGTGCGTGATTGCGTCTTTCATCGCGCTGTACGTGTTCGGGTTTTCGATCAACCTGCTGACATTGCTCGCGCTGGTGCTGTGCATCGGCCTGGTGGTGGACGACGCGATCGTGGTGGTGGAAAACGTGCAGCGTCGCGTCGACCTGGGGGAACCGCCGCTGGTCGCGGCGCGCCGCGGCACCGCGCAGGTTGCGTTCGCGGTACTGGCGACAACCGCGGTGCTGATCGCGGTATTCCTGCCGGTCGGATTCCTGCAGGGCAACACCGGGCGCCTGTTCCGCGAATTGTCGGTGGCGATGGCGGCAGCGGTGGCGATTTCCGCATTCGTGGCGCTCACGCTCACGCCAATGATGGCGTCGCGCTTGCTGCGGCCGCACTCCGGCCCGCACGCCGTGCACGGCAACAAGGTCAGCCAGTGGCTCAACGCGCGCTTCGACCGGGTCGCGGGCGGATACCGCTCGCTGCTGGGACGCCATGTGCACCGCACCTGGCTGTTCGCGCTGCTGATGCTGGCGGCGCTTGCTGCTGCGCTGCTGCTGTTCCGGCACCTGCCGTCGGAACTCGCGCCGGCCGAGGATCGCGGCTCGTTCTCGTTGTCAATGGAAGGCCCGGAAGGCGCCGGCTTCGACTATTCCGTGGCGCAGATGAAGCAGGTCGAACAGATCCTTGCCGGCGAAATCGGCCCGGGCAAGCCGATCGTGCGGGTGAATCCGCGGGTTCCCGGCAGCTTCGGCGCCAGCGAGGAAATGCACACGGGTCGCGCCAGCGTGTTCCTGCAGGACTGGCATGAGCGCAGCCAGGACACCGCCCAGGTCGCGGCCGAACTGCAGGGCAAGTTCAGCGGCCTCACCGGGGTCAAGGTGCGCACCCAGGTCGGCGGCGGGCTGGTGCGTACCCGCGGCCAGCCATTCCAGTTGGTGCTTGGCGGCCCGGACTACGCCGAGCTCGCGCAATGGCGCGACATCATGCTGGCGAAGATGGACGCGAACCCGGGCCTGGTCGGAGCGGATTCGGATTACAAGGAAACCCGTCCGCAGATGCGCGTGATCATCGACCACGCGCGTGCCGCCGACCTCGGTGTGAGCGCCACCGAAATCGGCCGCGCGCTGGAAACGATGATGGGCGGCCGGCGCGTCACCACCTTCGTCGACAACGGCGAGGAGTACGACGTGGTCCTGCAGGCCGCACGCGACGCGCGCGCCTCGGTGGCTGACCTCAACGCGCTGCAGGTGCGCACGGGCGCTGGCACGCTGGTGCCGCTGTCGAACCTGGTCACGCTGAAGGAAATCGCCGAACCGGGCACCTTCAACCGCTTCAACCGATTGCGGTCGATCACCCTGAGCGCCAGCCTGGCGCCGGGTTATCGCCTTGGCGACGCGGTCGCGTGGGCCCAGGGCGCCGTGGCTACGAGTCTTCCCGACTACGCCCAGGTCAGCTGGAAGGGCGAGTCGCGCGAGCTGCAGCAATCCGGCGGCGAGGTGCTGGTCACCTTTGCGCTGGCCTTGCTGATCGTGTACCTGGTGCTGGCCGCCCAGTTCGAGAGTTTCCTGCATCCGCTGGTGATCATGCTGACGGTGCCGCTGGGCGTGCTGGGCGCGCTGTTGGGCCTGTGGATCAGCGGTGGCACCCTCAATTTGTTCTCGCAGATCGGCATCGTGATGCTGGTCGGGCTGGCGGCGAAAAACGGTATCCTGATCGTTGAATTCGCCAACCAGCTGCGCGATGCGGGACGCAGCGTGCACGATGCGATCGTCGAGGCTTCGGCCATCCGCCTGCGCCCGATCCTGATGACCTCGATTGCCACGATCATGGGCGCGACGCCGCTGGTGCTGGCCGGTGGCCCCGGTTCCGCCAGCCGTGGCACGATCGGCATCGTGATCATCTCCGGCGTCGCGGTGTCGACCCTCTTGTCGCTGTTCGTGGTTCCCGCGTTCTACGCGTTGCTGGCGCCGCATACGGGCTCGCCCGAGGCGATTGCGCACGAACTGGCGGCGCAGGAAGCGCAAAGCCCGGAAGTGGGAGGCTTGGCGTGACCGCGCCGGAACTTCGGCTGTACGGCCTGAACGCGGTGCGCGCGGTGTTTGCGCGTCGCCCCAAGGCCATCCGCAAGCTGTACCTGGCCGAGGCACGGATCCCGCAACTGCAGCCAGTGCTCAAGTGGTGTGTCGACAACCGCATCGGTTATCGGGTGGTGCCGGAAGACGACCTGCGCAAGCTGGCGTCGAGCAGCCACCACGAAGGCGTGGTTGCGGACGTGCTGCGCGAAGAGCCGCCATCGCTCACCGCGTGGCTGCGCGACTTGCCGGACGGCCCGCAGTGCGTCGTCTGGCTCGATGGCGTGGGCAATCCGCACAACCTCGGCGCCATCCTCAGGTCGGCCGCGCACTTCGGTGTCGCCGCGATCCTGCTGCCCAAGCAATCGCCATTGGCCTTGTCCGGTGCCGCCGCTCGGGTGGCCGAAGGTGGTGCCGAGTCCGTGCCATTCGTGCGCATGGGGCGCGATGACAACGCCATCGCGCAATTGCGTGGGGCGGGATTCACGCTCGCCGCGACGATCGTCCGCGGGGGTGAAAGTCTGTTCGACGCACACCTGCCGCAACGCGTGGCCTGGGTGCTTGGTGCCGAAGCTGAAGGCATGGATCCAGCGCTGGTCGCTGCCTGCGACCTGCGCGTGTCGATTCCGGGCAGTGGCAGCGTGGAAAGCCTCAATGTGTCGGCAGCGACCGCGGTGCTGCTGGCCCAGTGGCGGCAACGGGTGCCGTGAAAGCCGCCGGCGCAGGCGCATCTCTCGAGGGCTTCTGCGTCCTCTGCGCCAGGCGGGTTCGGTTCTCGCTGCAGGGCGCGAACCCGGATGGCTCACTGCGCGAGGCACTTGCCTGCGACCGCTGCGGGTGCATCGCGCGACAACGGGCTGTCGCCGGACTGTTGTTCGATGCGGTTGCGGACGCGCACGCACGCGTGTACCTGACCGAACAAGCCAGCCGGTTGTACCTGGCGCTGGCGAAGCGCCTGCCGCGGATCACGGGTAGCGAGTGGACTGCGTCGTGGTGGCAACGGCTGCGCCTGTGCTCATGGCTGTGGCGGCATCGGATGTTGCGCAAGGTGCGCCACGAAGACGTCACTGCCCTGGCTTTTGCCACGGCTTCGTTCGACGTTGTCGTCAGCCTCGACGTGCTTGAACACGTCCCGGATTTCCGCGCGGCGTTGCGTGAATTCGCCCGGGTCCTGCGCCCAGGCGGCCTGCTTTTGTTGTGCGTTCCCTACGATCCCGGCCTCGAAGGCGTGCGCACCTGCGCGCTGCGCGACGCGGCAGGGCGCATTACCCACCTGGTACCCCCTGAATACCACGGCGACCCGCTGGGCGGCGGCGTGCTGTGCTTCCACAAGTTCGGTCGTGGACTCGCGGACGAAGCGCGTGCCGCGGGGTTCGCTGTTGCAGAAGCCATTGCGTTCGAAGATGCGGCAGCAGGAGTGCCACAACCAGTGTGGGTGTTGCGCGCGAGCGCTTGAGGCGCGCTTCTACAGATGGTCAGTGGCTGCGCCGCTCCTGCGTCCGCGCCGGTGAACTTCCAAAGTCGCCCTCGGCCTGCGCGGCGAGATAGGTGAACACCGCATAGGCGGCCACGTTCTGCGCCAGCACTTTCGGATCGATCTTGTCGAGGGTGTCGTCGGCGTTGTGGTGCAGGTCGAAATAATTGGTGCCGTCGTGGCCGAGCCAGGCCCAGGCCGCACCGGTGCCGGCATACGGGCCGACGTCGGATTCCGCTTCGCCTTCTCCATGCCGCCATTCAATTCCGAGTGGCTCCAGGGCCGCGGCAATCTGTTGCACGGCCGCGTCGGCGTAGTCGGCCACCCCGGCATCGAAACCGTAGATGCGACCGGCGCCGAAATCGCTTTCCGACACGATCGCGTGTTTCACCAGTTCGCCGGCATGCGCCTTGGCATAGGCGAAACCGCCAAACAGGCCGCGCTCTTCATTTGCGAATGCAACGACCCGGATCGTGCGGGCTGGATGTTGCGGCAGGTCGGCGATCAATTTTGCGGCCGCCATCGAGATGCCAATGCCGGCGCCGTCATCGATTGCGCCGGTGCCCAGGTCCCAGGAGTCAAGATGCCCGCCGATCAATACGATTTCGTCCGGGCGGCTGCTGCCGGTGATTTCGCCAATGACATTCTGCGAGGTGTATTCGCCGGTCCAGCCGCAGTCCAGGGCAAGTCGCACTTGGGTCGATGGATCCAGCGCCAGCAGGCGCGTGAGCTGGTCGGCGTCCGGGTTGCTCATCGCTGCCGAAGGAATCGGGACTTGGCCTTCGCCAAACCGGGTTCCGCCGGTGTGCGCGAAGCGATGCGGACTGGTGCTGGCCGAACGCATCAGGTAAGCCGCGGCACCGGCTTTGATCGCCGCCGCAGGTCCCGTACCGCGCACGCGCGAGCCCATGCCGTAACCATGGCCGTCCTGAGCACGCTCCATGCGGTAGTCGATGAAGGCGATCTTGCCCTTGAGCGAGCCTGGTGCGACTTTCTGCAGCGAGTCCAGGTCCGGAAAACGCACGACCTGGCCCGTCACCGTGCCGCCCGGGCTGCCGCCCAGCGCGGTGACTACCAGCGCTTGCGAATGCTGGCCGAGCACTTCGGCATGTTCGCTACGGCGCTGCCAGTTGGGGAAGGTCACCGGCTCGGTCCACACCTTGTCGAAGCCCAGCGCCTCGAACTTGGCCTTGGCCCAGGCCACGGCGCGTGCGTCAGCAGCACTGCCGCCCGGACGCGGGCCGACTTCAGTGGTCAGCGACTCGACCACGCGCCAGCCGGTGTCGTCGGCCAGCGCAGTGGCGCGCAATTGCGCAGCGGTGTCCAGCGCGGATTGCGGGATTCGCGTGGCGGGTTGCGCCGCATTCGCGACTGGCGACAGCAGCGCAGTCAACAACAAGCCCAACAATGGAGGCGCAAGGTGCATGGCAATTCCCGGCAGCAAGGCGGAGCCGCGACTGTAGCAAGCGGTGGCCACGCGTCGCTGTGCCGCAAGTCACCCCCCGGGCTGGCGCTTGAGCGAGTCGCGGATCTCGCGCAGCAGCAGGATTTCCTCGCTGGGCGTTGCGGGAGCGGCCTCGTCGGTCTTGCGCATGCGGTTGTAGGCCTTGAGCAGCAGGAAGATCACCAACGCGATCAACAGGAAGTCGATCATGGTCTGGATCAACATGCCGTACTGCACCGCTACCTCGGCCACCTTGGCCCCGGCAGCGTCCACGGTTTCGGGCTTGAGCACATAGCTCCAGTCAGAAACGCTGGCGCCGCCCAGCAGCACGCCCACCAGCGGCATCACGATACCGTCGACCAGCGCGGTCACGATCTTGCCGAACGCGGCCCCGATCACCACCCCGACCGCCAGGTCCACGACACTGCCGCGGGCGATGAATTGTTTGAACTCGCTGATCATTCCCATCCCACTCTCCGCTTCAGTCCAGCCTGACTCAAGCCGCCGCAAGCGGCGGTGCGATCCTGCCCTCGAATGCAACCACGCCGTCAAGGCTGGCACGGAAGGTGTCACCTGGCTGCAGTGGCCCGACGCCGGCCGGCGTTCCCATGAACACCAGGTCGCCCGCGCGCAGCCAATACAGCTTTGACAACTCATGCAGGATGTCGGCGACATTCCAGATCAAGTCGCCCAGGGAACCATGCTGGCGGCGCTCGCCGTTGACGTCCAGGCTCAGCGTGTGGGCCGCCAATTCGCCGACCTCATCGATCGCTACGAATGCGCTGATCGGTGCGGAAAAATCAAACGCCTTGGCGATGTCCCAAGGCAGGCCCTTGGCCTTGGCTTCCGCCTGCAGGTCGCGCCGGGTCAGGTCGAGGCCGACGCCATAACCGGCCACCAGCGCCATTGCGTCGGCGCGGGCCAATTCGCCCGGCGCTGCGTCGGCGCCGAGCGCGACCACCAGCTCCACTTCGTGGTGCAGTTCGCTGGTGCCGGGCGGGTAGGGCACGATGCCGTCGCGGACGAGGGCATCGGTGGGTTTGAGGAAGAACACCGGGCGTCCGCGTGCGGCCGGTTCCGCAGGCGCACCGCCCATCTCGCGGACATGCTCGGCGAAGTTGCGGCCCACACAGTAAATGCGGTGCACCGGCAGCATCGGCGTCTGTCTCAGGAGGTTTTGCCGACCACGTGGTACTCGCCTTCAACCACGTTCGCCGGACGCATGATGGTTTGTGGGCG
>JBDSOZ010000126.1:0-3328 GCA_039914555.1 Luteimonas sp.
GCCCTTGGCCGCGATCGCCTGCAGGAGCGGCCCTTGGCCGCGATCGCGCGCAAGGCGCGCTCCTACGGGGCGCGCGGTCAGACGATGCCGGTCGCGTAGTACACGCCGATCACCACGAACACCGCCAAGGTCTTGACGATGGTGATGGCGAAGATGTCCTTGTAGGCCTGGCGATGGGTCAGCCCGGTCACTGCCAGCAGGGTAATCACGGCGCCGTTGTGCGGCAGCGTGTCCATGCCGCCCGAGGCCATGGCCGCCACACGATTGAATACTTCCAGCGGAATGCCGGCGGCCTGGGCGTTGGCGATGAAGGTCTCCGACATTGCGGCCAGGGCAATGCCCATGCCGCCAGATGCCGAACCGGTGATGCCGGCCAGGGCGGTCACGGTGACCGCTTCGTTGACCAAGGGATTGGGGATCGCCGCCAGTGCATTGGCGACGACCAGGAAGCCGGGCAGGGCGGCAATCACCGCGCCAAACCCGTATTCGGATGCTGTGTTCATGCCCGCCAGCAATGCTCCACCGATCGCGGACTTGCTGCCTTCGGCGAATCCCGACACCACCGGCTTCCACGCAAACAGCAACACGCAGGCGATGCCTGCCAACAACGCGCCTTCCACCGCCCAGATCGCGACGATCCGCGATACTTCCTGGACCACGGGCACGGGGTTGCCGATGACGGCCGGCACGAAGCTGTGGCTGTCGCCATACCACTGCGGGATCCCGACGGTGAACAACTTGTTGACCACGCCCACCAGCAACAGCGGCAGGATCGCGATGATCGGGTTGGCCAGCTTGCCACCGGCAAATGCCGCTGGTTCGTTGATGAGCGAGCTCAGCTGGCCATAACCTTCGCCGGCGCGCACCGCGCTGCGACGCCGCCACTCGAGGTAGGTCATGCCGAGCGCCAGGATGAAAACACCACCCACGGTGCCCAACACTGGCGCCGCCCAGGTGTCGGTACCGAAGAACGTGGTCGGGATGATGTTCTGGATCTGCGGCGTGCCCGGCAACGCGTCCATGGTGAAGGTGAACGCACCTAGGGCAATGGTGCCGGGGATCAGCCGTTTGGGGATGTCGCTTTGGCGGAACAGTTCGGCGGCGAAGGGGTACACCGCAAACACCACCACGAACAGCGACACGCCGCCGTAGGTGAGCAGGGCGCAGACCACCACGATTGACAGCATCGCGCGCTGGGCGCCGACCACGCGGATGGTCGCGGCCACGATCGACTTGGAAAAGCCCGACAGCTCGATCACCTTGCCGAACACGGCACCGAGCAGGAATACCGGGAAATACAGCTGCAGGAAGCCGACCATCTTGGCCATGAACAGGCCAGTGAACATCGGCGCAACCAGCGACGGATCCGTCAGCAGCACCGCACCCAAGGCCGCGACTGGCGCGAACAGGATCACGCTGTGGCCGCGATAGGCCACGTACATCAGGAAGCACAATGCCGCGAGTACCACCAGAAAAGCCATTCCGTCGATCCTCGCCACGCCGGGCCTGAAATCCGTGGCTTGCAGTGTCCGGACCCGGGGCAGGGCGGCCCATTGTCCGAAGGTACGATGCCGCGGCAGCGACAGGTTCCCTAGTCTTGCGGCCATCCTGCGGCGGTTGCCGCGCCTGCCGTTCCCAGAGGGGAGAGACAAAGAATGAAGCGCAAGCATTTGAGCCTGGCGATCGGTTGCATCCTGATGTCGCCTGCGGCGTGGGCCCAGGACGCCACGTCCGCCACGACTGCGGAGGCCGAAGCGGCAACCCCTGCGCAGGTCGCCAAGCAGGACGCCGAGACCACCAAGACGCTTGGCGCGGTCAAGGTCACCGCGCGTCGCCGCGAGGAATCGATCCAGGACGTGCCGGTTGCGGTGAGCGCCTTTGGCGAAGAACAACTGAAGGACCTGCAAGCCCAGGATATCGGCGGTTTGCAGGGCGCCGTGCCGAACATGAACATCGTCCAGGGCCGCGGTTCGGCCAACAGCGTCAACGTGTTCATCCGCGGCATCGGCCAGCCCGATGCGCTGCATACCTTTGACCCCGGCGTCGGCATGTACGTTGACGACGTCTACTATTCGCGCATCAACGGCGCGCTGTTCTCGCTGTTCGACGTCGCCCAGGTCGAAGTGCTGCGCGGGCCGCAAGGCACGCTGTACGGCAAGAATTCCACCGGCGGCGCGATCAAGCTGACCACCAAGGACCCGTTTGACTACACCGGCGGCTCGGTGGAAATGGTCGCGGGGAACTTCGGTCGTGCCCAGGCCAGCTTCTACGCGTCCACCCGCTTCAATGAATTCGTTGCGGGCAGCATCGCCGGCGTGAGCAGCCACAACGATGGTTACATCAAGGATCCCGCGACCGGCAAGCAGTACAACGGCGACGACACCAACGCCGCGCGCGCCAAGCTGGCGTTCCGCAACGGTGGGGAATTCAGTGCGACGCTCACCCTGGACTACACCAAGCAGAAAGCCGCGCTGACCCTCGGCCGACCGACCGCACCGCTCAAGGGCGATGACCTGGTGCTGCCTGATCCGGTGTTGATGCCCGCACCCGTCGGCAAGTACAACTTCGAGACGCGAACTTCGTTCAGCCCGGACAAGGGCCAGGAGATGAGCCATAGCGGCGTTGCCTTCAATGTCGACTGGGCGATCAACGATGCCTGGCTGCTCAAGAGCATCAGTGCCTGGCGCAAACTCGAGACCGCGTCGTACATCGACATTGATGCGTCCCAGTTCCAACTGGGCGATGTGTTCGTTGCCGTGCACCAGCGACAGCTCAGCCAGGAACTGCAGTTGCAGTACGACAATGGCGGCGACGTCAAGGCAATCTTCGGTGCCTACTACCTCAACGAGGCGGTTCCGTCGCACCAGGAAGCCTATGCAAACGACTTCATCCGCTTCATTGGCGCCCGCATTCCATTCCTGCGCACCATCGACGACGACCTGCGCACCACCAGCACGGCGGTCTTCGCCAGCGCTGACTGGGCGTTCAGCCCGACCTGGAGCCTGACCGCCGGCGTGCGTCATTCCCGCGACTCCAAGGAATATGACCGTACGACCAGTGCGTTCTTTGGCGGTGCGCTGGCCGGCTTCAGTGCCAATCCGCAAGCCGTGATCAAGGGCGCGCACAAGACCTGGAGCGCGACCACCCCCTCGATCAGCCTCAAGAAGTCGTTCAGCGACAACATGACCGCCTATGCTTCGGCCAACCGTGGCTACAAGTCCGGCGGCTTCAACGGCCGGGCCAACTCGCAGGTTGAATCGAACAATCCGGAGTTCGCACCCGAGTTCGTGTGGACTTACGAGATGGGCTTGAAGATGCAGTCCACCGA